>JBFLVX010000017.1:0-27162 GCA_040758255.1 Nitrospirota bacterium
ATAAAGAGGGCGCTTTCAATTACGCTTCAGCTCATTGAAATGGGAGTGCCCCTTGTTATTGACCTTAACATGAGGGATGAGGCGGACCGCAGGGGAATAGAGATCAATGAAAATCTCTTCAGCAAAATGTTAGAGGTGGATGTTGTCTCGACAATCGCTGTCCAGAAGAAGGGTATATCTTCTCTCAAAAAAGTGCTCTCCCATGCCAGGGTTTCATCATTTGCCTTCTCTTACGCCCCGGATATTGAGAGATACATTTCCGAGATAGAGCCGCTCCTGCCGGAATCCAACATATCCAAACGCTCGCTGGCCCTAATGCTCCTTTCAGGTGATGAAACACTAAGGGACTGGCTCCTTAAAAATCTCAAAGAAGAGACCATAAGCCTTATAGAGACAATCAGGGACAGGGCAGCAGAAAAATATTCCCATCCTCTGAGCTATATCATCAGCCAGCAGAGACTAAAGGCGGTTGATTCCATCTCAGATAAGATACTCACAAAGTCCGCCTCTGAAAAGAGGAGGGTCGCCGGCTTTCTTGATGAAATGACGATAGACCCCGTGTTGGGACTGCCGTTTCTTTTGTTCGTTATCTACGCGATGTATGAATTTGTCGGCAGGTTAGGCGCAGGGGTTCTTGTAGATTTCATTGAAAATTTCATCTTCGGCAAATATCTGAACCCGTGGGCAGTAAAATTGGTAACAGCGCTGGTCCCCATACAGTTTTTGCAGGAGCTCCTGATCGGACCATACGGCATAATTACGATGGCTCTTACATATGCTATAGCCATAATACTGCCCATAACCACCACATTCTTTATCGCGTTTTCGATTATGGAAGATTCCGGCTATCTGCCGCGCCTTGCTTCCATGCTAAACAGAGTCTTCAGGGCAATGGGGCTTAACGGCAAGGCGGTGCTTCCAATGGTGCTTGGTCTCGGGTGCGACACAATGGCAACCCTTACAACAAGGATACTCGATACAAAAAAAGAGCGGGTGATCGTTACCCTTCTTCTTGCACTCGGGGTGCCGTGCTCAGCCCAGCTTGGAGTCATACTCGGCATATTCGGCAAACAGCCGATAGCGGCATTTTTTATTTGGGCGGGCGTCTTAACAGGCGTGATAATACTTGTAGGCTATATGGCTGCCAAGATCATCCCCGGACAGAGGGCTGATTTCATGCTTGAACTGCCTCCGCTGAGGCTGCCTCAATTATCAAATGTGCTCATTAAGACAGTGTGGCGCATTGAGTGGTATCTGAAAGAAGCTGTTCCCCTATTTATCCTCGGCACATTAATACTCTTTACAGCGGACAAATTAAAGATACTTCCGCTTATTGAAAGGCTTGGATCACCTATAGTTGTAACGGTTCTGGGTCTGCCTGCGAAGGCAACTGAAGCCTTCCTGATTGGTTTTCTGCGTCGGGACTACGGCTCAGCCGGGATCTTCGCCATGCAAGAGCAGGGACTTCTCAATACAGAGCAGGTGGTGGTAAGCCTTGTAACCATAACACTCTTTATCCCGTGCATTGCTAACCTCTTTATGATAATAAAAGAGCGCGGGGCTAAAACAGCTTTTCTGATGACGGCATTTATCTTCCCATTTGCCGTGCTTGTCGGCGGTCTGCTCCACAGGATATTGCTGTGGCTGGAAATATTTAACTGATGAAGAAAGCCGGGCAGATAAATAAATCCGCGGCTGTTATCCTCTGGTTCATTACCATAGGCTATATGGGGCTTATATTCTATCTTTCTTCGCAGAGTCAACTGCTGCCTCCCCTAATACACGGCACAGACAAAATTATTCACACCATTGTTTATTTTATGCTTGCTATTTTGCTCTACTTCTCTTTCTTGAAAAGCGGTTTAAGGAAACACATTCTTCTGATCTCGTTAGTTTTTGCGGTCATTTATGGAGTAAGCGACGAGATTCACCAGTATTATGTGCCCGGCAGGATCGCTTCAATCGGTGATGTTGTTGCTGATTCCCTTGGGGCTTTGATTGGAAGCTTCCTTGCCGCAAAATTAAATAGATAAACCTATTCATACCTCAACGCGTCTATAGGATCAAGCAGAGAAGCTTTGTAAGCAGGGTAAAATCCGAAAAATATCCCGACCAGCCCGGAAAAGACGAACGCGAGGAGGATCGAAAAAGGGGTTACTGTTACAGTCCATCCGGCAAGGCTCGATAATATTTCGGCGGTTGATATCCCCGCTGCGATGCCTATAACGCCACCGATGAATGAGAGCGTGAGCGCCTCGATTATAAATTGAAGCCTTATGTCCCATGCCTTGGCCCCTATCGCCATTCTTATGCCTATCTCCCGCGTCCTCTCTGTGACCGATACGAGCATGATGTTCATGATCCCGATCCCTCCTACGAGCAGGGATACAGACGCTATCGCACCCAATAATATAGTCATGACCTTTGTGGACTCTTCAGCCATCTTCAGCATCTGTGTTAGATTTCTTACCGTAAAATCATTCTCCTGTTTTTGCCCTATATGATGTCTCTGCCTCAGCAGTTCGTTTATCTGCGACTGGGCTGTGTCGAGTTCTTCAGCGCTTTTTGCCTTTACCATGATCATCCTCACCATGCCTGGAAACGGCGTGCCGAAGAGTTTCTTCTGTGATGTTGTTATAGGAACATAAATGGTGTCGTCCTGATCATGCCCTCCGAAGTCCTGACCCTTTGCCTCAAGGACACCGATGACAGTGAATGGGAGGTTCTTTATCCTTATGACCTGCCCGATCGGGTTTATCCCACCGAAGAGGTTATCAACGATTGTCTGACCTATCAGGCATACCTTTGACGCGCTTTTAACATCCTGCTCTGTAAAAGGCCTTCCCGCAGACAAGGGCCAGTCTCTCACAAATAGCATATTTGCTGTTGTGCCGGTGATGCCGGTGGACCAGTTCTGGCTGCCGTAAACGACTTGGGCAGTGCCGCTGTGAACCGGGGCAACATACGATACTCCGGAAGCTTCTTTTTGTATGGCTTCCGCGTCATCAAGGGAAAGCGTTGACTGCGTGCCGGAGCCAAACCTTACGCCGCCCGCTGAAGTGGCGCCGGGGACAACCATGATGAGATTGCTCCCTATACTCGCTATCTGCTCTTCAATCTGCCTGCTTGCGCCTGCGCCTACTGCAAGCATGGCGATAACAGCGCCTACGCCTATGATAACTCCGAGCATCGTAAGGGCAGAGCGCATCTTATTTACCCTCAGCGCTCGCAAAGATATCTTTAATGTCGAGGTGATATTGATCATTTTTACTATGAACTATGAGCTATGAGCTATCAGCTATGAGCTTTTTCGTTCATCACTCAAAACCCGTCCGTCCAGAAATCTTATTATCCTTTTGCTGTATGCGGCTATATCCGCCTCATGGGTTATGAGTATTATTGTTATGTCGGATTCAGTATTCAGTCTCACAAAAAAATCCATTATTTCGGCGCTTGTCTTTGTGTCAAGGTTTCCGGTCGGCTCATCCGCAAGAATTAACGGGGCATTATTTACGAGCGCTCTTGCAATGGCAACCCTCTGCTGCTGGCCTCCTGAGAGCTGGTTCGGATGGTGCTCTTCCCTGCCGGAAAGCCCGACCGCTGCGAGGGCTGCTGCCGCGCGTTCTCTCCTCTCCTTTGGAGAAACGCCGTTATAGAGCAGCGGCAGTTCAATGTTCTCTATGGCAGAAGTCCTCGGCAGCAGATTAAAACCCTGAAAAACAAAGCCTATCTTTTTGTTCCGCACTGACGCAAGTTCATCCCTCTTCATATTTGCCACATCAATTCCTTCAAGTAGATACCTGCCTCCTGAGGGCCTGTCAAGACATCCAAGGATATTCATGAAAGTAGACTTGCCTGAACCGGAGGGCCCCATGATAGCTATGAATTCACCCTTATCAATGCTGAGCGAAACATTACTGAGGGCATTTAAGGCTATATCGCCGAGGCTGTATGTCTTGGCGACCTCATGTGTTTCGATGAGAGGCATATCAGAAGCGCATACGGGGCGCTGACTGCTGGGACTGGTTTTTAGGTTTTGAAACAGTATCCACGATCAGTTCCTCTCCTTCTTTGATCTCACCTGAGAGCAGTTCTGTATACGCACCGTCGCTGATGCCCGTGGTAACCGCGACTCGTTTCAATTCCTTGTTCTCAATTACCCATATCCCGCTCCCCTTCTCACTCTTCTCATTTTTCGTTTGCTTGTCAGACGGCTTGAAGCGGAGCGCCGCGTTCGGTATCTTAAGCACATTGCTCTTGCTTGATACGATAATTGATACATTTGCCGTCATGCCGGGCTTGAGCTTCAGTTCAGGATTATCAACCTTGACCACCACATCGTAGGTGACTACGTTCTGGACAGTTATCGGCGCGTTCCTTATCTCGGATACAGTGCCTTTGAAGGGGCTGTCAGGATAGGCGTCAACATTGAATTCAACAGGCTGTCCCACCTCTATCTTCCCTATATCAGCCTCGACAACGCTGCTGTCAACCTGCATCTTGGTAAGGTCCTGCGCGATGGTGAAGAGTGTGGGTGTCTGGAAGCTGGCTGCAACGGTCTGGCCAACATCAACGCTTCTGGAGACAACGGTTCCGTTCACAGGGGAGATGATCCTCGTATATCTCAGGTTCGTCTCTGTTATCTTTAAGGCAGCCTCTGTCTGAGCCATCTGCGCCTTTGCAGCGCTCACTTGCGCAACGGCTGCATCATAGGCTGTCCCGGCAGAGTCAAGATCGCTCTTCGCTATCAGGTTCTTGGCAAAGAGCTCCTTCTGCCTGTTAAGAGTCCTTTCCGCATCTATGCGCGCAATCTCAGCCTTTTCCACGTTCGCCTTTGCCGCAAGGAGGTTCGCCTTTGCCTGAGCCACCTGCGCCTCAAAAAGGGCAGGGTCAATCTGCGCTATGACCTCCCCCTGTTTTACTATTGAATTGAAATCAACATATATATTTTTTACTGTGCCGGAGACCTGCGTTCCGACAAGGACTGTTGTCACCGCATTTACCGCGCCCGATGCGGTAATCGCCGATACGATATCGCCTCTTGCGGCTTTCTCAGTCCTGAAATTCATCTCATCCTTATCGCCCCTGAATAAATAGAATGCTGCAACCCCAATCAGAGCCGCTGTTAGAATTCCTATGAATATCTTCTTCATCTGATCCCCATTGCTTTCTCAAGGCTTGCCTGTGAAACCCTGTAATCGTAAAGCGCCTCAATATATGAAGTCTTAGCGTTGCTCAGGCTCACCTGCGCGTCAGTAACTTCGATTGGATTTCCCACGCCTGCCGCGTACCTGCCGCTTGCAAGCTCAAGGTTTTCCTCTGCCTGCCGCACAACCAGTTCAGCAGCCGGGATCCTCTCTTCCGCGTCTTTGAGATTCAGATATGTCTGCTGAACATCAAGAAATACGGCCTGTTTTAAGGACTCTTCATTTGCGCTCAGGACATTCAGATTTGCCCTTGCCTCTTCCACCTGATGCTTTGTCAGGAAGCCGCTGAATATTGGAAAAGATAAGGTTGCCCCGACATTCCATCCTTCATTGAGAGGAGGCTCTTCTCCTGTCCAGTTATAAGACGCGTTGCCGGTCAATGCGGGATAGTATCCCTTTTTTGCAAGTACGATAGATCTTTCAGCCGCCTGCTTCTTAAAAATAACGGATTCAAGGTCAGGCCTGTTCTTATACGCTGTCACGATCGCGTCTTCAAAGGTTATGCCGACTGCCTGATAAGAAAGGTTATCTTCGATATCATATTCAGGCGCATCCGGAACGCCCATGGCATTGTTTAGTGTCGCGACCGCAATTTTGAGCGCGTTCATTGTTTTAATTAAGTTCAGCTTGGAATTGCTCAGGTCCACCTCTGCCTTTGTAACATCGAATTTAGGTTTTGTGCCGAACTTATAAAATCCTTTTGCCTGTTCAAGATGCTGAAGGAACTGCTTTACCGATTCTTCTGCTACGTCCCTGTTCCGCATGGCCTTTAATACCCCGTAATATGCCTGATTGACGTTCAGGATCACCTGTGCGGATACATTTTTAAGATCCGAACGTGATGAATCAAGATTCAGGTTTTGTATCTGCACCTGCTCCGATCTTTTTCCAAAGTCAAAGATGTTCTGTTTTAGAGTGACCCCGTTCGTATATTGATCAACAGAATCGCTCCTGCTGTAGGAGGATGCCAAGTCTATCTGCGGATAATAATCTGCCCGCAACTGTCCAACTCTGCTCCGGTTTGCATTAACAGCGCTTGACGCGGCAATGATATCCGGCTGCCGCATAAGGCTGATCTCAACGCATCGCTGGAGGCTGAGATTCTCTCCTTTCTTTATTATCTCCTCTGCCCTAACATTAGAGATTGATGCAAATATTAAAAATAAAATAAGCGCGCTTATCTTTTGCATAATAACCCTCCTAAAAAAAATGTTTCTAACGAAATGGTTCAAATCGTTCAAACAGTTCAAGAAGTTCAAACGGCTTAAACGGTTTGAACCTTTTCCCCCTTCAGCGTCTTTATCCTCCGGCCCACCTTCTCCTGGAATTTATCCATATAGTAATAAACCACCGGCGTTATATATAGCGTCAGCAACTGAGAAACAACGAGACCCCCGACTACCGCAAGACCGAGAGAACGGCGTGAATCTCCGCTGGCGCCGACCCCGATCGCTATGGGCAGGGTGCCCATTAGCGCAGCCATTGTGGTCATCATTATAGGCCTGAAACGTACGAGCGCCCCTTCATATATCGCATCAATTGGACTTTTGTGCCCCGTGCGCTCTGCCTCCAGTGCAAAGTCGATCATCATGATGGCATTCTTCTTCACAATACCGACAAGCATAATTATACCAACAAATGAATAGAGGTTAAGATCCTTGCCAAAGATAAGCAGGGTTATCAGCGCGCCGAAACCCGCTGCGGGGAGCCCTGAGAGGATGGTCAGCGGATGAATATAGCTCTCATAAAGAATACCGAGCACGATATAAATTACAACTATCGCGAGGATCAAAAGCATGGCGAGGCCTTTTGTTGAGGCCTGGTAGACCTGCGCCGTCCCCTGAAATCCGGTAGTTATGGATGCGGGCAGGGACGCTGCTTCCTTCTCTATCGCTTTTACCGCGTCACCGAGCGGAGCGCCCGGTTTAAGATTGAAAGAGACTGTCACTGAAGTTATCTGCCCCAGATGGTTGATTGACAAAGGGCCGAGCCCTTTTTTTAATGTTGCCAAAGACGAGAGCGGCACCAGTTGATTTGTGCTTGAACGCAGATATAACAGGCCGAGCGCTGAAGGATCCGTTTGATACATAGGCTCAAGTTCCATAATAACTTTATACTGATTTGCCGGTGAGTAAATAGTTGAGACCTGCCTCGTGCCGTACGCTGAGTATAAAGAATCCTCCAATTGCTGCGCCGTGACGCCAAGGGATGCGGCGCGGTCACGCTCTATTTCAAGATTAACCTGCGGATTCTTGATCTGCAGGTCGCTTGTCACATCCTGAAGCATCGGAAGCCCGCGCAATTTCGATTCGAACGCGGCAGCATTTCTGTAAAGCTCTTCAGTATCAGGGCTCTGCAGAACGAACTGGTACTGAGCCTTGGAGATAGTCGCCTCAAGACGGATAGGCGGAGGGTTCTGCATGAACATAAAAATCCCCGGGACGCTCATGACCTTTGGCCTGAGCCCCTGAATGATCTGATCGGCATTCATCTTCCGATCATGCCGGGATTTCAGTTTCATGAACATGAAACCACCGTTCGATGCTACTCTTGAGCCCCCTGCGCCGACTGCTGACATGAAGGCCTCAACATTTGGATCCTGAAGCACGATATCGGCAAGCTGCTTCTGGTGCCTCTTCATCTCCTCAAAGGAGACGCCCTGCGCTCCTTCGGTGATGCCGATGATCCCGCCTATGTCATCAGGCGGCAGAAGTCCCGTCGGCATGATTATAAAAAGCCATATCGTAGCCGCGGTCATAATAAGGGTCACGAAAACAGTTGCGCGGCGATAACGGAGCGTAACTTTGAGTGTGTGCTCGTAAAGATTTCGCATGCCGTCAAAGAACCGCTCCATCATGTTATACAAGCGCCCGTGCTTCGCTTCAGCATGAGGTTTGAGAAAACGGCTGCCCAGCATGGGCGTGAGCGTCAGGGAAACAACGCCTGAAATAAGGATCGCAAATGTGATGGTAACGGCAAACTCGTGGAGCATCCTTCCGAGCATTCCTCCCATAAAGAGGACGGGGATAAAGACCGCGACAAGAGACAACGTCATGGAGAGGATCGTGAAGCCTATCTCCTTTGAGCCCCTTAACGCGGCATCCATCGGCTTTTCTCCGTGCTCCATATGGCGGACTATATTTTCGAGCATGACAATGGCGTCGTCCACTACAAAACCGACAGAGAGGGTCAATGCCATCAGCGTTATATTGTTCACTGAGAAATTTAGTACATACATCGCGGCAAACGTACCGACAATAGAGAGCGGCAGTGCAAGGCTCGGGATAACCGTGGCTGACACATTGCGCAGAAAGAGAAAGATCACGAGAATAACAAGGGCGATGGTAAGCAGCAGCGTGAACTTAACATCTGTTACAGAAGCGCGTATGGACTCCGAGCGGTCAAAGAGAGTGTTCATCTGAACTGATGAGGGAAGCTGTTTGCGGAAATCGGGCAGTTGTCTCTTTATGCTGTCTACAACCTCGATTGTATTCGTGCCGGGCTGCCTCTGGATCGCGAGAACAATGGCGCGTGTAGATTTGCCTTCGGCATTGTACCAGGCGGCGATCTTGTCATTCTCAACACTGTCAGTCACTTTAGCAATGTCCTGCAGTCGCACTGGCGAGTTGTTCCGGTATGAGACTATCATCGGTTTAAACGCCTCTGCGTTATAAAGCTGTCCGGATGCCTGTATAGTGAATGCCTGCCGCTCTCCCTGCAGCCCTCCCGTTGGCAGGTTCACATTCCATCTCGCCAGCGCCGCGGCCACTTCATCAATGCCGATCTTCCTGTATGCCAGAGCCATCGGGTCGAGCTGTACCCTCACAGCGTATTTTTGAGAGCCATAGACTAAAACCTGAGCCACTCCCTTTATCATCGAGATGCGCGGTGAAATAATAGTGTCAGCATATTCGTTCACCTGCGAAAGAGGCATTGCAGGCGAACTGAGGGCGAGATAGAGCACCGGTGAATCAGCGGGATTGACCTTCTGATATGAAGGCGGATTAGGCATATCCTGAGGCAGCTGGCGCGCGGCTTTGGAGATAGCCGCCTGTACATCCTGAGCAGCGGCGTCTATGTTGCGATCCAGACTGAACTGAAGGGTGATAATCGAGACGCCCTGGCCATTTGTAGAGGTCATGGAATCAACACCGGATATGGTCGAAAACTGTCTCTCAAGAGGAGTAGCAACGGCGCTTGCCATAGTCTCCGGACTGGCGCCCGGCAGATTGGAGGTCACCTGAATTGTCGGGAAGTCAATAGTCGGCAGATCATTTACCGGAAGCAAACGATATGCAAAAATACCGAATATCATCACAGCCAGCATAACGAGGCTGGTCATGATCGGCCGTTTTATGAAAAGCTCTGAGATGTTCATTTTCTTAAATTGTTAATCCGCAGATTACTCAGATTTACGCAGATTTTTTATTGCGTTGTGTTGTTAATCTATATCATCTGTGAAATCTGTGGATGAATTGCCTTATTTGTTGCCTTCAGTATTTTTTATTTCCACTTTTGCTCCCGGCACAAGACGGAGTTGTCCGTCTGTCACAACTTTTTCATCTCCCTTAAGGCCGGCTGCGATAACAGCTTCGTCATTGATCGTCCTGTCAACTTCAACAGGAAGCTGTTCAACAGTAAGATCATCTTTTACAACAAATATATACTGCCCCTGCTGTCCCGTCTGGACCGCCTGCGAGGGAAGAACTATCGCATCGGTCTGAGTGGTGAATATCACATTAACGCTCACGAACAATCCCGGCCAGAGCCTTTTTTCCTGATTGGCAAAAGTTGCCTTTAATTTAATAGTCCCGGTCGCGGGATCCACGGCATTGTCCACAAAAGTAAGTACACCCACTGCAGGGTTGGCGTTATCCTTTCCAATAACAGCCTCGACTTTAACCTTTCCTGCAGCCATATATTTTTTGATTTCAGATAGGGACTTATCAGGAATTGAAAAAACCACATAGATGGGCTGGATCTGATTGATAACCACCATGGAGCTGTCCGCATTGGCCTTGATAAGATTACCCTCGTAAGAGATTAGGCTTCCCGTCCGGCCTGAAAGCGGAGAGGAAATAGAGCAGTATTTCAATTGAAGCTGTGCATTCTCAAGAGCAGCCTTATCCGCGCTCACCGCGGCTTCAAGGGCAGCAGAGTTTGTGCGTATCTGATCATATTGTTCCTGCGCAACATAGCCTTTTTTCACAAGGTCTTCATATCGGCTCACTTGCACACGTGCATTTTCCAGTTGCGCAGTCTCTTTAGCAAGGTTTGCTTCCGCCTGTTTCAGCGCGGTTTCGTAAGGACGGGGATCAATGGTGAATAGAAGATCGCCTTTCTTCACGTCCTGGCCTTCCTTAAAATGGACGCGCATTAGCGTCCCGCCCACCTGAGATTTAATCCCAACCGTTGAGTAGGCTTCCACATTGCCGATGGCATGAATCTGCACGGGAACATCTTTCTTAATTACGGGGGCAACCGTTACAGGAACGGTCATGCTTTTTAACGCTTGCCGCGGTTTCTCTTTTGAACATGAGGGGATAAACAGCATGCAGCAGACAGATAAAATTAAACAGCAGCTAATTAATAAAATCCTTTTCATTAATATATCTCCCATTTGTTAGATATAAACTCCCCTCCTTTGTTAAGGAGGGGTAGGGGTGGTAGTTTTAGTGCCGTCTTGAGCGCAATCCGAAATTTGACGTTAACATCATTAAAAATCTTCCCGCTCTACGCTTTAATTTTACCTGAAAAATGGAATATCTGCATCTTCTTTTTTATAAAAATGTTTGATTATTTTCATTTGCAGGGCTATAATTTTCCAAAAAGTGGGGTAAGCATAAAAATAACTGTTGGGCTTCAAAATGTACAATAAGAGCAAAGAAATGTGGAAATGCCCAAAGTGCGGGCATCGATTCTTGCGCCCCAATCACACCCATTCATGCGGACGCTACAAGATTGGCGAACACTGGATAGGGAAATCGAAATCAGCAAGACAACTGTACAAGGAATTCAGGAACCTTGTTACTTCGTGCGGCCAAGTTACCGTATACGCGCAGAAGACCGGAATCATATTTCATTTGAAACGCCGATTTGCCTTGGTTGTCATCCGCAAAAACTGGATAGACGTCGCGTTGTGCCTATGGAAGCCAAGAAAACACCCCACCTTGATGAAGATCGAGTATTTTGGGGGTAGGTGCCACAGGCATTGGTTCAGGGTCACACGGTCAGAAGACATGAATCCAGCGTTCTTGAAACTACTCAGGGAATCGTGCGAAGTTGGGTGCTAAAGACCATGCCGCCGAACTATGCAGATAGATACTACGTTCCCACTCGCTTCGTTCGTTATTGCTTTTATTAATCCTTAACATTGCAGTCCCATCGTATTCCCTCATTTCCGTCCTTCAATATAAACGCTGACCACGTAATCATCGAGGGATTCATCTTTCTTCAGGCTGTCTAAAATAGCCCTGCCTATAGGGTCTTTTGTGTCCGGGTCAATGCAGGCGGAAGTTCCTTTGACGGTTATTTTGACATTCTTAAATCCCGCTCCCTGCACTAATTTTTTATAATCTTCAACAAGCACTGCTCCGCCTACACAGCCGATATAAGCCTCCATGCTCTTCTGAATTTTTCTCGGAAGACTTTTCTTAAGGGCGATATCCGATATCGCAATCCTGCCGCCGGGTTTTAAAACCCTCTTGATCTCATGGAAGACCCTTTCTTTATCAGATGATAGATTGATGACGCAATTGGAAATAACAACATCCGCTGTTCTGTCTCCGGCAGGGATATTCTCTATCTCGCCGAGCCTGAAATCCACATTCAAGTATTTTCCTTTAAGGGCATTCTCTCTTGCCTTCTCGATCATCTCAGGTGTCATATCCACACCGATCACCTTGCCGGACTTACCGACATTCTTCGCAGCCAAAAAAGAGTCAAAGCCCGCGCCTGAGCCGAGATCAAGAACCGTCTCGCCTTTTTTAAGGCTCGCCAATGCTGTCGGGTTCCCGCAGCTAAGGCCCAAGTTGGCATCAACAGGAATGACATTTAATTCTTTCTCCGAATAACCTATACCTTTTGCAAATTCCCTGGCGTCCGGGCCACAGGTACCGCATCCGCAGCCTTTTTGCTCTTTTGCTATCCTGCCGTATGACTCTCTCACAACCTTTTTGATCTCAATCTTTTTCATTATTGAATGCCTCCTGGCGTCTTTAATTACGCCTTCATATATAGATAGCTTTGCCGTATCAGCAGTTTGAAATTTACGGATACTCAATGTTAACATACTTAGCGTTTCCCGCTGAAATCTGTTAACAACCGGTAATCTCATTATGGCTGAAGTAATTCCATTTAAAGGCATACTGTACAATCCTGAGAAGGTGAATGCCGGGCTTGTAACGGCGCCGCCTTACGATGTGATCACGCCTGAGCATAAAGAAGAACTTTACAAAAAAGATCCCCGCAATATTATCCGCATTGATTTCGGCAAGGACAGCGACGATGATAACGAGAATGAAAACCGGTATACAAGGGCCTCAAAACATCTCTCGAACTGGCTTGAAGAAGGCGCTTTAATACGCGATCAGGAACCCTCGTTCTATTGTTATGAGATAAGCTATGTGATAAACAGCCAGCCGAAAAAGACGAGAGGGGTTTTAGGCGCGGTAAAGATCGAAGAGCTGGGAACAGGCAGGATTCATCCCCACGAAATGACCTACTCAAAACCGAAGTCAGACAGGCTTAATATACTCAGATATTGTCAGGCAAATACCAGCCCTATCTTCTCTCTCTACAGCAGTGTTGAAAAACGCACTTCATCTATCCTTGAAAATATTGCCAGAGAAAAACCGTTTATTGAAGCAAAGAACGGAGACGGTTTTTTGCACCGCCTTTGGAAGATAAGCGGCAGAACAGCGATTGAAACAATAAAAAAAGAGATGTCGGATAAGGATATCTTTATTGCTGACGGCCATCACCGGTATGAGACCTCTCTGAAGTTCAAGAAAGAGATGGAGGAGAAAGGGCTTGCTAAGACAGGAAGTGAGCCTTTTAATTACACACTGATGTTTCTTGCAAACATGGAAGACGACGGATTGACGCTCCTTCCAACGCACAGGATAGTTGAAGTGGATTCAAACATCAACATAAAAGAGACTCTCAAGAAATATTTTGACATACAGAAGATAAGCGCGCCCGGCGTATCCGAAGAAGAGACGCGGCATCAGATGTTTGAGGCGATGCAAAAGAAGGCGCACTCATTCGGCATGTTCCTTACAAACTCAAATAACTATTACGCTCTCTCAGTTAACGGATTGAAAATGGATTTAGAGATGCCGGAGTGCTTAAGAGGCCTTGATGTTACGGTGCTTCACAAGCTGATATTTGAGAAGCTGTTAAATATAGAGCATTATGAATATGAGATGGACGCCAATATTGCCGTTGAAAGGGCCAGGAAGGGCTCCTTCGAGGCGGTCTTCTTTCTGAATCCAACAAGGATTCATGATGTCAAAGAAGTTGCCCTCGCAGGCGAAAGAATGCCGCCTAAATCAACCTACTTTTATCCGAAGCTCCTTACAGGAATGGTCATCTACAAGTTTTAGCCTGCTAAGTAATAAGGATGTTTAATAACCTGAAACAGCGATTTGGAGTATGGTGCATCAGGAATATCCAGAAGTACGGCCCTCACAGAGTCAGTGTTCATGGGAAGGCATTTGAGATCTCCGAGGAGGTCTTTAATCCGAGATATTACATTACAAGCGAATTTATGGCAAGGCACATAAATGCCTCGCCTGAAGATAAAGTGCTGGATATGGGGACAGGCTCCGGGATTCAGGCAATTACAGCAGCTCAAAGAGGATGCAGGGTTGTTGCGGTTGATATTAATCCCGAGGCAGTGAAATGTGCGAAAAGGAACGCGGAACTCAACGGCGTAGAGGAGAGGGTTTCAGTCTTGCAGGGCGACCTCTTCTCTCCTCTGAGCAAAGATGGGAGGTTTGATATAATCCTCTTCACTCCGCCGTATCTTAAAGGTTTTGTAAAGACGTATTTCGACCATGCGCTCTTTGACCATAACAAAACGCTTGCGAAGAGATTTTTTACGGACGCGAAAAAGCACCTTAAAGCGAACGGATACGTGCAGATGATCTATTCATCAATCGCAGATCCTGATAAGATATTAAATATATCAGTTGAACTTGGCTGGAGGCATACGACCTTAGCACGCAAGAAAAAGGTATTTGAAGAGTTTATAATCTACAAGCTGACAAGGTGATCTAATAAAGGAGCAGACTGCGTTATGAAGATAGGATTGATCTCGGATTCACATGACCATCTGGAGAATATAAAAAAGAGCGTGAAGGTCTTTAAAGATAATAAGGTTGACCTGGTAATTCATCTTGGCGATTATGTAAACCCTAACTCTGTCCTGGCATTTAAAGGGCTGAAACTGACAGGCATATTCGGTAATAATGACGGCGACAAATTCAGGCTGATTAACGCCTTTAACACTATCGGCGGCGATATAAAGGGCGATTTCTACGAGTTTGAAGAGGATGGTTTAAAATTTGCCTGCTACCACGGTACAGAGTGGCAACTGAAGAATTCGCTTATTGAATGCGGAAAATATGATGTTGTCATGTGCGGGCACACGCATGAATACATAAGCAAGAAGGCGGGTGATACGCTTGTTCTGAACCCGGGGACATCGCACGGCTTCATGGGGAAAGCGACCGTTATGGTTTTTGACACATTAACAAGGAAGAGCGAATTTATCAGTCTTTAGTTTCAATCCACGCGCACGCGCAAAGCGCGAAAATTAATAAACTCCCACATTCTGAAATAAGATAGCATAGTATAAACTTTGGAATCTGACCCCATGCATTTACTGAATGTGAATTGGGAATCTCTCTTTAAATGCTCTTCAGAAGGTCAACATAGCAATCAATATCAAGTTTGTGATGAAGCCCCCCTGTATCAATATCTGCGTCCCGCCGCGCGATGGTCTCCTTTATCTTATTGAAGAGTTTTCGTCTGCTTAGAACATACGCCTCAGGATCTTCTTCATTTCTATAGAATGCGTAGAATTTGCACTTGTTGATACAGACATTGGTGTAATTGATATTGCGGTCAATGATGAATGAAACGATTCCTTCGGGATGGAGTTTCTTCCTAACATTATCAGCCATCTGGCCAAGACCTAAAAGATCAGCAGATTTGAAGAGGGTTAAGGCATTTTTTTAGTTATTCGGTGCATTTATCTACTGAAAAACTTTGTCATTGATCGCCGGGCATTATCAATATTCTGAAGCTTACTGACTTCGCAAATTTTAATATTCAGACGTAATCATTCTTCTTTTCCTTGTGTCAGTTCCAACCCCTGACGATAAAGACGAGGCACCCAAAAAACGGTTTTCCCTTCACGAGTAATTTTTTTAAATAGGCCAATAGAGACAAGATCATCACTAATTTTTTTCCAGTCTTTACCTTGAATTTTTTGCATTGCAGATTCAGTATACTCCGACTTGCCGCCAATGAACTTTTCGATATTTTCCCATAAATGCGGAAATTCTGCCTCTAAATATGTTAACCGTTTTTTCTTTGAAAGTTCTTGTAAGCCATATTGCAACGCTAATGGACTAATAATCCATTCAGAATCGCTGTCAGTATTTGCCATGAAATCATCCTGCTGCTTTTGCTTTGCACGGCTGAGAAGGTCAATTACATCTCGTGGCGTAACTGCGCCTCTTCCATCCTCACACCGGTTGTAAATCCAACGTAACGTTGGACTTTGCCTTGGGGGTCTATTAACTGTTGGCGGAAAAACTTTATAGAACGATTCTTTTCTATATTCAGCACTTGCTTTTAAGCGTTCTCTGTCTATTGTTAAATATTCGGTTATCTTATTATTTGCAAATATACGCTTCACAACCATTGTTAGTATCTGGTCTTCTGTCCAGCGTAACGTATCTGCTTGGCGTGCTGTGATATGTGTTAAAGCTGTAAATCCATTCTCTGACCTCACTACTTGATCCAACATATCATCACGCAAAAATATTTTCACCCGAATCGTCTCAGAAGAAAAAAACCTCATTGCTCGAAGAAGACCACGCAACGCAGTCCTTTCAAGATCGGACCTTCTGGGGAATATCTCATCGAGACGATCAATCATTAACCAAAGCGACAATTTTGACTTTTTGAGAATATTTTCTAAAGATTCTTTTATATCATTTACATATTGAGGTAGTGCTCTTTCTTTGTCGCTATCTTCCGGTTCTGATTTCGGAGGTATTTTTTGACCGAACAAATCAAATTCAAGGTCTCCGGAATTATTTGGACTTTTATAAGTTACTTTAGGCGACCAACTTGAAAGAACATTGAGTGTCCATTGAAGAATATCTCTTAAAGTTTTTTTTGCTTTAATCTCAGGTATTTTTGCATTCACACATGCCGTTCGAAAACTTTCAATTTCTTGAGAGGCGTCTTTGGTAAAATCAGAATAACGTTCTCCTTTAATGAATTGCTCGTGGGCAAGAGATACAAGATAAATGCACCAAAAGCTGACAAATTGCTGTTCATTTAATCTTGAAAATTCATCTTTAAAAGCGTGGAAGACCGGATCCCCTGGAGAATTAACGCCATGTGCGATGACTACTTTTCTGTACTTCAAAAGATTATCTGGCAGAAAATCTACAAAAATTCTGAATAAAGCACTTTTCCCAGATCCTTTTGTTCCGGGAATTAAGTCTACTCGATCATGCAGAAGATCGGTGAAAGCAGAAGTTTCAACTCTGGCGACTTCCAAAAGAGTATCTGACTCAGCAACCGAAGAACCAAGATCAAGAGATTGAAGTAAATCAGCAAGGATACTATTTTTATAACTCATACTGTTTGCCTTCTTGCCAATATCATAAGTTGGCGTTGTTATTATTTGCAAGAATTTTCAACTGTTTAATTTTCATCCCTACGGATACTTAATCAGCTTCTTAATAAACGGCTTAACAATCGGGCTGTCTTTTATTGCTCTAACAATTTTCTCTTTAATTTCTTTTGGGATACTGCGTGACACAACTTCAAATTTATGGTCAGGATCAACTATTATTCCAAACTTGGATTTGTGTATGAGCCTCGGTTGATTACAGTCTATGACGCTTATCTTTTTTATAAAAGGTAACTCACCTTTATTCAGCGTAACAAGACACGACTCAGCGGTCACTTTAGTTTTGCGATAATACCAAGCTTTCTTCTCAACCTGAGAAGTAATAATGCATAACAACAGACTTGAATCGTCACTGATTGGTACGGTTATGTGATAATGTGGCGGCGCTTCGGAGTCATGCGTTGTATTCTTGAAGTAACATACGCAAAATCCTGATAAGGTTTTAGCGATATACTCCGGCGGGAAGTCCACAATCAGTCAAATGTGCCTGTCAGAATTTTTTCTGACTCTCTGACGTGTCTGCGCGGCATTGCTAAAGGATCATCTTTTAAAGTTGATAGAAGCTCTTTAGTCTCGATACGTTCTCTTCTCGTCAACTTATTTTCAAACAAGTCTTTATATTGATACCATTCAGGATACTTATGGGTGTAATCCCGTAATTTCCATTGCCCCATTTTGCCGAATTTCTCAAAAACTAAATCCAGGGCTTCTTTGTCAGTATCTGACAACATGTCAAAGGTGATATGTGCATCAGGCTTTACTCTGAAATGGTTTTTATCATCTTTAACAATTAAAGCTGAGAGATATTTGAATGTTTTCGGAGGAATATTAAAAGAATCAAAGCTAAGGACATCCTTGACAGTGGCTCCCACAGGACCATGTTCCATTGCATAATAATCATCATTTGTTATCGTCCTTCCATAACGGATAAGATGATATTTGTCTGCAAGGTAGATAAGCTTTACAAGTTTTATCTTGTCGGCTTTCTCAAGTTTCTTGAGGAGATAGTAGATTGCTTCAATTATGGTGGCTGTTTCAATCATGCAAGTTAACTACACTATTTTTGAGTGGTAAGAATTGTATGCTTTAATTATACCAGAAATAAGTAAAGACTTAATAAGCCTGCCCGATTGACGCTATTTTATACCAATTTATTTTAAAAGAAGTCAATTGTGGATCGGCCTGTAAAGATGCCTTCGGCGTTTGAACAGTCAGTTTCGTAGTTTTTTCCATCAGAGGCTGGCAATTTCAGTCCGTGACAAAATGTCACGACCTCGCTTCCTTCTTCGCTAAGTCTTTGTTTCAACTTTCTCCAGTACGCGCCGGCATCAAGGCTATCAGTCAGCACTTCTACTACATCTACGACAGAAAATTCTTATGAATCGTTTTTCTGATTTCCTTGCCTCTAAAAACTGCTATATTTGTTTCCATTCGTCCCTTCCTGATTAACCGTATTTTACTCCTCAAGATTCCTTTTGCCAAGACATCTTCTATGACTCATGATACCCCCGCCAAATTATTCTTTTGCCGTATGACTTAAATCATAGTAATCCGTATTCATATGCGTTTTAATAGATATATCTAAATTTCATAAAGGAGGTAGTGAATGTTTTGTAATCAATGTGAACAGACTATGGAAGGCGGCTGCGACAAGAAGATCGGCGTCTGCGGCAAGAACGAGGACATCGCGAGTCTTCAGGACATAATTATTTATGCATTAAAGGGGGTTTCGGCCTATGCCCACCATGCCCGGCAGCTCGGGTATACGGACGTGGAAGTTGATGCTATTACTCAGGAGGCGCTTTATTCTACCCTTACAAATGTCAATTTCAGTCTTGAGGATACTGTGGGGATGGCATTGAAGGTCGGCAGCGCGACTAACAAGGTGATGGATATGCTTGATAAAGCCCATACCGGCAGGTTCGGAATACCCGTGCCCGTAAAAGTTTCCGAGGACAAGGTAGAGGGCAAGGGCATTCTTGTTACAGGACATAACCTCTTTGCGCTTGAAGAGCTGCTGAAGCAGACTGAGGGCAAGGGAGTTAATGTTTATACTCACTCTGAAATGCTGCCCGCGCACGGCTATCCTCAACTGAAGAAATACAGCCACTTAAAAGGCAATGTCGGCAAGGCATGGTATGACCAGAGGAGGGTCTTTGATGATTTTCCGGGCGCTATCCTTGTTACAACCAACTGCGTTATGCCTGTCAGGGGTTTATATGGTGAAAAGATGTTCTCATATGACATAACGGGTGTGGAGGACGTCAGGAAGATCGAAGGGAATGACTTTTCTCCGCTTATTGAAAAGGCGCTCTCCCTTCCTGCCGCTGATATTAAATCAGACAAAACATTTACAACCGGATTTCATCATGAGAACGTCCTGAAGCTTGCGCCTGAGATAATTGCGGCTGTGAAGGCCGGGAAGATCAAGAGGTTCTTTGTAATAGCGGGATGTGATGCGCCGGGTGACGGAGGAGAATATTTCAGGGAGATAGCCGAGCTTGTGCCGAAAGACGGCGTTATCCTGACAACATCATGCGGAAAGTTCAGGTTTAATGATATTGATTTTGGCGATATAGACGGGATACCGAGGCTGATAGATCTGGGGCAGTGCAACAACTCCATTTCAGCGGTAAAGATCGCTTCCGCGCTTGCAGAGGCGTTTAACTGTTCTGTAAATGAACTGCCGTTAAGCATATTTCTCTCATGGTTTGAGCAGAAGGCTGTTGCCATATTGCTGGGGCTCTTAAGCCTTGGCGTAAAGGACATCTATCTTGGGCCAAAGCCGCCTGAGTTTGTATCTCCGGGCGTACTGAGTGTTCTTCAGAAGAATTTCAATCTAAAACTGACAGGCGATGCCAAGAAGGATTTCAGGCAGGCTGTGACTGTAAAGACAGCGGCTTAGTTAGAAACTACTGCTATGCGGTAAAGAAAGACCCTCAAGAGCGTATCCTTGAGGGTCTTTGCATTATCAATCTTTGTTATCTTTTATTTTCCCTTGTGAGAGGAGCAGTTCTTGGATTTTCCTGATGCGGTGTTTTTGCATCTTTTCCCTTCTTTGGTCTTTGCAGAACATTGTGAGGCTTTCTTTGCTTGTGCCATTTTCCCTCCTTATTAAGGTTAAGAATCAAAGATTTTCACTATTGTATCATAACTCAATCGTAATGTAAGGTTTCTATAGATTTTATTTTAGCTGTCATGATAAGTCTGCGCAATACCGCCTGAGACTATAAATTTCATTATGTCGGAGCTGTCTGCATTGATAGGTCTTACCTGTTCTTTAGGCGCTATTATAAGGTTGCCTGCAAAGTTGTATGACTGGGGAAGGTAAACAGCAACACTGTCCGCCAGCCCTAATTCATCGAGATTTTCTCTTGTTACAAATCCTATAACCTGTATATTGCTGCCGGGTGACAGCGTAACTGCTACAGGTTTAAATCCCTTACTGTCCATTGCAAATGCCGATATGACGTCCCTTGCCGATGTGTAAATCATCTTTATAAGCGGAAGACGGCTGAATATATCGTCAACAATATGCATAGCCTTTCTGGTCAGAATGTTTGTGCCGATAAAGCCTATGGCGGTTATAGCAATAACCGTAATAATAAAACCAACGCCCGGTATATGGAAATTAAAGAGCTTGTCTATCTTTATAAAGACAATGTAGACCACAAAAATTGTCGCCACCACAGGCACCAGAAACGCAAGCCCTTTTAAAAAGTATGTTGTAAGTTTTCTCATGAACTCCTCCTATATTATATAAATTGGTTTTGGATATATAAGGTTATACAGAGAGACTACATGATTGAAAAATTGGTGTCAAGAAACGAAGAGTTTTAGCTTTCAAAAAACCTTGGTTTAAGCATAAAATAAAGCATGAGAAATCTTCCCTTACAAAAGTCTTTCTCTATTGAGACGGGCAAGCTCCATATGCCCTGTCCTTATAGCGAGAAGACAGGCGTTAATGTGCATGTGGTTATAAAAGGCGGTTACTGCTACCGCTCTGAGCAGTGCAGGATAATACAGTGTAAATTTAACCGGCTTCAGACAGATATAGATGCTGTTTTGTCGCTGGTCTGGTAGGAGGCCGCTGTTTTAAAATACAACTTGTAGCATTTGTAAAAATATGCTTAAATAGATGGTGTTTGTCAGGCGCACGGGCAGCAGCATGTCTGGTTTTATAAATAAGGTCAAAATGTGTCAGGAGGAATCAAATGGATAAAAAGAGGGTTCTTTTAGTTGATGACAGCATTGTCTTTGCGCGGCTGCTTCAGAAGATCCTTGAAGATTCCGGTTTGTTTGAAATTATCGGTCACGCGGTAAATGGGATAGAAGGGATAAAACTATATACAACTCTGAAACCTGATATTGTATGCATGGACCTAATCATGCCGGAAATGGACGGGCTTCAGGCTATCAGGACAATAATAAGCCTTGATAAAAATGCGAAGATAGTTGTTGTCTCTTCGGCTGCAGGCGTTGAGAGCAAGGTGACGGAAGCGATAAAGTTTGGAGCCAGAAACGCAATATCAAAACCTCTGGACCCTGAAAAGGTCATTGAGATACTGAACAACTTATAGGAGATTCTTAAGGAGCAGAAATGGCTGTAAAATTCTTTGGTCAATACCTGTTAGAAAAAAATATTATCAAGCGGGAAGAGCTTTTGGAGGCTGTAGAGTTCCAGAAGTCAAAAAATATGGATTTCGGAGAATGCGCGTTTGCAAAGGGATATATTACAGACAAGGATCTTGCCAATCTCAAAAGCGCCCAGAAACAGGTTGATATGAAGTTTGGAGAGGTTGCGATAAAACTGAATATTATGACACCTTCACAGGTTGAAGATGTCCTCACTATGCAGAAAAATAATAATATCTTTCTTGGAGAAGCCTTGGTAGAAAAAGGTATTTTAACATCAGATGTTGTAAAAAGAGAGATTGCTTTGTTTAAGCAGGATCAAAGCGAGTATATTACCGGTGATATAAAGACTCCAGCTGGAATTAAAAACGCGGATGCTGTTAAGAGCATGGTTGATATGACACAAAAGATGTATCAGCGCATTGCGCGTTTGCAGGTAAAGATTGATGACGGGTTTGTAACCCATGAAGAACCCCCGAAGAGTTTTCTGTTAGCGTCAATATCTCTGCATGGAAGCCTTAAATATGAATATGCACTTTCGCTGCCGCTGGAAATATCCGCGCTGATCGCTTCCGCGATAATAGGCGAAGATATTGACAGTTCGGCAACCGGGATGATTAAAGACGGCGTAAAAGAGTTCTGCAATATTGTATGCGGCAATATCATCTCCAAACTATCCATAAGCGGGATAGAGATGGATCTTTCTCCTCCGCATGAGGCGGTCTCTTCAGGCAATAGTTATAACTTCCTGAAGGGAAGAAAAGCCATATATTATCCTTTAGTATCCTTTAAGGGCGACAGCACTTTAATCCTGATAGAGGGATAAGAAGGATGTCCTCATATCCTGCTTTCAAAGCAGCAGAGTATCCTCTTTAGTAATGGAAAATATCGTCAGTACAAACAGAAAGGCCTACCACGATTACTTCATTCAGGAGACCTATGAAGCTGGCATAGTCCTGCTCGGCACTGAAGTAAAGTCCTTAAGAGAGGGCAAGGCTAACCTTAAAGACAGCCACGTCATTATCAAAGGGGATGAGGCCTTTCTCCTTAATTGTCATATCAGCCCCTATACTTACGGCAACCTACAGAATCATGACCCTTTGAGGACAAGGAAGCTGCTTCTTCACAAGCGGGAGATAAATAAGCTGTGGGGCGCGCTAAGCCAGCAGGGACTTACGCTGATTCCGCTTAAGATATATTTTAAGAAGGGAAAAGCCAAGGTCGAGATAGGGCTTGCCAAAGGCAAAAGACAGTATGAGAAGAGAGAGACGATAAAAGCAAAAGAAGCAGACAGAGAGATGCAGCGGTATTTAAAGAGGTAGATATTAACTGTAAAAAAAAGAAATCAGAGAATTAAGCTTTATCTGTCCGTCAGGGCGGAGAGTCCGGGCAGTTCTTTTCCTTCGAGCAGTTGCAATGCCGCTCCGCCGCCGGTTGAGATGAATGATATACTCTCTGCTACGCCGGCCCTGCTTACTGCAAGGTCTGTATCGCCGCCGCCTACGATTGTAAGCGCGTATGCATCCGCAACAGCATGCGCGATCGCGAATGTCCCCCTTGAGAGGGCATCAATTTCAAAAACCCCCATTGGCCCGTTCCAGAGTATGGTCTTGGCACTCTCGAGCGCTTCAGAGAAAAGCTTGACTGACGCGGGCCCTATATCGAGCGCCCTCCACCCGTTAGGTATCTCCTGAGTTGTGACGATCTTTGTCTCAGCGCCCGGCTCAATGCTCTGCGCGATAACGCAGTCTACCGGGAGATAGAATTTCACCCCTTTTGAGGAGAGTTTCTCCTGTATCTTGAGGGCGAGGTCAAGCATGTTGTTCTCAACAAGGGAATCTCCGACGTTATATTTCATGGCCTTCAGGAAGGTGTAAGCCATCCCTCCGCCAACTATAACCTTGTCAACATTATTTGCTATGTTAAGAAGCACGTCTATCTTACCTGATACCTTTGCTCCGCCGAGTATGGCGACAAACGGCCTTACAGGGTTGTTCACAACACCTTGAAGATACTCTATCTCTTTCTGAAGCAGAAAGCCGCAGGCAGACGGGAGAAACTTTGCGATCCCCACTATTGAGGCGTGGCTTCTATGTACAGCTCCAAAAGCGTCGCATATGAAATAATCAGCGAGATCAGCCAGCGCCTTGCTGAATTTTTCGTCATTCGCCTCTTCCCCCGGATGAAACCTGAGGTTTTCAAGAAGGATTATATCGCCGTTAGACATTTTACTGACAGCCTCTTCCACCTCAGGGCCTATGCAGTCATGAAGGAAGGTCACCTCTTTTTTAAGGAGGCGCTGAAGCCTTTTTGCTACCGGCGCAAGGGAGTAGTGCATGTCAACCCTGCCCTTGGGCCTGCCAAGATGTGACGCGATTATCACCTTTGCGCCTTCGTCTATCGCGTAATTAATGGTAGGGAGTGTAGAGCGTATCCTGCCGTCATCGGTTATATTAAGATTCTCGTCTAAAGGGACATTGAAATCCACACGCAGGAATACCCGCTTCCCCTTAATCTCAATATCTTTGAGACAGAGCTTGTTGATGACGCCTTTTATCGGCTCTGAATTGTCATTCTTTTTCATGTTTTTTTTCTAACCTTTGCCTGCAATATATTGTATCAGATCAACGACCTTGTTAGAATAACCCCACTCATTGTCATACCACGAAACCAGCTTTACAAAGTTATTATTGAGGGCGATACCTGCATTTGCGTCAAACACAGATGTGCATGTTTCGCCCAGAAAGTCTGTTGAAACAACCGCATCCTCTGTGTAGCCGAGAATTCCCTTCAGTTCATTTTCCGATGCCTTCTTGATGGCCGCCTTTATTTCATCATAAGTCGCGCCTTTCTCCAGTCGGCATGTCAGGTCAACAACAGAAACATTCGGGGTCGGGACCCTGAATGCCATGCCTGTGAGCTTGCCGTTAAGCGACGGGATGACCTTGCCGACAGCCTTGGCAGCCCCTGTGCCCGAGGGGATGATGTTCTGACCTGCGCCGCGGCCTCCGCGCCAGTCTTTAGCAGACGGCCCGTCAACTGTTTTTTGAGTTGCGGTAACGGCGTGAACTGTGGTCATGAGACCTTCGATTATTCCAAACTTGTCATGGATGACCTTGGCAAGCGGGGCGAGGCAGTTTGTTGTGCATGACGCATTTGAAACTATATCCTGGCCTGCGTAGGTCTCGTTATTGACGCCCATAACAAACATGGGGGTATTATCTTTTGAAGGGGCTGACATGACAACTTTTTTAGCGCCTGCCTGAATGTGTTTCCTCGCTGTTTCATCTGAAAGGAAAAGGCCTGTTGATTCAACAACAAATTCAGCGCCCACAGCATCCCATTTCAGATTCGCAGGGTCTTTTTCCGCAGTAACACGGATCTCTTTGCCGTTCACAATTAGGTTCCCGCCTTTGACCTCCACCTTTCCTTTGAACCTGCCGTGAGTGGAATCATACCGAAGCATATATGACATATATTCAACATCAATAAGATCATTGATCCCGACTACTTCAATATCCGGACGATCAACCGCGGCACGAAAAACAAGCCTGCCTATTCTTCCAAACCCATTAATACCTATCCTTATAGCCATGAAAACCTCCTATGAAAATAATATCTGATTTTGTAACTAATCAGGTTGTTTAGACCGTAGTCTGTTAGGACTAATTACCTACAGACTATCCACCTTAAGTAGTTACCTGATTTTATTAGACTTCCATTATCTCTGCTTCTTTATGAAAGACGATCTCATCCACTTTCTTTATGTGTGAATCGGTCATCTTCTGAATTTCTTCAATTGAACGCTTTGTCTCATCTTCGCTTATATGTTTTTCCTTCTCAAGGTGTTTTACTTCTTCGTTGCCGTCGCGTCTCAGGTTTCTTATGGCGACCTTTGCGTCTTCCCCCCTCTTATGCGCATGTTTGACAAATTCTTTTCTGCGCTCCTCGGTAAGCGGGGGGATAGCAACCCTTATTATCTTCCCGTCATTGGCCGGGTTCAACCCGAGATCAGACTTTTGGATGGCCTTTTCTATCTCGGATATCAGCTTAGGCTCCCACGGCTGTATTGTTATCAGCCTGCTCTCAGGGACAGCCATTGTTGCAACATGCTCAATCAGGGTAGGGGTTCCGTAATAATCAATATGCATGCCTTCAAAGATGGACAAAGACGCCCGTCCTGTCCTGATCCCTGTAAGATCTTTCTTCAGGGACTGGAGGGTTTTATCCATTTTATCTGCGAGTCTTTTCTTTACCTCTGCCTGCATTTGAATCTCCCCCTTTCACAAGTGTCCCTATCTTTTCTCCTTTTAAGACCTTTTTTATATTCCCGCTTCCCATCATGTTGAATACGATTATGGGAAGGTTGTTGTCCATACAGAGAGAAATTGCGGTGGAATCCATTACCTTAAGGCCTTTTTTAAGGATGTCAATATATGTGATCTCCGAGAATTTCTTTGCCGAGGAGTTTTTGACCGGATCGCTGCTGTAGACGCCGTCAACCTTTGTTGCCTTAAGTATAACATCCGCCCCGATCTCCACAGCCCTTAAAGCCGCTGCCGTATCGGTAGTGAAATAGGGGTTGCCGGTGCCTGCTGCAAATATGACAACCCTTCCTTTTTCAAGATGTCTGACAGCCTTTCTCCTGATGTACGGTTCGGCAAGCTGATGCATCTCTATGGCGGATTGCACCCTTGTCGGGATCCCTGCCAGTTCAAGAAAGTTTTGCAAGGCCAGAGCGTTGATAACTGTTGCAAGCATTCCCATATAATCGGCGGATGTTCTCTCCATGCCTTCCGCGCTCGCCTCAAGCCCCCGGAATATATTTCCCCCTCCGATGACAATAGCGACCTGCGCTCCTGAGCCGGAAATGCCTTTAAGCTCATTTGCCATAAAATTCACTATCTTCGGATCAATCCCGAAGTTCTTGTCCCCCATGAGGACTTCGCCGCTTAACTTGAGGAGTATGCGTTTATACCGTGCTCGTGCCATTATGTTATTTACATAGCTGAGAGGCAACTTCTTCGGCAAAATTTTCCTTCTTTTTCTCAATGCCTTCGCCGACCTGGAACCGGGTAAACCTGCGGATGACAGCGCCCTTCAGAACTTCCTTGACCTTTTTCTTCCCATCAGGATCTTTGATGAAGAGCTGCTCAAGAAGGCAGGTCTCTCCGAAAAATTTCTCCAGCTTGCCTTCCACTATCTTGCCGACAACATTAGCCGGCTTGCCGGACTCCTTTACCTGCGCCTCGAAAATAGCGCGCTCCCGGTCAAGGTCTTCTGCGGGCACAGCCTCACGGCTCAGATAAAGCGGGTTGGTGGCTGCGATCTGCATTGCGAGGTCTTTGCCCAACTGCTCGTCCCCTCCTTTATAGTCCA
>JBFLVX010000018.1:0-26668 GCA_040758255.1 Nitrospirota bacterium
AGGCTATGGCATCCGGACTCCCTGTTATTGCAACAGATATTGCTCCTCACAGGGAGGCGCTTGGCGATGCCGGTATCTTTGTCCCTCCGGTTAATGCCGCGCTGCTCGCTGATGCATTAAATGTTTTAATAAGCGACTTATCCATGAGAAAAAGCCTTGGTGAAAAAAACCTTGAAAGAGCAAAGTTTTTTTCTATTGAACATACAGTAAATTCTTATGAAACTCTTTTTTTAAATATATTGGGTAAGAAGGGATATTTGTGAAACATTACAAAATTATTTTAGTCACATCTTTTGCAAAACCGTGGAATAATGGATGGTACTATAAAACCGGGTTTGAAAAGAACGGTCACTCCGTACAAGTATTTGACTCATCACAAACGCCGCGGCCCGTCAACAAAATTTTTGAGTTGGTTAAAGAGCTTAAGCCGCATTTTATACTCTATACAAAAAATGAATTGCCGGCAGGGGTCTTTCGGGATTTACAGAACCATGTGAAGGTAATACAATGGTATCCAGATCCGGTGATCCCTGAATGGCTGCCTTCTTATGTCGAAGCCTCTGACATATTTTTTACCATGTCAGAGGGCCTTGTTGAGGAGTTCAGAAAGATTAATCCCAACAGCTTCTGGCTTACACAGGCATTTGAGCCTTCTTTTTTTGAAATAAATGAAATTACAAAAGCAAATGAAAGAACTTTTTCCGCAGATGTAACTTTTGTCGGAAATCTTGGCTCCAAGATGCAATATATTGCAAGAAGAGAATCTCTTAATAGGGTTATCCGGGAAGGTTTTAAACTCAAATGGTGGGGGCCAAATATCCCAAGAAAGCTCTCCACAATACCCCTGATATTTGGAAAACTAGGCAGGGCTTACGGCGGCAGGTTCATATGGGGAGAGGAATATGCGAAAGCGGCAAAACTCTCGAAGATATTTCTTGCTTTTGATGCGGTGCCGCAGATCAGGAAATCCATGAGCGCCCGTATGTATACCGCTGTCGGCTGCGGAGCCTTCTATATGTGCCAGCATGTGGATGGGATTGAAGATATCTTGGAGCCTGATAAAGAAATTGTGACATTCAGGGATCAAGACGAAATGGTGGATAAAATAAGATTCTATTTGAAAAATGATTCACTGAGAAGACAGATTGCTGTTGCAGGGAAAATGCGTGTGCTGAAGGAACATACATATAAGATAAGAACAGAGCAGATGCTCAGGATAATAGAAAATGTTTCAGGTTGATATTAACAGTTGGCCACAGATTAACACAGACTTTTTAAGCAAAGACAAAGGCAGAAGAAAATAAAAATCTGTCATAGTCCGTGTAAGTCAGTGGCTAAATGCCATTTTTAGGATTAAGCATGATTAACAGTAAAAAAATAAAGAATGTTCTGGTGTTTGCATCGAGCAAACATATGGGAGACCTTATTCTTGCTCTTCCAGCAATAGATGCCCTTAAAAAGTCCTTTAAAGAAAAGAAGTTCTATCTTGTTGCAGACAGCGCATATAAAGACATTGTTGAGACCATAGAAGGGCTGGGAAATGTGATACCTTACCCGAGAAACCTTCTTAAGGCAAGCCCCGGGATAAAAAGATCCTCTATTATGTTTAACTTTCTACGGCAGTTGCGAAACTCATCCCCTGACATAGCCATTGACCTTCAGGGCACAGTTGCATCATCAACAATGACGTTTCTTTCAGGCGCACGCTTGCGTGTGGGGCGCTCTACAGCTAAGAGAGCATATTTATATAACCACAAAGTCAATATTTCAGGAGGGATGCATAAATCATACAGCTATACTGAAATTGCATCTGCGGCAGGGGTTAAAAGCAAAATTGAACCCCCAAAGACCAGGGCATCAGAGAGCAGCATGGCGGCATTGAAAAGCATCCTGCATAAGGCAGGGATAATAGAAAAAAAGCCCGTTGTATGCGTACATCCCGGAGCAGGCGTTATATATAAAGAATGGACCCGAGAGGGGTTTGCCGATGTATCCGACTGGCTCACATCAAGAGGCTTTCAGGTGGTATTTATCGGAGGCAGCAAAGATCTTGAAGGCATTAACAAGATCACATCTCTGACGCAGCGCCCTTCATTTAACCTTGGGGGCGGCCTGTCCATTGGAGAGCTGATCGCTCTACTTGAAGCAAGCGCGCTTTATATAGGGAATGACAGCGGTCCCATGCATCTTGCAGGAGCTGTAGGCGCCCCTGTAATCGCCATGTTCGGCCCTGGATGTGAAAACATGTGGAGACCTCTGACTGAGAGGGCGGTTATTTTAAGAGGAGATGAACGGTGCGCTAAATGCACGGGAAAGCACTGCCAATATGACTTCAAATGCATAAAAAGAATCTCCTCTGATGATGTGAAGGCAGCGGTAAGAAGATTGATTACCGAACCCGATAAGGTTTAAAATAATTACCTATATGGAAAAAAAATATGAAGTTATAGATGAAATTATTGCAGGCGGTGTTTATCTTTATATCGTCTTTATGTTCCTGTCAAAGGGTGAAAGCATAAGAAATATCTTAATATTCGGAAACTTTGCCCTCTGGCTTTTAACCCTGAAGCACCGAAAAAATCTGCGCATCTTAAGAGAACCTGTTTCCATATTATTCTGGTTATTCGTGGGAATAACGGTATGTTCCGTTTTCTTCTCAATAGATCCTTTATACTCTTTCCTCTCTCTGAGAAACGATCCTCTTAAGCCTGCCCTGTTATTTGTTGTTATCGCAACAGTAATGTCTGAAAAGAAGAGGTTGGAAAGAGTTATATATGTAAGCTGTTTTACCGCGCTGCTCATCGTTCTAATCAGTTATTACAGTTATTTTTCCCATGATATATATATGCTGAGGCCTGATGTAGCGCTTATGGATACAGGGCCAGCAGGGCATAATAAGTTCGCCAGATACCTGACCACACTGCTTCCTTTCATGCTCCCCCTTTATTTTTTATGGGACAGGCGGAAGTCTCTTAAGGCGTTTATTTTTATCTCGCTTATTTTATCAATTTTTGCAATTATCCTCAGCACTTCGAGGGGGGGGTACGTTGCCTTTATTTCTATAGTTCTTATATTGGCGGGATATCTTTCCAGAACAAGGGGATACAGCCTCTTTAAATTGATCTCATGGGTGATCGCAGCAACTCTCTTTCTGGGAATCCTATCATGGTTCTCTTTCCCTAATGTCAGAGAGAGGATATCGCGGACTGATAACGAATTGCCTACCTTTAACCTGCGTACAGAAGCCTGGGAGCCGGCAATTTATGCGATCAAAGAGAGGCCGCTGGTCGGTTGGGGGTACGGGGACAGGATATTCCATATGGATGAGCCCTACGAGAACACCCAGTACAAGAAGTACCCGCCTCCAAAATCCGAAGCCTCGCCAAGGGGTCCTCACAACACATTCCTAAAGCTCCTTTTTCATCAGGGGTTAATAGGAACAATCCCTTACCTGCTTCTTATTGTTATTGCAATAAAGGTCTTCTGGAGAGAAGCATTAAAAGGAAGAGGGGTAACCAGCCATGTGCTTGCGGCAAGCGTTGCTGTTATTATAGGCAACTACATACTGAATTCTATGCTTGCAGACGTCCAGTTCCGTTCTCTCTCTGTTGTGCTTGGTTTAGGCATAGCTGCCATGGGTATAGATGAGAATAGCCATAGTTAGAAAAAAGTACACCTTCCATGGAGGGGCAGAGGGCTTTTCACAAAATTTTATCAGACAGCTTTCCGATGCAGGGCATGAAGTCCACTTGTACGCCATAAAATGGGAAGGCAGCCTTCTGACGCAAAACCTCTTTTTTCATAAAGTTCCTGCCATTACTTTTAACTCATTTCTCAGAGACCTCAGCTTCTCAATATCATCCTTCATCATGCTCAGAAAAAAGAGAGGGTATTTTGACATAATCCAGAGCCATGACAAGACCCTTTATCAGGACATATACCGTGCAGGAGACGGATGCCATATTGAGTGGCTGAGACAGAGGTGGAAGCGCAAAGGCGCGTTAGGAAAATTATTCATCATTCTGAACCCTTATCACTGGCTGATCCTGTGTATGGAGAGACTTATATTCAAAGGACAGCGGTTCGGAAAGATTATAGCTATTTCAGAACTTGTAAAGAAAAATATTATTGAGAATTACAATGTTGATAAGAGATTGATCGAGACGATATATAATTGTGTTGACCTTGAGAGGTTTAGGCCGGAGAACCGAGAAATATACAGAAGAGAGATACTTGAAGCGTATTCCATTGCTGAAAATACATTTATAGCGCTTTTTGCAGGATCAGGATTTGAAAGAAAGGGGTTGGAGTTCCTCTTAAGGGCTGCTGAACTTGTGACAGTGCCGATGACTCTTCTGATCGCCGGGAAAGGGCCTGAAAAGAGATACGCAGGTCTTATTAAAAGACAGCGGGTCATCTTCTGCGGCCCTCAGAAAGAGATTCATAAATACTATGCCGCTTCCGATGTGTTTGTATTTCCGGCTCTATATGAGCCATTCGGCAATGTTCATCTTGAGGCATTGGCAAGCGGGCTGCCTGTTATAACAACAAGACAGACCGGCGCTGCTGAAATCATTGAAGAGGGGAAACAGGGGTTTGTGATAGAAAACCCTGAAAATATAAATGATATTGCTGAAAAGATCACCCTCCTTCTGGACCGGAATCTACTTCAGAGAATGAGCGTTGAGGCGAGAAAGCTCGCCGAGAAATTCTCCTTTGAAGAGCATATGAGGAAGATATATGATTTATATGGCGCTATCCAAAAAAACCGGATGTCTTCTCATTAACAAAACTCCTGAATTCTTTATCGAATCTTTCTTTGCTGAATTTTTCAGCATTCCTTCTAAGATCATAGGGGTCGAACCTCCCCTCTATTTTCTCAAATCTCTTTACGGCATCTATCAGCGCTAACGGTGTTTGCTCATTAAAAAAGATTCCCGTTGGAGGCTTTACCGCCATCCCCTGAGCTTCATTTTCAGGAAGCGGGATAACTGTCTCTCTTACCCCTCCCCTGCCGAAAGCTATCACGGGGGTTCCGCAAGCCTGCGCTTCTACAGGCACTATGCCGAAATCTTCTTCTGCTGCAAAGACAAGCGCCCTGGCTTTCTGCATATACATCTTCAGGACTTCACCCTTTAGATGTCCCATGAGTTCTATATTCTTTGTTGCCTTTCTTTTAACTTTCCCGAAGTCCGGGCCATCGCCGATAACAATGAGCGGCAGCCCCATTTCAGAAAAAGCCTCAACGATCAGATCCATCTTTTTGTAAGGAACCATCCTCGAGACAGCAATAAAGAAGTCCTCCTTCTTTTCACTAACTTCAAAATTTTCAATATCCACGGAAGGATAAATTACCACGGAATCCCTTCCATAAGCCCTCTTTATCCTCTCTTTAATATAGTGAGAATTGGCAATGAAGTAATCAACATTCCTTGAGGTTGAGACATCCCACTTTCTTAGTCTGCTGAAGAGCGCTTTTAATATTGCGCCTCTTATGCCCCTGTCTAATCCGGCTTCCTTCAGATACTGGTTTTGCAAGTCCCATATATACCGCATTGGGGTATGGCAGTAACAGATATGGATCTGGCCCGGGAATGTCCTGACGCCTTTAGCCACAGTGTGAGAACTTGTTATTATGAGGTCATATCCTGACAGGTCAAAACGCTTTATCGCAAAAGGCATCAGAACCAGATAGTCCCGATACTTTTCCTTTGCCATTGGAAGTCTCTGTATAAACGAAGTAGTTGCACGCCTGTCAAGGATGAAACCCCTATCGTCATCCGCGAGAAAATCTAAAAGGCTGTAAAGGTCCGCATCAGGATAAAGTCCGGCGATCTGGCCGAAAACCCTTTCAGAGCCGGCATAAGTTATCAGCCATTCATGAACAATAGCGGTCTTCATACTCTTAAAATTGGAGAGAATTTGACAGCTGCTGAACCCCTGTTATCTCTATCATTCCTGCCAGTAATTGCTGTGCATGCTAATCCTTCTTCTTATTGAAAGAGGCAGCACATCATAATGCCGGCCAAGCTTATAACCGATAAATTTGGAGACCGCTTCGCCTGTGAGGTAAAGACACCATATGTAATAACCGTTCCTTATCAGATACCTGAGTTCTTCCTTTAAAAATCTGGCCCCGACATTATTGGGATCTGCGTAATTCAGCGTTTCAAGGTTTTTTCTAAGGAAGACCCCTATATCAAAGTATCTTCTGAACTGCTGTCTCAAAGAGTAACTATGGGAATGAATAACGCTTGCTTCAGGCGTATATGCTATTTTATAACCGCTCTTTATCAGCCTTCCGGCAAAGAGCATATCCTCATTCATAATCAGATTCTCTGAAAATCCCCCCAATTCGTCAAATTCCTTTCTGCGTATCGCCGAACAGACATTGCTGAAGAAGAAGGTCTTTATACCAAGACTTGAAAATGCATTGCTGTCTTTTATAAGCGGAGCATCGGGATAATTAAAGAACCTTGAGAACTTTTCAGTAGGCTTTGCATCCGCATTAGGTATCTGTCTGCCATACGCAGCCGCTATTTCAGGATTTTCAAGCGGTTTTATCAGATTTTTAAGAAAATGCTCGTCAGCAGGCAGAGCGTCCTGTGTCAGAAAAACGATGATATCGCCAGATGCAAGTGTAACAGCCTTATTTCTCGTCTTACCGTGGCCGAAAAGACCCCTTACAATTATCTTTGTCTTTGCGCCAAAAGATTCCGCAATCCTTACGGTATTGTCTGAAGATGATGAATCAATTACGATCGTCTCGCTCGACACTGACTGCCTCTTTAAGGAGTCAAGTAGCCTGCGGATATGATTTTCGGCATTACGTGTAGGGATTATGACGCTGATCATATGAAAGTTTATTGCTCAGACGCAGAGTTAATGTGGACTATTATATCCAAATAAACGCCGGAAATGATAGGCATTGATTGTCTCATAGGACACCCCCCTGCCCTGTGCTTGTGTTTAAGTCTTAATTTTCAAGATAACAGTAAGATTTTCAAAAGCCCCTTAGAAGATTTTGAGGGGCTTTATTATTTGTTCTTTGGGTTAAATAGTAACATTATGACCATAAAGGTAAAGCTCGCAATTTTCTTGTTGGTTGTTCCCCTGATCTTGGGCGCGTTGCCTGTCTTCTTTGTATTTATATACATGGAGAACAACCGGCAATTGAGCATTCTCAGCGCGTCACTTGATAACCTGGACGCTGTCAGAAAAACACGTTTTGCCATTGTACGTCAGATAACGCAACCGGCCGTCTGCATTATATCAGGCAATCAAAACGATATGGCGCAATACAAATATCTTGCGAATAATACCCGAAAAACTTTTGATGAGTGGAAAGAGATTCTTAATAAAAGCGCATTGCTCGGCCATGACAAGAAAAGAGAAGAAGAACTGGCCCGCAGGCTTGATGAAAAATATACGGCAATTACCGGGGATATTGAACGCATATAAGTATCATTCGATAGTAAAAGAAAACGGCACGATTGATTTGCCCACAATACCATTGCCGCAAAGAGCAAGAGTTGAGATTATAACATTTCATAAGGGAGAATCTTTTGAAATGATGCAGGCATCAGAAAGCAGTCTTAAATTCTGGGATAATCCTATAGATGATGCTGTATGGAACAATGCTCAATAGGGGAGGCTGAAGCCTCCCCTATTGAAATAAATACAATGAGAGATTTGCTTTTATTGAACGGTGATCTTTTTAACTTCCTTGTAGAAGATAAAATGCCCCTTTCCTAATTCGCCGGGGTCAGCGCCGGGCTGATACCGCAATTCTATTGTTACTTCCATTTCCTTTGATTTGATCTCCCGTGTCTTCTTGCCGGGTTCTTTCTCCACGTCTTCATAAGGGAATTTTATCTCGTACTTCTCTCCCCTCGTCTGTCCGGGTTGAAGCGTTGAGTCAGCGATAAGTCCCATCTTGTTCTGGGCGCCATAGACCTCCGCATCACCACGGCTGTTTGTTGCCTGCGGCATATAAATTTTGGAATCTTTGAATATCTCTTTACCATCAGGAGTCTTAGCGGTCACATCCAGGACCAGCCTGTTTGTAGATGGTCAGCCGTCAGGGATTCTATGGCCCGCATGATTGGTCATCTTCACCATAATCGCAGCTATCGGGACCAAGTCTCCCGGCTTCGGCAGGAACTTATATCCTTTGGCTTCAACTTCCACATCCACTGCCATCTTGACCATATCAGGGTCGCGGTAAGCCGGCATAAGGTGTCCTTTGCCTGACTTCTTCATGTGGCAATTCTGACAGGTCTCATCGCCGCCCGAAGGGATATATGCGTGGAGGTAGCTTCCATAAATTGTGGCACACTGGGAAGGCTGCGGGAATTCAAAATTCGGACCGAGCCCGTGACACTGTCCGCACATAACCGCCTCTCCCATGATAACGCTCTTTTTCATCGCATTATAGGCCTTATCCGCATGCGAACCATCCTTTGAGCCGTAAACAACCCCCTTTTCAGGTTCTCCATCCTGCCATTTGTGGACAATTGCCTTCAGGTTATGGCAGATGAGACAGTTGATGTTTACTTTTTCAAGGGTTGCCTTATCCCCGTCAATCAGGGCCTTTGCCAATTGCTGTGCAACTGCGTCAGACGCATCTTTTATCTGGGGCAAATGACATTTAAAGCACTCGATCACATGCTCCACCTTTATGTCCTTTATTTCTTTCACCCCTGACTTTGTGAAGGCCTTCATAAGACTGGGATCGATCAAACCCTTCATAGCTCCCATTGTGGCGCCTGTGCCGACAAGGGACCTGGCATGAATGGACTTCGACCATTCATCATAAATTTGTGAATGGCATTCTTTACACGAAGTAACGTCATACATCTTTGCAAGTTCATCAACAGTCTTTGCCTGTTCCGCAAGGGTTACAACAGGCGCTGCGAGGAAAAGCAAGATCAGAAAAAATCTCAAAATTCTCATTAACTCCTCCTTATTAATGGTTTTTTATTTATTAAATGGCAGTTGCAAAACCGCTCTCTATTTGCCATGTTAAGCAAGTATGTAACAATATCTCAAATTATCAAGTGTTTGTCCAATTAAAATTTTAAATAGTTCTATTTAATCCGGGATTGAAGGAGGAGGTGCAGCCCCCACTGCATCCGACTGGCAAAATGCCGGCAAGGTTATCACAAAGTTTTACGGGGATAAGGTGCGAAGAGGCAATGAGTCTGTTGATCCAAGAAACTATTTAATCCAGCGCTGTAGATTCGGGAAAATGACAGGGGATATAACCGCTGATAATCAGAGCTTCCCCGGTTCCATATGCCTGATTATCTTCCCTTCAACCATATATATGACGTCCTCGGCGATGTTTGTCGCGTGGTCGGCTATTCTCTCAAGATATTTTGACACATAAGTCACCTTGACCACGCGCGTTATTGTGGAGGGATCGCGTATCATCATCTCCATAAGCTCGTCGCATACCGCGCTGTTTAGATCATCCACCTCATCATCGCGCATGATAACATCCTTTGCCAGAGCCGTGTTCTCGCTAACAAAGGCGTTTATCGTGTCAATCACCATGCCCTGTGCTATCTTCGACATGCGCGGGATGTCAATGTACGGCTTAAGCACCGGCTCCCTATTAAGCTCAACCGCGCGCTCGGCGATATTGACCGCGTTATCAGCTATCCTCTCCATATCTGTGGTTATCTTCATGGCGGTTGTTATGAAACGGAGGTCTTTGCCCATCGGCTGTTTCAACGCAAGGAGCCTAATGCACTCCTCATCTATCTTCACGTCATAAGCGTTTATCTCTTTGTCCTTCTCAATAACCTGATGTGCCAGGTCTGAATCCCTGTCAACGAGCGACTTTACGGAATTCTTTATCGCCGTCTCAACAAGGGAGGCCATCTTCAGGAGCATCTCATTAAGATGCACAATCTCATTGCTTTTTACAGTCATTATCCAAACCTCCCTGTAATGTAATCGCCCGTCAGTTTTTCAGCCGGGTTAGTGAATATTTTATCTGTACTGTCATATTCTACCAAATCCCCAAGCATCATAAATCCTGTCATGTCTGATATCCTCGCGGCCTGCTGCATGTTGTGAGTGACTATGATGATTGTTACATCCTTTTTAAGCTCAACGACAAGGTCTTCAATCTTTGAAGTTGATATCGGGTCAAGCGCTGACGTGGGTTCATCAAAGAGGATCACCTCAGGCTCAACAGCAAGCGCGCGCGCAATGACAAGCCTCTGCTGCTGCCCGCCTGAGAGTTCGTATGCGCTTGTATGAAGTTTATCCTTCACCTCGCCCCATAGAGCCGCGTGATTAAGCGCCCTCTCCACTCTTTCAGAAAGGTCTGATATTTTTTTGATGCCTTTGAGCCTAAGCCCGTAAGCGATATTGTCAAAGATGCTCATGGGAAAAGGAGTGGGTTTCTGAAAGACCATCCCGATACGGCTCCTGAGATCAATCAGGTCTATCTCTTCTGAAAAGATATTCTTTTCCTTAAAAAGTATTTCCCCCTCATATTTATTTCCGGGATAAAGATCATGCATACGGTTAAAGCACCTGAGAAGCGTGGTCTTTCCGCAGCCTGAGGGCCCGATGAGCGCGGTGATGTTATTTTTATAAATCGGCAAAGTGACATTTTTTAACGCGTGGACATTTCCCGCGTAATAAAAGTTCAGTCTTTTTACGTCAAACTCCGTAGTGGCATTCATCGCCTTCCGAGCCTCCCTTTAATTAAAAGCCTGCCGATGACCGTAAGCATCAATATAGACAGTGTTATCACTAACGAGGCGGCCCATGCCTGTGTGTGCCAGCTCTCATAAGGCCCCATCGCGTACTGAAAGATCGTTACAGTAAGCGAAGCGATAGGTTTGTTCATATCAGCAGCAAAGAATGAATTATTGAATGACGTGAAAAGGAGCGGCGCAGTCTCGCCTGAAACACGCGCGATAGAAAGAAGTATTCCAGTGAGAATGCCTGTTGACGCGCCTCTATAGACTATCTGTATGATCACCTTATAATACGGCGCGCCGAGCGCGAAGGCCGCCTCTCTTAAAGTCCACGGCACAAGTCTTAGCATGTCTTCCGTAGTTCTCAGGACAACAGGAATCATGATGATTGACAGCGCGATTGCGCCTGCCCACCCGCTGAAATGGCCGAGAGGCCTCACAAGCACAGCATATATAAATGTCCCGATTACAATAGACGGCACGCTGACCATGATGTCTGAGAGTATACTTATAAGCCTTGCTATCTTTCTGCCGCGTGCATATTCGGCAAGAAAAGTCCCGCCAAGCACGCCTATTGGAACGCCTATTAACGTTGCGCACAGGGTTATCATCAGCTGCCCTACAAAAGCATTCCTCAACCCTCCTCCTTCAACACCTGCCGGCGCAGGATCATTGATGAAGAGATTTATATTCAATGCCTTTATCCCATGCAGAAGCACATCGCCCAAAATAAAGACCAGCCAGAAGAGCCCCATAATTGCCGCAAGGGTGCAGAGCGTCATGGCGATAAAGCCTTCTATTTTTCTCTTCCGCGCTCTTGTCATCGTGAATACTTCCTCTCTGCCTTAATGAGAAAATATTTTGCTATGGCAAGCGTAATAAAACTCATCACAAACAGCACGAGCGCAAGGTAAAAGAGAGATGAAAGGTAAATGTCATTGTCCGCCTCTGCAAACTCGTTTGCAAGCGTGACCGTTATAGTCGCCGCAGCATCAAGAAGCGATGTCGCAATCCTGTGGTTGTTCCCAAGCACAAAGGCCACAGCCATTGTCTCGCCGATCGCCCTGCCTAAGGAAAGGACAATTCCGCCGAAGACTCCGATCTTTGAGTAGGGGATGACTATATTTTTAACGACCTCCCACTTTGTCGCGCCGATTGCGTAAGCAGATTCCTTTATTATGGGAGGGGTGAGATTAAAGGAGTCTCTGGAGATGCTGGCGGTAAAAGGTATTATCATGATGCTCAAAATTACGCTCGCGGTTAATATATCAATCCCCATCGGTGTGCCTTGAAATAAAATACTGACAAAAGGTATATCAGCAGTAATCTTCTTCAGGAAAGGTTCAACATACTTGCTCATTATCGGCGAAAGCGTGAAGAGTCCCCACATGCCGTAGATGATGCTTGGTATCGCGGCAAGGAGCTCGATAGCCGCGCCCACAGGCCCTTTAAGAAAGTTGGGAGATATTTCGGTAACAAATATCGCAATCCCTATGGCAACGGGTATCGCTATCATTAGGGAAAGAATTGTTGTGAGAATGGTCCCGTAAATATTTGTAAGCGCGCCAAAGGATTCTTTGACAGGGTTCCAGTCTGTTGAGGCAAGGAATTTTATGCCGAACCTCCCTATTGCCGGAGAGGATTCTGAAATAAGCACGTAAAGTATTCCAATTATAAAAATGATGACTGAGAAGGAAGCAATGGCAGTGGTTGCCGAAAAGACAATGTCAGCGGGATTTTTTTTGTATTGTAACGGCATAGCATTCAGTTTTCAGAAATCAGTTGTCAGTTGTTAGGCTAAAAACTAACAACTGACAACTGAAAATTTTTAATCTTAATATAAACCTTTCTCCTTCCAGTAAGCCCGGATCTTATCCTTGAGGGATGCCGGCAGAGGCACGTACACAAGTTCTTTAGCCTTGTTATCACCGTTCTTGAAAGCCCAGTCAAAAAATCTGACAACACTTTTGTTTGAATCCGTCTTCTCTTTTGCAAGGAGTATGAAGGTTGCTCCTGCAATCGGCCATGAGTCCTTTCCTGGAGCGTTGGTTAGCCAGAGATAAAACCCTTTCTTGGCGTCAAAATCTCCTGTTTCAGCAGCATCCTCAAAACTCTCAAAGCTGGGCTCTATAAAGTTTCCTGCCGCGTTTTTAAGCTGAGTATGATTCAGTTTGTTCTGCTTTGCATAAGCAAACTCAACATACCCTATCGAATTGGCTGTCCTCTGCACGTAGTTCGATACCCCTTCATTTCCCTTTCCGCCGATCCCAACAGGGAATTTTACAGCCTTCCCGGCCCCGACCTTCTCCTTCCAGGCAGGACAAATTCCGTTGAGATAATCGGTGAATATAGCAGTTGTGCCTGAGCCGTCAGACCTGTACACAACGGTTATTTCGCTGTGGGAAAGCTTAAGCCCTTTGTTCATCTTCATTATCTGCGCATCATCCCAGTATTTAATGTCGCCAAGATAGATCTTGCAGAGTGTATCGGAATCAAGCTTGAGCTGTCCCGGCTTAATATTCTCTATATTGGCAACAGGGACGACCCCTCCAATGACAGCAGGGAACTGCAATAAACTGTCTTTTTGAAGCTCTTCCGGTGTCATCGGCGCATCAGATGCTCCGAAATCAACGGTCCTTGCGGCGATCTGTTTTACCCCGCCTCCTGAGCCGATGGACTGATAGTTAAGCTGAACGCCTGTGATTTTGTTGTAATCATAAGCCCATGCTGAATATACGGGGTAGGGGAATGTGGCACCTGCGCCGTTGAGTGTTTCCGCAGCATGCGCATGCGTGAATGACAAAATCAATGCTGCGATTAATGTCAGTTTCAGAATTGTTTTCATATTGTCTCCTTTTTTATACTTTTTAGCATATACTTTGATTGTTACAATAATGTTACAAACGGATTAAAGTATTGTTACATTGATTATATCACCTCCTTCTCTCTGGAACTACTAATAAAAAACTACTTCCCCGAAAAAAACATTTCTAACCAAACAATTTTTCTATAAGCCTGAAAATAAAAAGATTGGGATCCGCTTTTAAGATAACTATTAAGGCGATCACACTAAAAATGAGGCTTAATAAAATGATCAGCATGACTTAAGGATAACAGGGCAATGTTACAGCAGTATTAAGGGGATGTTAAGTTTTGAATAAACGATTTAGCCTCAATGTTGGCCTGCTTATGACGGCTTATGTGCAAGATGTTCGGCATTGTGAATGTTTATGCAGCCCTGACATTCATTAAGAAACACGCCCAGTTTTTTATCTTCATCTGCGATATGGTCGAATACCCAGTCAGTCATTAAACGGTTTGTCTCAACTGAAAGTTCATAGGAAGCGCACTGTCTGCCTGGATCGGGATTGAGGGACTCTTTCTTCAGTTCAATAACATCATCTATGAATTTATTGTGCTGTTTCTTATGCAAACGATATTCAGGATACCCGCAGTACAGCATATACACTTCTTCCGCGGCGCAGTGATTCACGCTGTACTCCTCAAGGAAGCTGATGACGTCTCCAATTATATATTTACATGATTGTTCCTTAATGGCAGTAACAAGTTTGTTGATCATGCTGACCAGCCGCCTGTTATGCTCATCTATCGTTTTAACTCCTGTTGAAAGATTTGTCCATTCCATAGTTTCCTCCTTTCTTTTCTATTCTCCTTAGCATGCCAGGGCATCAGCGTCCTGAATGACTTTGAGTATATAGTATCCATTTGCTTCTATGACTATGGTATTACATTCCAGCAGCATTTCCGCAAAACCGGTAATGAGGTTTAATTTTTCACAGTCACGAGCGTCAACGAAGACCGCTACCTCATCGCGGCCTGCAAAACCATTGGATATAACATCTCTTAATTCTTTGAACGTCTCATCAAATGAAAGATCTCTTGCGTCTATTACCATAACGTGTCTCCTCTCTTCTTTTTTTAAAGCCCTCTTAAATTTCGGGCAATTTCAATTTCCCGTTTCTCAGGATTTTAGCCAGGAATATCGGGCAACCGTCATAATCTTCACCGCTGCAGTAATTGAGACTCGCTTTCAATCCCAACTTCATTGCCGAGATCGAGGCGCGGCAGATATCCGAGATTATGTCGCTATACGGGCACGACACTTCAGCGGCTTCGTTTAGCTTTATCGTAAGTGTATTCATCATCTCCTCCTTTCTTTGTTTTATCAAAGTTTAACAAGGAGATGTTACAGGATTATTAAAGGTGGGTTAAATTTTGAAGAAAACTTTTCTGCGGACTACATTCACATTTATTCTGTTTTCAGTCTATACCCGATGCCCGGTTCGTTTATTAGAAAACGTGGGCGGGCCGGATCTTCTTCGAGCTTACGGCGAAGTTGGGCCATATATACCCGGAGATACTCAGTTTGTCTCGCATACGGCGGCCCCCACACTTCCTTTAGAAGGTGAGTATGAGTTACGACCTTACCGGCGTTTTTAATCAGGACTGTCAGGAGGCGATATTCTATGGGTGTTAAATGAACCTCCTCACCCTTTAAGAACACTATTCTTTTAGCGAGATCGACGAAGAGATTTCCCAAAGCGAACTCCGATGCTTTTTGTCCGGACTGAAGCATAACCTGATGACGGAGTGCGACACGTATTCGGGCTAACAGTTCGCCTGCTCCGAATGGTTTAGTGAGATAATCATCTGCGCCAGCATCGAGTGCCTTGATCTTATCCTCTTCCTGTTCTCTTGCGGATATGACGATGATTGGGATCTCACTCCATTCACGCAATTGCTTTGTAACCTCAATCCCGTCCATATCCGGCAGTCCAAGATCAATCAGTACAACATCAGGATTGCGTGTCGCGGCATGCATCAATCCCTCCTGTCCCGTGGGAGCTTCAATAAGGCGGTATCCGTGGCTTTGCAATGTGATCCGCAGAAAGCGACGCATCTGCGGTTCATCTTCAATGAGCAGAATCAGTTCCTTGTCCTGTGCCACGGATATATCATTCCTCCGGTTCAGGCATAGGCGGCTGTTCACCAATGGGCAGTGTGAAACGAAATATTGCGCCCCCGCCCGTCCTGTTCTCTACCCGGATTTTACCGCCGTGCGCATTTATTATTGCCCTGCATATAGTCAGACCCAAACCTATTCCTCCGCCTGCTGCCGAGCCCCGCACAAATTTATCGAATATCCTTTCCTCTTCACCCAGAGGAATCCCAGGGCCCCTGTCCTCAATCTCTACAACAAGCTCACTCTCTTTCACATAAGCTGAAAGCTCTACCGGCGTTCCCTGAGGAGTATATTTTATGGCATTGTCCATAAGATTCATAAGGACTTGTTCTATGAGCAGGGGGTCAAAAGAGACCAGCGGCAGATCAGAGGGCAATCTCGTTTGGATATGCCGGTCATTCAGTCTTTCCCCAAGACGGTTCAGCACGGCTCCGACTATCTCTTCTAGAGGCTGCCATTCCTTTTTAACCTTTATTGCTCCAGCCTCAAGGCGCGTCATGTCCAGCACATTGCGGATGATATGGTTCAGGTGTTCCGCTTCCTCATAAATGGTCTGCATCAATTCCTGGCGTTCGGAGACATCGAATGACACATCCTTCTGCATGAGTGTGCTTGCCGCCCCTGTGATCGCAGCCAGCGGTGTGCGAAGATCATGGGATACGGAGCTTAGAAGGGTATTGCGCAATGTCTCCGTCTCTGCTTTCAAGAGCGCCTGCTGTGCCTCCTCAGCAAGCATGGCGCGTTCGATAGCCATAGCGGTCTGGTCCGCGAAGCTCTCTATGATATGTATTTGCTCCTGGTCAAAGAAACCTTCAGAAGTATCCGGCATCACACCTATTACTCCTACTGCCTTTGATGCTGCGACGAGCGGCAAATACAGCGCCTTTGCGCCGGAAAGGGTATCGGTGCCAAGTCCAGTCTTTTGACGGTGATCAAAAGTCCACTGCGCCACACTCATCTCCTTCTGATCAAGGGCGAATGTGCCGGCTCCTGTAACCGGAATCGTTAATCTTCCCCATTCATCGGGCACGAGTACAACGACATGACTTGCTGCGGCTTCGCTGATATGTTTTATGGCTATAGCGCTCAGTTGCTCTATCCCGCGTTCATGAACAAGTTTCCGACTCAGGCTGTACAAAGCGGCTGTCCTCCGCTCCCGTTTTCTGGCGGCATCCGCCTGGTCCCGAATCTTCAGGGTAAGTCTGCCTATGACAAAAGAGATAACGAACATGACAACGAAGGTGACAAAATATCGCGTATCGCTCACGGCAAATGTGTAACGCGGCGGCACGAAAAAGAAATCAAAAGCGGCCACACTCAGGAAAGTTGCAAGAAGAGAAGGGCCTTTCCCCGTGCGGTTCGCAGTGAACACAATCCCGAGGAGATAAATCATCGCAAGATCTACAAGATCAAAATAAGGAAACATCAGATACGCTATGCCTGTACAAACTCCGACAATGGCGATGCTCAAAAACCAGTCTCGCGCAGGCCGCTTTATATCCCGGCCTTTAATGACCGGCTTAGGCAATGGTTCAGCGGTTTCACCGCTTATAACATACACGTCAATGTCACCGCTTCCGCGCACCACCTCATCAAGCATGGAGCCGAACAGCTTGTCCTTCCAGCGGGGATGTGTGGGCTTTCCTACAAGGATTTTGGTGACATTGCGCTCGCGGGAATAGTTCAGGATCTCCTCACTCGCTTTGTGGCCGGAAAGAGTTACAGTTTCTGCGCCCAGACTCTCAGCAAGACGCATGTGCTCCGAAAGCTGTCTGAGATCGCTCTCAGATGGCTTCACCTTATGAGGCGCCTCGACGTATGCGGCGATCCACTCCGCCCTTAGGCCGGAAGCCATACGCTTGGCTGCACGGATCAAGCGAATGGAGCGGGGATTGGGTCCAACACACACCATTATTCTTTCAGCGGCAGGCCATACTTCCTTAACCCCTTTCTCTTCCCGGTAGTCCTGCATCTGTTCATCCACACGTTCAGCCGTGCGGCGAAGCGCCAGTTCCCTGAGCGCAAGGAGGTTGCCTTTTCTGAAGAAGTTCTCTCTTGCCTGTGCAGCCAATTCCGGAACATAGACCTTGCCCTCTTTAAGCCGCTGCAGAAGGTCATCGGGAGGGAGGTCTACAAGCTCGATTTCGTCTGCCCTGTCTATCAGAAAATCCGGAACGGTTTCCCGCACGCTTATCCTCGTGATCTGGGTAACTACGTCATTGAGGCTTTCGAGGTGCTGCACATTCATTGTGGTATACACGGAAATCCCGGCGCCGAGCAGTTCGTATATATCCTGCCAGCGTTTCTTATGCCGCGAGCCGGGGGCATTCGTGTGCGCCAGTTCGTCAACGAGAATAATCGCGGGCTTACGCTTAAGTGCCGCATCTATGTCGAATTCGTTCAGTGTCGTGCCACGATACTCGACGGGATGACGCGGGAGCACATCGAGCCCGGGGAGAAGTGCTTCCGTCTCTCTGCGTTTGTGAGTTTCCACGAGTCCCACAACGATATCGACACCTTCTGACAGCCTTTGCCGTGCCGACTCCAGCATGGCATATGTCTTGCCGACTCCGGGGGCCGCGCCAAAGAAGATCTTTAATTTCCCCTGACGCTCACGCTCCTCGTCTACCTTTATCTGCGCCAACAACTCGTCAGGGCTGGGTCTGCGTTCTTCCATTATTTGACTCCATGATTACCCGTATTTTCACATTTTCCAAAAACATGAGCAAATGCTTTATTGCTTGCACATCTCCGCTGAGATCACAAGGAAGGAGACGTTCTCTTTTTTCGCAATATCGTCAGGTTTGATTTCACCCGCAAATACCTCGCCCTTAATATATGTTTCTTCGGCAAAAGATATTACCCTGATTATCCCGATTGGAGTTACTTCACATGTCGGGCTTGTCCTGTAGACGGTAAGGGTATCGTTGACATGAACGGTTTTTTTAACGTCATCGGTTCCACTGTGGAAAAGATATACCGTGTCTCCTTTCACAAACTTGTCGTGTCTTACCTCCTTATGATAAAGCTGGACCGGAAAAGATACTGCAAATATGGTCGAGGGAGTGCCTACACCAAATAAAAACAGTATCACAGAAATGATCCAGATATTTTTCTTTTTCATATTTTATCCTTTCTTACTTAAGCTCATCGAGAGCCAGATTCAGTTTAAGAACATTAACAACAGGCTCGCCGAAAATCCCAAACTGTCTTGGTTCAGTATAAGCCGCGACAAGGGCATGAACCTTTGCTTCGTCAAGCCCGCGCACTCTTGCCACACGCTTCGTCTGATACTCAGCGGAAGCAGGACTGATATGAGGATCAAGCCCGCTTCCTGACGCCGTTACAAGGTCAACGGGTACCGTACTTGCGTTAGTCTGATCTGAAGCATGCAGCACGTCAATTCGATCCTGCACGGATTTCAAAAGGTCAGGATGGTTTGTACCTCTGTTAGACCCTGACGACGCCCCGCCGTTGTAAGGATAAGGCCCTGTTGCTGAAAGCCTTCCCCAAAAGTATTGCGGGTCATCGAACTGCTGGCCTATCAGAGAGGAGCCTATTGGTTTGCCGTCCCTCATTATAATGCTACCGTTTGCCTGATGGGGAAAAATCGCTTGGGCGATCCCGGTCACCGCCAGCGGATAAATAAACCCCGTGATTATCGTAAATAACAACAGTGACATGAATGCGTTACGAATCATTGTTAACATAGTTTCCTCCTGTCTTTTGTAAACCGCTATACAATCCCCATAGCCGTTATGATCATATCGATCAGTTTGATCCCTATAAACGGAACGATCAGCCCGCCTACTCCGTAAATAAGGGCGTTGTTGCGTAAGACCACTTCGGCGCCGAGAGGGCGATATTTCACGCCGCGCAGCGCAAGCGGCACAAGAAAAATGATGACGAGCGCGTTGAAGATCACCGCCGAGAGCACGGCGCTCTGCGGAGTCGCAAGCCTCATGATGTTGAGCGCACCCAGCGCCGGATATATGGAAAGAAACGCCGCTGGCAGAATGGCGAAATATTTTGCCACATCATTGGCGATGCTGAATGTAGTGAGAGTGCCGCGCGTCATTAGGAGCTGTTTTCCGATCTCGACAATCTCGATGAGCTTAGTCGGGTTGGAATCAAGGTCAACAAGGTTGCCCGCTTCCTTTGCCGCCTGTGTTCCGGTGTTCATGGCAACGGCTACATCAGCCTGCGCAAGGGCAGGCGCATCGTTCGTGCCGTCTCCTGTCATTGCAATGAGCCTTCCGCCTGCCTGGTGCTCGCGGATAAGCTTGAGTTTGGCTTCAGGTGTTGCCTGCGCCAGATAATCATCCACCCCGGCTTCTGCCGCGATAGCCGCTGCGGTGAGCTGATTATCGCCGGTGATCATGATCGTCTTTATCCCCATTTTCCGCATTTCTGAAAAGCGTTCTTTGATGCCGCCCTTGATGATGTCTTTCAATTGAATAACGCCAAGTACCTTCGGACCGTCTGCAACAACAAGAGGTGTGGCTCCCTGCTTTGCTACATCGTCAACGATCGAGCGGATTTCGGAAGGGAAGGTCCCTCCTCTCTTCTCCACATATACCTGCACCGCATCGGCCGCGCCCTTGCGGATCTCGCGGTCATTGAGATTTACCCCGCTCATCCTCGTTTGGGCGCTGAACGGAACGAAGACAGCGCCAAGACTGTGTATGTCCCGTTCGCGGAGTCCATACTCTTGCTTTGCCAGTACAACAATGCTTCTGCCTTCCGGTGTTTCATCGGCAAGAGAGGCCAACTGGGCTACGTCAGCAAGGTCTTTAACATCAACCCCTTTAGAAGGTATAAACGCAGTCGCCTGCCGGTCTCCGAGTGTGATGGTACCCGTCTTATCGAGCAGCAGGACATCAACATCTCCCGCTGCTTCTACGGCCCTGCCGGACATGGCGATCACATTCGCCTGGATCATACGGTCCATTCCCGCGATGCCGATGGCGGAAAGGAGCCCGCCTATGGTCGTCGGGATCAGGCAGACAAGCAGTGAAACGAGCACGGTGATGGTTACCGGGCTGCCCTGACCCGCGGCCTGTACGCTGAAGATCGAGAAAGGAAGAAGCGTCACGGTGACGAGCAGAAAGATGATGGTAAGCCCCGCAAGAAGGATGTCGAGGGCGATCTCATTCGGGGTCTTCTGGCGCTTTGCGCCTTCGACCATGGCGATCATCCTGTCGAGAAATGTCTCGCCGGGATTGGCAGAGATTCTTACCACAATCCAGTCCGATAGAACGAGCGTCCCTCCGGTAACAGCGCTTCTGTCACCGCCGCTTTCACGGATGACCGGCGCGCTCTCACCGGTGACGGCGCTCTCATTTATTGAAGCTACACCAACGACCACCTCGCCGTCTCCGGGGATCATGTCGCCAGCCTCCACAAGCACGATGTCGCCTCTTTTAAGCTCTGATGAAGATACTTGTGTCACTTTCGCGTCAGGTTCAGGTTTGGCAAGGCGCTTCGCCATAATCTCCCGGCGCGTCTTGCGCAGGGCATCGGCCTGTGCCTTGCCTCGTCCTTCTGCTAGGGACTCTGCGAAGTTCGCAAAGAGCACCGTTATCCAGAGCCAGACAGATATCTGCAGTATAAAGCCCGGGGATTCCTCACCCTTGCCGAAAAGGGCATGGAAGAATAGGATGGTCGTTAGAATACTGCCCACTTCCACGACGAACATAACAGGGTTTTTAATCTGGTAAAGGGGGTTCAGCTTTTTGAAGGAATCCCACAAAGCCCTGCGTACGATTGTCGGTTCAAAAAGAGATTTTTTCTTCGATTTCTTACTCATATTCTCCTCACTCTATTTTACTGTTATTAAATGTTCTGCTATAGGGCCGAGGGCCAGACTCGGCAAAAATGACAACGCCCCAACGATCAACACAACGCCGATCAGAAACCCAACGAATAAAGGCGTATGGGTCGGCAATGTCCCTAATCCTGCAGGTACTTTCTTCTTCTTCGCCAGAGATCCGGCGATCGCAAGTACCGGAATTATCACCCAGAAACGACCGATGAACATGATTATTCCGAGGGCTGTGTTATAGAAAATCGTGTTTGCATTTAACCCCGCAAAGGCGCTACCGTTATTATTAGCGGCAGACGAAAAGGCATAAAGTATCTCGGAAAACCCGTGAGGACCGGTGTTGGCTATGCTCGCGACGCCCGTCTTTGTCGAGACTGCAACCGCAGTGCCGATCTTGACCAGGGCATTGATAATCAGCACCATGAGAATGGACATCTTTATTTCGAACATCTCTATCTTCTTGCCGAGGTATTCCGGCGTGCGTCCGACCATCAGGCCTGATACGAAAACGGTGATGATTGCGAATATCAGCATGCCGTAAAGTCCGGAGCCTACGCCTCCAAAAATGACTTCGCCCAACTGGATCAGCAACATAGGAAAGAGACCGCCAAGCGGAGTGAAGGAATCGTGCATGGAATTGACCGAGCCGTTCGATGCCGCCGTTGTAGCTGTGGCCCAGATCGCTGAATTAACGATGCCAAAGCGGGCTTCCTTTCCCTCCATGTTGCCTCCGGGCTGAAGTGAACTCGCTGTCTGATCAACGTCCATTCCGGTGAAACGCGGATTGCCCTGCTGTTCGCTCCATACGCACAAAGTCATCAGTACGACAAGGACGATCACCATTGCCGAGACTAACGCCCGCCCCTGCCGCATATCTCCTACCATTTTACCGAAAGTTGCGCATAAAGAGGCCGGAATCAGCAGTATCGCCAACACCTCAAGGAAATTAGAAAACGGTGTAGGGTTCTCTAAAGGGTGAGTTGAATTAACATTAAAAAACCCGCCGCCGTTTGTACCGAGCTGCTTGATCGCGATCTGCGAGGCAGCAGGTCCGAGCGGTATGATTTGCTCTTTTATTTCGGTCTTTTCGGCAATCGCGCTACCGCTTGCATCCGTAACTGGATTGCCCTTGTCATCGAGCTTCGGAGTATCATAGCTGATCGTCTGTGTGAGTGATACGTTCTTATATTCGCTAAAGGTCTGCACCACTCCCTGCGACACGAGCAGGAGAGACCAGATCAGCGCGAGCGGGATCAATATGTAGAGCGTAGAGCGGGTGAGATCGTTCCAGAAGTTGCCGATGGTTTGTGCTGAATGCCGACTGAAACCGCGGATCAGGGCCACGAGCACTGCCATGCCAGTTGCCGCAGACACAAAATTCTGCACACCGAGCGCGGACATCTGCGTCAGATAACTCATGGTCGTCTCACCCCCGTACCCCTGCCAGTTCGTGTTCGATGCGAAACTTACCGCCGTATTGAAAGATGAATCAGGCGAAACACCCGGGAACGCCTGCAGGTTCAGCGGAAGAATCCCCTGCATCCTCTGCAGAAGATATACCACAAACAGCCCGGCTAAATTGAACACCATCACCGCAAGCGTGTATTTTTTCCAGTCCATTTCTTCGTCAGGGCGTATGCCGCAGAGCCGGTAGAAGATGCGCTCCACGGGCCCGAGCACGCGGTCCAGGAGAAAGGGCTGGTTTTCATAAACCAGCGCCATGTAAAGCCCCAGCGGTTTCGCAAGGACCAGCAGGGCGCTGAAATACAGAACAATTTGTATAATGTTATTTGCAGTCATGAGAATGCCTCCGGTTTCAAAAGCGCTACCATCAGGTAGATAAGCAGCCCGACGGCCAAAATGCCTCCTATCCAGTAAAATATTTCCATAGCTTCCCTCCTATAACTTCTCAACCAGTCTCACGAAGAGCAGGCTGAGAACAAATAATATGACTGCAATGCCGATATAAATAACGTCCATATCATACCTCCTGTTTGCAAGCTGCAAACTTGCATTTTTAGTTTGTGGAGCAGTGTTCATATGCAAATCGTATCACAGAAAAAGGTAAAATAGGCGTAAATAAAAGGCGGAAAAGTATAAAGATTTTGTTAAAATAAGAGCGGAAAGACTGGCGGATTAGCTAAGCAAAGAGGGTAGGGTGAGATTTTATGAGTAATAAACCTTCACTACCGTGCCTCTGCCTTCTTCGCTCTCAATCTTCATCTCCCAGCCGTGAGCTTTGACAAGGTGTTTGACGATGGCGAGGCCGAGGCCTGTGCCGCCTAATTCGCGTGAGCGTGAGGGGTCAACACGGAAAAATCTCTCGCCGATTCTTGATAGATGTTTCCGGGGGATACCGATACCTGTGTCTCTTACAAAGATAAAGCTTCTGTCCGCCTCCTGAGCAGCGCCGATCTCTATCTCGCCCTTCTCTGTAAATTTGACGGCATTGTCGGCAAGGTTAAGAAGTATCTGTTCAAGCCGGTCTTTGTCGGCGCTGATGATGAGGCTTTCCGTTACGAGCCTTTTCTTCAGGGAAATATCTTTCTCCGCAGCCTGTACGGTGACAGTTTTAAGCACGTACTCAATAAGTTCTGAAATATTCACTTCGGTTGTGTTCATTTTAATTACGCCGAGTTCCACCTTTGAAAGCGTCAACAGGTCATTCACCAGCCTGTTGAGCCTTTCGCTGTGGGATTTGATAATCTGAAGAAATTTTTCGGCATGTACTTTGTCATATAGTGCGCCGTCCAGAAGCGTCTCTGCAAAACCCCTGATTGCTGTTACCGGTGTCTTTATTTCATGCGAGACATTCGCCACAAAATCCTTTCTCATCTGCTCAAGCCTCTTCAGGCGCGTCAGGTCATGGAAAATAGCGGCTACCCCCGCTATCTCCCCAACTGTATAGGATATCGGCGACACCATGACCGACAAATATTTTTCTTCGGGGAATTCGATAATCAGTTCGGCGGAGCCGGTCATCCTGTTCTGTTTTACCTGTTCAACGAGAGATAAGAATTCCGGTTTCCTTACAACTTCGATTAAAGGCTTGCCGTCCAGCTCCGGTATGCCGAAGAGTTCTTTTGCCGCATGGTTTGAAAGTTCAATGATACTCTGAGTATTAATAAGCAAGAGCGCTTCGGGTATATTTTTAATGATGACATTCAGACGGTTTCTCTTTTCATCGCTTTGAGCAATGCTTGTTTCCAGTTCAGACGCCATGTCATTCAGGCTGTGCGCCAGTCCGGAAAACTCTCCTGCCCCTTCGAGATGCAGCCTTTTTTTTAAAAACCCGTGTGCTAATGCATCCGCAAAGTCGGCTGTCTGATTCACGAGCTTTCTTATTCGTTCTGTCTGCCAGCTTAAGATGAGCCCGGCCAACAGGAATATCGAAATGACCATGAAACTGATCTTCAGCCTCAGGGCATTAACTGCGTCATTAACATCTTTCAGCGGAACCGCAAGCCTGATAAACCCGGCAGGCTTACCCTCATTCTTAACTTTTTTTGCCAGGTAAAGGAAATCATTCTTCAGCGTATCGCTCCGCCTTACAGACCATCCTGTATCAGAAACAATTGCCTGCTGGATCTCCAGCCTGTCGGCATGGTTATCCATTTTTGACGAATCATTGTCTGAATCGCCGAGCACTTTCCCGCTAATATCAATGACTGTAACACGTGCGCCGTACTTTTCTTTAATCCGCCTGCAAAATTCATCAAGGGAGGCTGCCTGACTGAAAGAGATATTTTCTGATAAAATGCCCGCCTGAATTGAGAGGCTGTCTTTCAGATTGCTGATGTAGCCTGAACGCACGGCATTAGAGACATAGAGATCAATAAAGATTACGGAAAGCAGCAGGACGATAAAATACAGCAGGAATATTCTTCTGAAGATATGTCTCTTCATAATTCTCCATCAACATAATAGCCGATGCCCCTTCTCGTCTTGATGTACAGAGGGTGAGATGGGTCGTCTTCTATCTGCTCCCTGAGGCGCCTGATATGCACGTCAACGGTTCGCGGCTCAACGTATGCCTCGTTTTTCCACACGGCGTTCAGGAGCATGTCCCTGTCAAACACCCTCCCTCTTTTTCTAACTAAATAAAGGAGGAGTTTAAACTCAGTTGCGCTTAGTTTGATCAGCGCCCCTCTTTTAGATACCTGATAAGTATCAGTATTGATCTCAAGGTCTCCGATCTTTAATACCTTTTCTGCCGCCGGTTTTTCTTGAGCGCGTCGCAGAACCGCCCTGACACGCGCGATCAACTCACGCGGACTGAAGGGTTTTGTTATATAGTCATCAGCGCCCATCTCAAGGCCCAGAACCTTATCAAGCTCATCGCTTTTAGCTGTCAGCATAATAATAGGGATGAGAGATGTCTCTTCGGAAGACTTAAGGATTTTACAGAGTTCCATCCCCTGGATGCCGGGAAGCATCAGGTCGAGGATGATCAGGCTGAACTTTTGTTTACGAATAAGCCTGAGGGCATCCTCTCCGTCAGAAGAAACGGAAACCTCAAAGCCTTCCTTGTCAAGGTTATAAGAGATGAGGCCGGATATATCTTTTTCATCCTCTACAATTAGAATCTTCGTATTCATAGCAATTGTCTGGAGCCTTTACTTATTAAACATCATCTTTAAAAAAAATAGATAGTATTTTATGCTTGACAATATCATCGCTCCTCCGAATCCGAGATAAATGACCGCCAGCCACTGTCTGGGGATCGGTGAATGCCGCAGAATTATCCCGAGACATATCATTATCAGGATGATTATGTAGCTCTTCCGTTCCTGAAAAGCAAATACAGAGGTCTTATTTTCAAGGGAAGAGATGCGCTCAGTATTTTTATATACGAGCTTTAAAAAACCGAAGTGGTGTATCAGGATGGCAAGAAGAACTCCTGAAACGAGAAAAGGCCCCATGTCGCCTTCAATCGCTTTCAGCCATCCGGCGGCAAGTCTGCAGAGCATCACACCGACAACACTCCAGACAAAGCCGGATAAAAATATAAGGGTTTTCCTTTCAACCACTGGTTCAAATCTTTTGATCTTCATTAAAGAATTACATCCCTAAAAAGTTTTATTATTGTCAGGCATTCTCTTTAAAGAAGCAAGGGAAATTTTAACGGAAGAGTATTGC
>JBFLVX010000019.1:0-25789 GCA_040758255.1 Nitrospirota bacterium
GCTGACGCATATGCGAAGAAATTTAATCTGCCGCTTGGATATAACGCAGACGCAGACAAAAAATCATGGGAAGAACTCGGGAAGTTTCTTGGTCAGATATTTAAAAAATGACGTATGAGGGTATGAGCTCAAAATGAAAGGAAAAAGACCCCATTTTTTACAGGCTTGACCTCTTTTAATCCAGCCTCACATAAGGCCATTCTCTTATAAGGATCTACCTCCTGATTTATCCTCTGGAAGCAGTGCCTGATTCAGGTTATAACTGAATCAGATAGATGAGCACAAAGCCGGACGGGCAAGAGGGAGTATTATTTCAATGCCTGATCCCAAACAGCGGCATTTAGCCCCCCTTGACAATATAACAAAACTGTTGTATAACATAATTGTTGTGAATCAAATTTGTTATACACGGAGGTGTAATTCAATGGAAGCACCGGGATTTGTTATAGGCAATATAGCTAAGGGAAAAGATTTATGGGATAGGGAAAATGAAATAGCCAGTCTTTGGAATGCTCTCGAAAAAAGTTCCGTCCTTTTAAAAGCTCCAAGACGCTTCGGCAAATCCAGCATCATGTATCGCCTTTATGAAAATCCTCAGCCTGATTGCACAGTCTTCTTTCACGATACGGAGGGAATGAAGTCTCCCGAAGATTTTATAACCGGAATTATGGCAAACGCGTTAGTAGACTCCCGTTTCAAAAAGTTGTTTAAAAACACCACTAAGTGGATTAAAAATATTTTCAAGCTTGTCGAGGAAGTTGATGTAGCCGATATCAGAATCAAGATAAGAGAAGGGATGAAGGGTAACTGGCAGGAGAAAGGATTGGAATTAATTTCAACACTAAAAGGAATTGATGGCAAAATTATCTTTATTCTCGATGAGCTTCCGATGTTGGTTCAGAATATCGAAAGAAAGCATGCCCCACAAACAGCGGTTGATTTTCTTCAATGGTTCAGAGGCGTTCGACAAATGCCTGAAATGGAAAATATTCGCTGGGTAGTTGGCGGCTCAATAGGCATTGAGCATATACTGGAACGAATAAAAGCAGGCACGAAGACGATAAATGATTTTCATATCCTCAGCGTTGGCGCATTTTCTATGGAGGACGGAACAGCTTATGTCAGGGCTCTTTTAAAAAATGAAGGCCAACTTAGCCGGATACAACCTGCAATAATTGAAAAGATGCTTGATGTGGTCGGAGCTCCAGTGCCTTATTTTCTGCAAATACTTGCCTATGAGAGTCTCAATGAAATGAGAAGGCTCAAACAAAGAACGCTTAACAAGGAAATTATTGACAGGGCATATTATGAAAAGGTTTTAGGCCCGGCAAGCAGAACTTACTTTGAGCATTACTTTACAAGATTGAAAGACTATTACGATGAACACTGTGAGCATGTTGCCAAGCGGTTGATTCTTGAAGTAGCGAGAAAAGAGAAGGTTGATAAAACTCATCTGTTTAAACTGTTTCGGCAAACATGCAAAGGGAAACTTACTGACGAAACCTTCGGGCATCTTATGACTGATATCGAAAATGATTTTTACGTTTCATATAGCGTAAAGACAAAAACCTATAGTTTCACTACCAATGTTCTTCGCGACTGGTGGCTGAGATATTATGATCTGGTGGAGGAATAATTATGAGATTTTATAAATATACGCCAGCATTGCTTGACCCCAAAACACTGGAAGACACTCTCATTGGCAGAGATCTGGAACTTGATAACATAAAACGGATATTAAAAAGCGCTTCATCAGGTAAAAGTTTTTCGCATCCAATTGTTATTGGCCCTAAAGGAATCGGGAAGAGCCATATATTGCGTATCATCTACCACGCCGTCAACGGGGAGATAAAGACAAAGGGATTGAACGTTTTCAAAGACAAGTTTATTCCTGTCATTTTTTCTGAGGAGGAATATCCGGGGAATTTAACTAAATTTATCAAACTGATTATAAATTATCTCAGCGAATCGGATTCACATGTAATCCCGCAGGTTCCCGAGGAACTAATGAAGGCAGTGACTCTAAATGCAAAAGAACGGGAAATTGCGCTTGATTATATAAGGACATTCAGAAAAAAATCCGGGAAAATCTTGCTTCTCCTCGTTGATAACCTGAATGATATTCTTGAGCGTTTCACATCTGAAGACCAGTCAGCGCTGAGAGACTTGCTGATGACCTGCGACAGCTTACTTCTCATAGGCGCCGCTCCAACGCTCTTTGATTCGATAATCAATCATGACAGACCTCTCTACAACTTCTTTGAAATTGTCTGGCTCAAGGACTTGCCTTTTGATGAAACTATTTTGCTTCTTAACAGATACGCGGAGCTTGGCCAAAGAAAAGATCTGTTAGAAAAGTTTAAAAAAGAAGAGGCAAAACTGCGAGCGATTCATGAATTAGCCGGAGGCAATCCGAGGCTGATTTTAAGTCTGTACCACATAATTCTCGAAGGCGACATTACATCAGTCGAGGATACATTTCTCAAATTACTTGATGAACTATCACCCTACTTCAGAGAAAGGATGAAAGACCTATCGGAGCAGCAGAAAGAGATCATTGACATAATGGCAAGGGCTGAAGGCTTGCTTACCCCGACCGAGATAGCTGGCAGATGTCATGTGTCGGTCAATATCGTTCTTTCTCAAATTAAAAGGCTTGAAAAAGTGGGATATCTCAAGATAGCAAAGAAACATGCCAAGAAAGTGTTTTACGATTTCAACGAGAGGCTCTTCAGTCTTTGGAGACAGATGAGGGTTGAGGCTGGCAGAAAACGGCTGGGGTTTGTAGTGAAGTTTTTGGAGATGTGGTTTACAAAGGAAGAATTGAAAAATCAGTTTAAAGATTTATTACGTGAAATTCGGCAATCCATATATGAAGGAGATTGGGATAAGGTAGATGGTCATTTAAACAAGTTATGGTATGTAAAAGAAGCTATGCCTGAAATTAAGGCAAAAACAGATGGCTTAATTAGAAAGTTTAATAAAATTAAGCAAAATGTAAATAAAATGGTCGTATATCTTCAATCACGATTTAAAATTGATCATGAAGATGTACCGATACTTTCGGAATCCTTAATAACAATTATTTCGGGAATGGCATTGTCAGAAAATACTAATGATAACACATTGTTATGGCAAGCAATCGATAAGGCAGTAAAGATTAACATGAAAGCAAAGAATGAGAGCATATTTTTCAATATTATTGGAATTTTATTAGAGATGAGAGTCAAAGATAAAGACTTTCAAGGAATAAAATTCTTTTTAGATGAAGTTAATAGCGTGAATCAAGGAGAACTTCTCGAATTTTTGTCTCCCTTCTCAACCCTCATCAAATACCTCGAAACCAAAGACCCTGAAATCATTGACAGGCTGCGGCACGAGGAGAGGATTATAGTTGAGGATATGATAAAAATGGTCGAAGGCGGAACGACTAAAAACATAAAGAACTCGAAATTAAAAAGGGCAGAAACAAAAACAAAAAGCGGAAGAGTTTAAAACCCTCCAGTGCAAAACTAAATAATCAGAATCAGCACGATCTCCATGATAATGAGAACAACGGTCATCGCGAAAGCGATTGCACGCCTGCCATAAGTCTACTGAATGCCTCAGGATAGTTATCTGATATAATCATGTTAAGCATAAACACCGGCTGCCGAAGAGGGAGAGCCTGATACCACCACCCAAATTGCTATTCTACTTAATGACACTTCACTTCTCAGAAGGAGACCTCAGACTTAAAGATAAGCAGTAAGAACGTTCTTGAAAACCTGTCCAAATTCAGCCTGTTGTCACAGCATACGCTCGAATGTGAAGGGCAAGACATGGAAATCCTCCCTGTGCTTTATCTTTACGTAAGGGTAGCTTATAATTAATCCATTGCTATGTCTGCTCTTGCCGAGGCTTATCATTAACTATTACTGGAAAAGAAATGTTTATGAATTACATTAACATTAAAAACGAGGCCGAACTTCGGTCATACATGAAGAAGTTTGAAGAAAAAGGGCTTCATGTTATCGCTTTAGATATAGAAGCGGAATCTAATTTGCACGCTTACGGAGAAAGATTATGCTTAACTCAAATCTTCGATGGAGTAAACAGTGTAATTATTGATCCGTTAAAAATTAACAATTATACACTTAAACTTCTCTTTGAGAATACGAACATTCTAAAAGTAATGTACGATGCAGGGAGCGACTTATCGTTACTTAAAAACACTGCCGATATAGAAATAAAATCCATACTGGATTTAAGGCCGGCGGCTGAGCTTCTTAACTATGAAAAGAAAGACCTTCATTCAATAATTGCCTTTGAACTTGGAATTTTCCTGGAAAAGAAGAGGAAATATCAGCAGCATAATTGGATAAACAGGCCCGTATCTGAAGAGGCAATTGAGTATGCCCTTAATGATGTAGCGCATCTGCTTGCATTGAAAGATATCGTTTTAGCAAAACTCTTCGCGAAGAAATTGCTGGAGCCCTTTCTGCTGAAGAACCTGCAGATCCAGAACAAAAATTACGCCAGGAATCCGGAAGACAAATACAGAAAGATAAACGGATACAGCAGACTTCGGGATAACGAAAAGGCCGTTTTCCGAAAGGTGTTTGATATTAGAGATAAGTATGCAGAACTATGTAACATCCCGCCCCATAATGTTATTCACAAGGCTGATTTAATCAAAATCATGAAAGATGCAACATACCTTGATGAAATACGATTTACAAAAAAGATCAGCAAGGCTTTAACCCGAGACATTCTGCATGATCTAAGGAAAGCAATTAAAGCAGTTTAAATGAGTCCGCGAGGTCTTGCAATGTAAATGTGCCTATTCTTGTTGACGACCGTTGAGAAAAAGTACATTGGGAAGTAACTAAAACAAATGGAGGCGTTTTTTTGGATTTAATAATAGAAAATTTGCGAGTACCTGTTGAAAAAGACGGGGTGGCTGAATATGTAAAAGCCGCTTCACAAAAGCTGAACATCAGCGAAGATCATATCAAATTCGTTAAAATGCTGAGCAAGTCACTTGACGCTCGCGGCAAAAACCAGTTCTACTACGAAATTTCAATAGTTGTCGCTACTCCGAACAGCTTCGAGAACAAGGAAAACTTCCCTGTATATACTGAAACAATAAAGGCAGAGAGGAAATTTAAAAATATAAAGGAGAGGCCTGTAATAATAGGTTTTGGCCCTGCGGGCATGTTCGCAGCTCTTGAGCTTATTGGTTATGGGATCAAGCCTCTGATATTTGAAAGGGGCAAGAAGATAGAAGAACGACACATTGATATTCAAAGATTTATTAAAGAGAGGGCGCTGGATCCTGAATCGAATATCCAGTTTGGTGAAGGCGGAGCCGGTTCATACTCTGACGGGAAGCTCTTTTCGAGGATAAAGAATTCGGAATATACAAACAGGGTGCTGGATACTTTTATTGAATTTGGCGCGCCTGAAGAAATAGGGTACATCAGCAAGCCCCATCTGGGGACTGATGTGTTATGCAGAATCGTCAAAAACATGAGGAGCTATATCCTCGAAAGAGGCGGTGAGATATATTATGGCTCAAAAATGACGGATATCCTTATATCAGACGGCAGGGTCTCAGGCGTAGCAATAAACGGGGAGAAGGAATATCGCACTTCAACCCTCTATCTTGCATTGGGACATTCCGCGCGTGATACATTTGAGATGATGCATAAAAAAGGCGTTGTTATTGAACAGAAGCCGATCTCTGTTGGCGTGAGAATAGAGCATCCTGCTGAAATTATTAACCTTTTAAGATATGGCAATAAATATAAGGACTTTCCCGGCATTGGGGCTGCTAATTATTCTTTTACTTACACCAATAAAAAAATAAAGAGGGGGGTGTATACATTCTGCATGTGCCCCGGCGGTGAGGTAGTAAATGCATCATCTGAAAACGGCATGCTGGTTGTAAACGGCATGAGCTACTCGAAAAGATCATCGGCTTTTTCGAATTCAGCGATCGTTGTAACCTGTCATGCGAATGATTATGGATCTGTTGATCCCTTGGCCGGGATTGAGTTCCAAAGGGATATAGAGCGAAAGGCTTTTAATGCAGGAGGGGGAAGATGGGAAGTCCCTGCCCAGAATTTAGTTGATTTTTTATGCGGGAGGATCTCTGAAAGCTTAAATGGAAATTCATATAAGATGGGGGCCGTGGTTGCTGACATGAATGCAATTTTCCCGAAATTTGTAAACGAGGCGCTTTTGGAAGCATTTAATAAATGGAAAGAGGATTATCCATTATTTATTTCAGATCACGGGATATTGTTAGGAGCGGAGACAAGAACTTCGTGCCCAGTAAGAATTAAACGCAATGAGAAATATGAATCGGTAAATATAAAAAACCTCTATCCGATAGGCGAAGGTTCGGGCTATGCAGGCGGGATAACGAGTTCGGCTGCTGATGCAATAAGGGCTGTGGAGTGCAGTCTGTCGGCTATTGACGGTTTCAATTAGGTTTCAAGCACTTTCCGTGCAGCAATGTATCTCTTGTGCAATAACGCTTGATATTATTTATGAGTAGATACATAATGAAATTAAGTTTAATTACCTTAAAGGAGGCGTTATGAACATGACAAAAACCAATAAGGATGGATCGGTAAAGGGACATTTTATAAAAACTCTTGGCTCCGGAATGGTTTTTAGTATAATCGTTATCCTTATAGCGCTGACTGCGGGGAATGCGCAGGCACTTTTAAGGGGTTCCGGGGAATTATGCGGAAGAGATGCTTTGTGTAAAACACTTGAGGGGAAGGAGCTTGATCTTATTAAGTACTACTCTATGGGATCTGTGCTTGTGGTTCTTTATGACAGCAAAAAGGTTGGTGATTTAACTCTCTTTGTCCCTGAGTTTGATTACAGCAAAGAAAGAGGAACAATCAGTGACGCTATTGATTTTTTAGACGGCATACCTGAGATCAGCGGGTTTACAGTACTTACGGGGAAGAGGTCGGCCGGATGGTTTAAGACCGAAGTTATAGAAGGTGTTTATGTGATAAAACCCCAGTATGAGATTATGAGCGAATATCTGGCGCCTGACTACAGGTTTTCTGATAAAGACGGGAAGATCATAATGCACATAACTCCTTTATACAGGCAACGCGATGATTTTGAGCTACTACTTATTCATTAGGTAAAATAAGATATTCTAAATGAGGGGGGGTAACACCCTTGCCGGCAGGCTAAACCTTGAACTTATTCATCTCTTCAAGAAGGTTCAGCGCGTCTTTATGCAAGAGAGAGATTATCTCGTTCATGGCGTTTGAAGCGTCAACAAGCGTGCTGCTTGTGCTCCGTATCTTATCCATTGATCTCACTATATCAATGCTCTTTTCTTCATGTCTGCCGGTAGCGCTCGCTATCTGAATAGTCTGTTCGGAAATATTTTCAGCAAGTTCAGCCATCCTGCTGGTCCCCTCTTTCTGTTCGTTTACCGCCTTCTGTATATTGCTCGATAAGTTCCTCACCTTTTCAGTCTCTTTTATAATGAAGTTGCTCCCTTTGCTCTGTTCCTGTATTGCTGAGGCTATCTTTCCTGTCTGTCCTGTCATATGCTCAATAGAGGTTGTTATATTATTTATTACAAGCGCCTCTTCTTCGGTCGCCTTCTGTATCGCCCTTGCCATTGATGTGGAGGCCTTGGAACTCTCGATTATGCTCCTGAGCGTCTCGTTCAGGTCGTTGACAAGCTTCATGCCGCTCTCTACGGTCTTGATGCTGTCAGAAACCATCTTGACGCTTGAACCGGTTTCAGCCTGCACTGATTTAATAAGTCCGGCGATCTCGCTTGTTGATTCGGTGGTTCTATGCGCAAGCGCCTTTATCTCCTCAGCCACTACAGCAAACCCTTTGCCGTGTTCGCCGGATTGAGAGGCAAGAATGGCGGCGTTTAAAGCAAGGAGGGTGGTGCGATCCGCAACATCATCTATCACGTTCAGTATTTTGCCGATGTCCACGCTCTTCTTTCCAAGTTTATTGATGGTTTCAGAGAGCGATAAGATGTCGCTCTTTATGTTTTTCATACCCTTTATAGCGGCATCTAATGCCTTCACGCCTCTCTCCGAGGCGTTCTTCATTACTGCGTCGGCAAGAACAACAGACTCTTTGGCCCTGTCGTCTATATCTTTTGTTGTGGCGTTTACTTCTTCTATTGAAGACGCTATGCCGATTGAGGAGTCTGTCAGTTTCTCCGTGCTCTCGGCTACCTGTTTAATATTAGCGAGAAGCTCTTCAATGATCGAGGCTGTCTCCTGAGCTGACTCACTGTTTATATTTGCGTTTTCAGCTATGGACTCCATGGACGTCTTTGTCTCCATGACCGCGGCAGATGTTTCATGGGCGACCTGAGAAAGGCTCTTTGTGCTGTCGGCCACCTGTGTTATAGCCACCCCCATCTCCTGCACAGCAAGCGTGGCGCTCTGAATTTCCTCCTTCTGCATATCAGACACGTCCAGCACCTCTCTTGATGTAATCACAACATTCTCCGTAGCCCTTGAGACATTCTGGCTGACAGTTACTATCTTGGCGATCATATCCTTGAGATTAAAGACCATCCTGTTTATCGCCTCTCCGAGCTTTGCAACCTCATCCTCGCCTCTTATGTGTATCTTTTCGGTAAGATCGCCTGAAGCGATCTTGTTGGCGCCCTTCTCCATAACAATTATAGGCTTGGTGATAAATCTGGATATAGAAAAGAAAACAAATACGAGTGATATTGCAAAACAGAGCACGGAAATTCCGAGCGCCCATTTGAGCAGTTCATACAGCCGCGCCTTTATAACCTCCATCTTAACCCCTACAATAAGAACTCCGGCAACTTTCTCCTCTGAATCGAGGATGGGAAATGACAAGTTATACAAAGGGGCAGCGGTCTGTGTCAGCATCTTTTTGGAAGAGAGAGCGTTAACATACACTTCATCTGTAAGTCTGATGCCTATTTTTTGAATGTCGCTATGGTACAGTATCTTTCCGTCTCTGTCTATAACCATTGAATGTCCTATTGTTTCGTCTCTTGATATGAGTTCTTGCAGTTTTTCGTTTAATCCCTCCATTAAATCAATATGCACTCCAAGACTTACTATCTTGCTTATCTCTCTCTGCATGCCTTCGCCGATCGCGGCGCTTTTTGAAAGAATGGCGTTCTTATACCTTTCATATGCTATATAAGTAAGAACCCCGGTGTTTACAACGATGATAAAGAAGAGAATCCCGGAAACTATGAATATTGCCTTTTTCTGAAGTGTAAATCTTAACATCACTTAATAATCTTTGTAGCCGAACTCAAAAGGTCAAACGGCACCTTCAACCCCATGCTTGACGCTTCTTTAAGGTTTATGATCATATCCACTTTCCCGGGCTCAACTACGGGGAGTGAAGAGGCCTTTGCGCCTTTCAGCAGCTTCGCTACCAGCTTTGCCGCTTCCCTGCCCTGTTCATGGGGATTTGCGGTTATGGTCAGCACCACCCCTTTATCATCTTCGCTGCCGGTCAGCGTGGCTGTGGGAATATTTGCCTTGCGCGCTATATCAATTATGTTGCTGATGCAGTATTGAGTCGGACAGCTTGTGGTTATAAGTAGCGCGTCAACTCCAATTATCTTTGCGGTATCCTGCGCCTTTTTGATGTTAAGCATCACGGATTTGAAACTTAGGCTGTCTTCAAGTTTTTTGGCCTCTTCAGCCTGAAGCACCGTGTCCTTCTCGGTGTCGCTGTATAGAACGCCTAATTTGGAGAAGTTCGAAATGCTCTTAAGTTTTTTTAAGAGGGTTGAAACAGAGACCTTTGAACTGACGCCCGTTGCGTTCTTAAGCGATATGCCGACACCGTGAGGGTCGAATACGCCGGCAAATACCACAGGGATATTCGCCTGCTCGCTGACCGCGGCCAATGTAGAGGGAGCTCCGTAAGAGACTATAATATTTGTATCTACCGCCGCGAATTTCCTCGCTGTATTCATCAGCGATATAGGTTCAGGGAGCGGCTTCTGCGTTATAATCTCAACCTTATCTGCTGTTATCCCTTCGGATGAGAGCGTTTCAACAAATGCCTTGTGTATATCCTCGTAGTACTGGATATTCGGTATCATTATAACGCCGATCGTCTTTTTATCAGCCGCTATAGCGGAGCCGCTGTTGAGAATCATGAAAACAACAAAAAGAGAGAAAATTAAACGTACTATTAGTTTCATCATCGTCTGCTCACCACTTTTTCAAGAGCGTCAGGAGCACGACATGCGCCCTGCCGTCCTTAACATCATCATAAGGGTTTTCTATAACATCGTCAAGATCGCTGTATCTGTATTCGAACCCCACAGAAGAACTCTTTTTAAACGTGTACTCTCCTGACAACGAATAGACCGTCTCTTCTGTCTTCATCTCGGAGAACGAATCAATCGCAACAGGCTGCGTCAGGTTAATGTCCTCAACATGAAACGCCCCCGTGCTTCTCGTATGGCTTACGCCCGCGTTCAGGCTCACTTTCTCGACCGGCATATACATAGCGTCAATCGTGTAGTTATGGGAAGTGTTCTTGTATGGGACATAAGGGTCAATATTAGGCGTGCCCGCAGTGTTGTGGTATTCGATATCCTGCTGGGTTTTGTCATTCAGATAGAAATAACTCGCTGTAAGCGAGAGGTCTTTGAGCGGCAGAATAGTAACGCTGCCCAAAATACGATTCTGACTCACATGTCTCTTGTCAGCAGCCTCAGTGTCTATGTAGTGAAGTTCTTCTCTCTCCCCATCATTTATGCTGTAGCTTAAGAAGGTGTTTATCTTCTGAACCGGCAGCCATGATACAGAGACCTCCCCTTTATCAGAGGCGTCGGGCTCAATGTTTGTGGAAGGGTTGTCGGTTAGTTTGTGGGTATAACCTGCCTTGAGATTCAGGTTCTTCCTGAGCTTCAGATCTGCGCTGACTGAACCGGTCTTTGTTGTGGTACTCTCCGGCAGATCCCATTCTTCAGCATTCTTTCTGCTGATGTCGTCATAAGAGAATTTCGCTTTCAGCGTCAGATTTTTTGATGCCCTGTATCTCGCGGTCCCTAAAAGGGTATTTGAAACGGATGAGACAGACGATTTTACGCTATATGTATAGTTGTTTGAGGAGTCGGACAGATCCGCAATAGTTACGCTCTCCGGATTCTCAATGTCCTTGTCGTTATAGCGGTACTTAAAGAAGAATGTCAATTTCTCAATGGGCATCCATGTCACTTCGCCGGTGCCTGTCATGTAATCTGCCCTGGCTTCGCTGTCAGAGTTTTCCCTGTTTATATTTGATAGGGTCGCGGATGCTACGAGCCTGCCGGTGTAAGAGGTATGCAGCCTTATAGTATTGGTTGAACCCTTCAGCTCAGGAATGAAATTATGCGGGTATACACCAGCCTTTCGTGTGGAGCCTGCGGCGCTGTAGCTGTCATAAAGAATATCATCGCCGCCGGAGCGGAACCTCTTTTCTCCGTGTGAAACGTCTATCTCAACAGGCCCGAGGTGGCTGTTTGCGCCTATTACGATATCTTCTGTTTTCCAGTCTATGTCCCGGCCTTTTGATGCCCTTACCTGTTCGGTGAAATAGCCTGCCCCGGCCATAAACCTCTGCTGCTGTGTTCCATCCTTCTCAACAAGACTGCCCTCAAAGTATGCATGGAAAGGAAAGTCCGGAGTCTTAAGTCTAAAGAAAAAAGAGCTTAGGCTCGTTTTAATGCCGTACTCCTCGCCCGCATCCCTGACATCAACTCTTGGGGAGGATGTGGCCGGATTAAGGTCTATCAGCGTTATATTATCAAGGTTGTGATAGAGAGTTGTGTTGACCCCCCTGAAAGAGACGATATCTTTATACGCGTAGCTCATATCTCCTGCATAGTCTTTGCCGTTATTCAGGATAACATCAAGATGAAGCCTGTGAGGAAGGATAATCAGCGACGTCTCTCCCTCAAGGAAAATTGAATTATGAAGGTACTCGTACTCCTCTGCCTGAGCGGAGCCGCTCTGATCAACAAACCTGTAGCCGCCCGAGAGCGTCAATGAACGATGGGCATTTACGTTTTCTGATGCCGCCTCGCCCATGCCTGTCTCCTGGGCAAAGAGGCTGCCATGAAAAAATATAAGAACCAGTGTAATTATGAAAAATATTCTATTCATCTCGCCTCCTCTTTAATGTGTAAACCTTCCGTTGCCGCTCGTGGAGGGAAGGTCAGTGCCGTGTATCTGCGAATGGCAGTCAGTGCATCTTGTATTGAAAGCCCCTTTGCCTTCTGCGGCTGAAGTTGAAGACGTCCTGTGTACGGAATGGCACTGAAGACATAAAAACGGCAAACCTACGTTAAGCAGGTTGTTATTTACCGATCCGTGGGACTTGTGGCAAGTCAGGCAGTCCTCGGTATTGTCAGCATGCTCAAATACAAAAGGCCCCTCTTTTTCAGCATGGCATTTAGTGCACGACTGCATTACGGACGATTTTACCAGAAGCTTCTCGGTTCCGCTGCCGTGCGGATTATGGCAGTCATTGCAGAATATCTTCTTTTCAGGCACAGGGTGATGGCTCGGCAGAGAGAATTCCGCCTTTATCCCCTGATGGCACTTCTCGCACATATCCGCCATCTCGTTGTTTCTTACGATCATATCAGGCCCTTTATGGATACTATGGCAGTCCGAGCAGGAGACATCATTAACAGCATGCGCGCCCGCGTTCCAGTTATGGAGATTAAAGGTGGCATTTGCAGTATGGCATTTAAGACATATCAGTGATTTTGCCTGCGGCGGAATGTTATTCATATCTGCCTTTTCTTTATCAGTGGTGCACAGGTCTATCAACGTTTTATAATCACAACTCGTCTGCTTCCCGGCCTTCAGGTCCTCCGCAACCTTTTCAGGCGTAAGCCCTGCTACGGCGAGGCTTCCTGGGCCGTGACAGGATTCACAGTTGACAAGCGGCAGGCCTGAACTCTTTGAGAGCTGCGCCCCCATTGTGCTCGCCTCGAGGTCTCTCCTTATCTTGTCATGCTCATGACAAGCTGAGAGGCAGTTATCTGTTCCGATATAGTCTGCGTCAAACCTTCCGGCAAGCAGACGCTCATACTCCTTTATCGGTCCAATCGGCTTGGAAGATTTGAGAGTCTCACAGCCATAGAGTACGGCTATTGAGACAATGAAAAGAAGGAAGGCTTTTCGTAAAACCATATTTCACCCCCTGTGATAAATGGTATAAAGTCAAAAATTGTTTTATTACAATGTATATTACTTAACAAAATAAGTCAATAGTAAATAATCTTTGAAATCTCAGATAATCAAGGGGCGAGCGCCTGCCGCACCTTTCTCAAAAGCTCCATGGGTGAGACAGGCTTGAAGACTATTGTCACATCATCTCCAAAATGCATCTTGTCCCGGATCATGTCAGGCGGGTAGCCGCTCGAAAATATCGCCTTAATCTCCGGCCTGACAGTCCTTATCTCATCATAAGCCTCTTTCCCTGTCTTCTTCGGCATGATGAGGTCAAACAGCAAAAGCTCAATCCGGCCAGAGTTCTCTTTAAACTTATTCACTGCGTCTTCACCGTCAGCCGCTGTAATGACTGTATATCCATATTCTTCAAGCACAGACTTTGTAAGCCTCCTCACAGCCTCGTCATCCTCGGCAAGGAGTATCGTCTCAGTGCCTTTCGCGGGAACTTCCTCAACCTGCGCTTTCTTTTCATTCTCTATAGTTGAAGAGATGAGCGGCAGGTATATTATGAATGTCGTGCCTTTGCCGGGCTCGCTGTAGACATCTATATAGCCTTCATGCTGTTTGATTATGCCGTATGCGACCGCAAGCCCCAGGCCTGTGCCTTTTCCAACCTCTTTTGTCGTAAAAAAGGGCTCGAATATCTTCTGCCGCGTCTCTTCATCCATGCCCGCTCCTGTGTCCGAAACGGTCAGCAACGCGTGCATGCCTGCCTTGCCGTAACCATGAAGAGCGATAAACTGATTATCGAGCATTATCTCTTCTGTAACAATGCTGAAGACGCCTCCTTCCGGCATAGCATCCCTCGCATTGGCTGCAAGGTTCATCAGCACCTGCTCGATCTGATGCGTGTCAGCCAGAACCGGGATACCCCTTTCCGACAGCGTCGTGCGGCAGGCGATATCTTCGCCTATAACGCGGACCAGAAACTTCTCCACATCCTTTATTATGCTGTTCAGGTCCACAGGCTGCCGGTCGCTGACCTGCTTTCTGCTGAAGAGGAGGATGTCCTTGGTAAGATGCGCTGCCTTGGCTGCAGCTTCCAGTATGTGTTCAATATTCAGCCGCAGCGGATCATCAGGCTTCATCTTCATCTTCATAACGCTTCCATAGCCTATTATTGCGGCGAGGATGTTATTGAAGTCATGGGCTATGCCGCCTGCAAAGGCGCCGATTGATTCCATCTTCTGCGCTTGGCGGAACTGTTCTTCAAGCCTCCTCTGCTCAGTGATGTCCTGAGCCATGCCGATTGAGCGTAAGGGTCTTCCATTTGCATCATACTCGGTTTCACACTGCTCATTGACGTACTTCACCCGGCCGTCTTTCATTGTAAGGCGATGCACGATGTTATAGGGCGTGCGGTTTATGACAGAGTCATTATATGCCTTATTGACAAACTCCCGGTCTTCATGATGTACGTAGCTGAGAAACGCCTCATAAGAGTTGCCGAAATCCTTCGGCTCTATTTCGAATATTCGATAAACCTCATCCGACCATGTAAGGAGATTGGTGAGCAGGCAAAGCTCCCAGCTTCCGATGCGGGCTATGCGCTGCGCCTCCCTGAGCCTTCCCTCGCTCTTGCGGATCGCCTCTTCAGCTTTTTTGCGGTCAGTAATGTCCTCGAAGGTGACGACCGCGCCGATGACTCTTCCATCCTCCTTGATAGGCGTGACAGCGTACTCCACAGGAAATGATGAACCGTTCTTGCGCCAGAAGACCTCTTCCATGCGGACTATCTCTCCCTGCTTATACGCCCTGCACATGGGGCACTCCTCCTGCGCGTATGGAGTGCCGTCCGGTCTTGTGTGATGCCAGATCGGGTGGCTCTTCTTATTTATCAGCTCATCATGGCTGTAGCCTAACATTTCTGCAGCGGATGGATTCACGAATGTCTGAACCCCGTCACTGTCAAGGCCTATGATGCCTTCAGCAGCAGACCGCAGGATCATCTCATTCCTATTCGCAAGAAGTTTAGCCTCATCTTCAGCCTTCCGGCGGATGGCTATATGACGCTTAAGCCGCAGGAAAACCAGATAGACGGCAAAAAGAACAACCGCCCATGTCAAGCCATAGGTAAACGTGTGGAGTTTTATCTCCTCTCTCTCCTCTTTGAGATATTCCTCCATCGGCAGGCTGACGCCTATGCCTCCGCGTATATCGCCTTCCTTATACCCCTGAGCCGCGTGGCACTTAAGGCAGGCCTTCTCTGCAATAAAGGGGCGCATCAGGCGGAAATACGGCTTGCTGTTTATCATTACGAATTCAGAGACCTCCTTAACGCCCTTCTCGAACTGAAGCAGCGCCATCTTCTCCCATTCATCAGGCGCATTCAGCTCTCTGAGAGGTTTTAAGCTGGTAATATGCCCCCGGATTCCATACATACCTGCAAAATCTTCTGTCAACTGCCGGAGCGCGTACGCAGGGTTCATGAGGGTGAGGTCTTTCCCTGAAGGTGTCCTGATATCTCGCTCAGGAATATGGGAGAGGTTCGGGTTGGAAGGGGTCTCCTCTGTCGCAGGGACATAAACGCCTCCATGTTTTGTGATCCACTGCCTGAACGCAACATCTTTTTTGAAATTCGCCAAGGCGTCTCTCATGGCCCGGTCCACAGTCGCTTCCTTAGTATGGCTTATGTTCCAGGCAAGGAAGCCGCCGATTATCAGTGTCCATGCAACAGCGATTATTACCGCATAACGCCTGATTCTTTTTTCTTCACCGTTTTTCATCGCCATAATTCAAATATATCACCTTTTAACTATGTTGTCACGTGCAATTAACCCGAAAAAAGCATTAAGAAAAATGCAGGTTTTGAGAAAGCAGATAATCTTCGATACCTTATATTATTTCAATAAATTCATCGATTTAATTATCTGATTGAGCAATATCTGCATTTTTGGACAGGGAATAAATATCTGAGAGGGCTTTTATGGAGAAAAGAAAAAGGGGTTACTTATGTAACCCCTTGAAATTGCTGGCGTCCCCAAGGGGATTTGAACCCCTGTTACCGCCGTGAAAGGGCGATGTCCTGGGCCAGGCTAGACGATGGGGACACTGGTGAGCCGCGTTGGATTCGAACCAACGACCCACGCCTTAAAAGGGCGTTGCTCTACCAACTGAGCTAGCGGCCCTTTTTAAAAGGGCAAAGTTAATGACCCGGCAACGGCAAATAGTATAGCAAAAAGGTCAAAGAAAAAACAGGCATTGTTCCGCAGACTACTTCCTCTTCCTGCTGCCTTCAAACGGATTTCGCACCATCACGACTTCGTCGCGTCTCTGGCCTGTGGAGATGATGTCGATATTTACATTGAGCGATTCGCTGATGTAATCAATATACGCCCTCGCCTGTTTCGGAAGGTCTTTCAGCTTCTTTACGCCCTGCGTGCTGCTCTTCCAGCCCGGAAATTCCTTATATACTGGTTTGCTCGCTTCAAGAACTTTAACATCCTGAGGCATGTCTGTGAATTTGCAGGCAACGCCTTTTTTGCTGCATTCGCAGCGTTTATGCGGATCTTCGTATGTATAGGATGTGCAGACTTTGATCTTCTCAGCTTCATCAAGCACATCGAGCTTGGTCAGCGCAATGCTTGTGAAGCCATTTATCCTCATCGCGTGCTGAAGACTTACGAAATCGAGCCAGCCGCACCGCCTCGGCCTTCCGGTTGTGGCGCCGAACTCGCCTCCGTTTATATGGAGCATCTTGCCTATATCATCATGCAGCTCTGTGGGGAAAGGCCCTTCGCCGACACGAGTTGTGTAGGCCTTTACAACGCCGACAGCGCCGTCTATCTTCATCGGGCTTATGCCAAGCCCCGTGCAGACGCCGCCTATAGAGGCGCTGGATGAGGTGACATAGGGATATGTGCCGTGGTCAATGTCGAGGAGCGTTCCCTGAGCGCCTTCAAATAATATGTTTTTGCCTTTATCCATAAATTTATTTATCAGCACGCTCGTATCGGTTATCATCGGCGCAAGGTAATCCGCGCAGCCCATATATTCATCATATATCTTTTGCGCGCCGAGCCCCTTGCTTCCATATCTGCTTCTGAGGAGATGGTTCACACTCTCAAGATTGACCTTGAGCTTATCCTTAAAGACAGCGGGATCGAGCAGGTCTATCATCCTTATGCCTGTTCTGGACATCTTGTCCACATAAGCAGGGCCGATGCCCCTTCTGGTTGTGCCTATCTTCTTTGAGCCTTTTGAATCCTCACTCACTCCGTCAAGGGAAAGATGGTATGGCATAATCACATGCGCATTGCCGCTTATAAAGAGGTTCCTGACAGGTATCTTCTTGCTCTCGAGCCCCTTTATCTCTTTAATCAGCGCGCCGGGATCAATGACAACCCCGTTGCCGATAATGCAGGTCTTTCCCTTGTGCAGTATGCCTGAAGGGATAAGGTGGAGGACGAACTTTGCATCCTTGATCATCACGGTATGCCCGGCATTATGCCCGCCCTGATACCTCGCCACAACATCAGCGCTTTCCGTGAGAAGGTCTACAATCTTGCCTTTCCCCTCATCGCCCCACTGGGCTCCTACAACCACTATGTTAGACATTATTCAACTCCTCAATTAAATTATAGTAGATAGTCGTTAGTAGCCAGTAGTCAAGGGAAAGCATACAAAATTTTTTTCCTTAGCTACTTACTACTTGCCACTTTCAACTTTTGTTCACGCCGGCAGATGTATCTGCTTTACTGAAAGGACGTTCGGAAGCTTCTTTATTTTGGACAGTATCTCTTTTGAAACAGGCGTATCCACGCTGACAACCGATATGGACTTGCCACCCCGTTTTTCCCTTCCAAACTGCATCCGCGCGATATTTATATCATGCCTGGCAAGGATTGTGCCTATGCCGCCGATTACGCCCGGCTTGTCATTATTTGAGAGCATCAGCATCTCGCCTTCAGGCACAACCTCAACAGGGAAATTATCAATCGCTATGATGCGCGGTTCCTTCTTCCCGTAGAGAACTCCCGCTGCCATGCTCTCTTTTGAACCGGCCTTTATCTTGATGATTATCATATTGTGATAATCGCCTGCCTCGCCGGTGGTAATTTCTTTTATTGTTATGCCTCTTTCTTTAGCGATCATAGGAGCGTTGATGAAATTCACTGTCTCTTCAAGGATCGGGGTCAAAATGCCTTTTAAGGCTGCAACGGTTATAGGCTCTAAAGAAAGCCCTGCGACTTCGCCCCGGTATTCAATGGTGATAGCCTCTATTCCGCCGTCAAATATCTGCGAGAGAAAACTTCCCATCCTCTCCGCGAGATCTATATAAGGCTGCATGAGAGGAAGCGCGTCAGCGGAGACCGACGGGAAATTCACCGCATTTCGTATGGTCCCGTATAAGAGGTAATCAACAATTTGATGGGAAACTGCTATAGCCACATTCTCCTGCGCGTCCTGTGTTGACGCCCCGAGGTGAGGGGTGCAGATGAAATTATCAAGCCCAAGAAGCGGAGAGTCGCCCGGCGGCTCTTTCTCAAAAACATCAAGCGCTGCAGCCGCGACTTTTCCTGATTTCAGGGCATCATACAGCGCCTTTTCATCAACTATGCCTCCGCGCGAGGCGTTAATAAGCATCACGCCTTTCTTCATCATAGCGATGCTTTTTGCGTTTATCATGTTCCTTGTCTCATTTGTCATCGGCACATGAATGGTGATAAAGTCCGATGTCTTTATCACTTCATCCAGCCCTAAAATCGTAACGCCAAGCGCTTTCGCCTTCTCTTCGCTGAGAAACGGGTCATAGGTTATAACCTTCATTCCCATGCCGAGGGCTATCTTTGCGACATGCGCTCCGATGTTTCCAAGCCCTATGATCCCAAGAGTTTTACCGTGCAGCTCCACGCCCATGAACTTCTTCTTTTCCCATTTGCCCTGTTTCATGGAGGCGGTTGCCTGAGGTGTCTGCCTCGCCATAGAGAAGAGAAGCGACATGGTATGTTCTGCAGTTGTAACCGTATTTCCTCCCGGCGTATTCATCACCACAATGCCCTTTTTTGTGGCGGCAATCTTGTCAACATTGTCAAGGCCTGAGCCTGCCCTGCCGATGACCCTCAAGTTCTTTGCATGGGCAATAATGTCAGCCGTAGCCTTTGTAGCGCTTCGGACAACAAGGGCGTCATATTTGCCGATCTCTTTTTTAAGCTCATCCGGTGTCATGCCTGTCTTCACATCCACCTTCAGTCCTGCCTTTTTCAGTATGTCTACGCCTTTCTGGGAAATGCTGTCGCTTACGAGTACTTTCATATCCTTTTCCTTTTTAACCATTCTTCTTTTGAAATTCCTCCATTAACGCGATCAATTTATCCACGCCCTCCTCTGGCATGGCGTTGTAAATGCTCGCCCTCATACCGCCTACGCTGCGGTGACCTTTAAGAGCAACTAACCCCGCTACCTTTGCCTCTTCAAGAAATTTACTGTCGAGTTCGGAATTCTTAAGGGTAAACGGTATATTCATCCATGAGCGGTAATTCTTATCAACAGGATTTTTATAAAAGCCGGATTTATCAATAGCAGCATAGAGTTTATCTGCCTTGCGTTTATTTATCTTTGCAATTGCATCGAGTCCGCCCCTGTTTTTAATCCATTCAAATACCAGGCCGGCAATATACCATGCGTAAGTAGGCGGCGTGTTGTACATTGATTCATTCTCCGCATGTGTCTTATAGCTGAACATTACGGGTGTTCCGGAGAGAGGGTCGCCTATCAGATCTTCCCGTATAATAACGATGGTCAAACCTGCAGGCCCTATGTTCTTCTGCGCGCCCGCGTATATGAGCCCGAATTTAGAAACATCAATCGGGCGTGAGAGAATTGTGGATGACATATCAGCAATGAGCGGAACATTGCCGGTATCCGGGATGGAATCAAACTCAACCCCGCCGATGGTTTCATTCGGCGTATAGTGTACATAAGCCGCGTCAGGATTGAGCTTCCATTCAGACTTAGGCGGTACGGTTGTAAAATTACTTGCCTCGCTCGTTGCAGCCACATTCACATTGCAGTAACGCTTGGCTTCCGCAATCGCCTTTTTTGACCATTGCCCGGTGTTAATATAATCAGCGGTATTCCTGCCCCTTAAAAGATTCATTGGGATCATTGCAAACTGGCTTGACGCGCCGCCTTGCAGAAACAGGACTTTGTAATTATCCGGGATCTCCATTGTCTCGCGCAGGTCTGCCTCCGCCTTTTTCGCAATAGAAATATATTCCTTACCCCTGTGGCTCATTTCCATGACGGACATGCCGCTTCCGCGCCAGTCAGTCATTTCAGATGCAGCCTGTTTCAATACTTCCTCCGGCAGCATTGCCGGACCAGCGCTGAAATTATAAACTCTTGACATATTCTCTTCCCTTGTTTAATCGTGTGTTATGTTTTTTGTTGAAAAATAGTGAATAAAAGACTGGTTACTCACATTCAGATATTTCTTCTGCAATTCACTCTTTTTAGATTATAATTAAAAAAGATATACAATAATACTGGTTCTGCCTATTAAAGAAAGGGGCGCTGCCAACTTTGAAGGGTATCATTTCAGTCCTTATTTGTCAAGATACAAGAGATTTCTTTAAACTAAGTATCAACATTACATTTCCCTTTCTTTTTATATGGTTTTAATATAATTAACAGTTTCAACACCCTTATTCTTATTATTCTTTTTTTTATTAAATATTAAAGATAAAGAAGAAGAGAAGACTTATGATGGATAAAAGAGAAAAAGCTATAGAGAATATTTTCAGAATCAATCTGAAAATAAAAAGGAAAGAGAAGATACTTATATTTACAGATAATGAACGTAAGGTACTTGATAAAATAGCAAAAAACTTTACAAGAACCGGGAAGAAATTTACAGATGAGGTTAAATATGAAACTTATTTATCCACAGGCAGTCATGGAAAAGAGCCGCCTCAAGAGCTTTGGAAGGAAGCTTTTGGAGAAAAGATACTGGAAGAATTTAAGAAGAAGAAATTACTGAAACCTCTCATTGAAAAAAAAGTAACGGAGAAAGAGATGAGGGAGACCGAGAAGATAGTTAAACGATTTAAAGATGATACGGTTAATGCGGTTATAGCGCTCTCTCACTATTCAACAAGTCACACACGCTTCAGAGATCTGCTTACAAGGATATGCGGAACACGTTATGCGAGTATGCCGCTTTTTGACGAGGAAATGCTCAACGGGCCTATGCAGATTAACTGGGATGAGATGTCAAAAAGAACAAAAGAGATAGCTATGAGGGTAAACAGATGCCAGGGGATAGAGATAACGACTCCGAATGGTTCATATATAACCTTTTCAAAAGAAGGAAGGAAAGCGTATACTGATACTGGAATTATCACAAAACCCGGAGAATTCAGCAATCTGCCTGCAGGCGAGGTATATCTGGCTCCTCTTGAGGGGACTGCAAACGGCAGGCTTGTTCTTGAATGGGCGCCGACACGGAAACTGAAAAGCCCGGTTACGCTTTATATTGAAAACGGCAGGGTCAAGAGAGTGGAAGGCAATGAGAAATTTGCGGACTATCTGAAGGCAAAACTCGCTGAAAAACCGGATAATTCAAATATAGCGGAACTCGGAATAGGAACGAACAAAAGGGCATCAAGGCCCGACAATATACTTGAATCAGAAAAGATATACGGCACAATACATATTGCGCTCGGCGATAACAGCTCTTTTGGAGGACAGGTGAGAACGCCGTTTCATCAGGACTTCATATTCTTTAAACCGACAGTGATATTGGTTTATAAGAAGGGTAGAAAATTTTTAATTAAAAATGGTAAGCTTGCGCAAGAACATCATTAACTGCTTAATGTAGGACGGACATTTACAAAAAAGCACGGTCTCTTTAAGCGATTTCACGCAACTGCCTATAAATAAATAAAAGAGAAATTGCATAACCTGCTATTTTAAAAGGTTTATTTATATAAACAACCTTGCTGGCATAATCTTTGCAATTAGAAAATTACCTGAAATAAAGGGGGTGTAAAATGAATCTGGAAATAATATTAGGAATTGCAATGATAACAATAGGGCTCATATCTTTTGGCTATGCGGTAAATGCGGAAAAAAAGTTCCCTAAAGAGAGCGAGTTAAAAGTAATCACCGGCAGACTTATTATTGTCATAGGTTTTCTTACATGTTTTTCCTTATGGCATGTTATAAGAGAGGCATTTCACCTGAAGGAGAAATTTGGTCAGAGCATAGAGTATCCTGAATATGCCTTTATAACCATTGCCTTTGTGACGATCCTTATAACAGCAAAAGATATATATATAACAGCAAAAAAGTTCGGCATAACAGAATAAATGAATATGAATAAACTTGCCCAGGATATTTACGATATCTTAAAGTTAGAACTCTCTGAAATCACTTCAAAGATGATATTAGAGGAGAAGTGCAAGAAGATCGGCAAGTGTTCTGACAGTATTGCGCGGGAAGATATGAAGCGCCTTGTGCCTCTTATATTAAGTCCGGTTCTTCTCTTTGGAGGTGAGAAAAAGGCCAAGGCTATAAGAGAGAAGCTGACTTTAATGTCAGAGCCTTTATAGACGGGCTATTTAAAGACCCTGTCAAATATATAATTTACATTCTTTGTATAATCTTTCAGGTTAAATATGCTGTCGAGTTCTTTACCTGAGAGATATTCTTGAAGAGCGGCGTATTTTTTAAGCACCTCTTTAAAATCCTTTTTTTCATGCCAGCTTTTCATTGCATTATCCTGCACAAGCGCGTAAGCCTTTTCACGCGACATCCCCTTTTCTGTCAGCTTCAACATCACCTTCTGAGAGAAGAAGAGGCCATAGCTCTTGCCTATATTCTCAAGCATCCTCTCAGGATAAACGCAGAGGCCTCTCAAAATGCCGGTTAATCTCACAAGCATGTAATCAACAAGTATTGTGCTGTCAGGGATTATTATCCTCTCAACAGATGAGTGGCTGATATCACGCTCATGCCATAAAGGTATGTTCTCCATGGCGGCTATCGCATTGGATCGCACCACCCTCGCGAGGCCGCTCAGGTTTTCAGAGCCGATGGGGTTGCGTTTATGCGGCATGGCTGACGAGCCTTTCTGCCCCTTTGCAAAGGGCTCCTCTGCCTCAAGCACCTCTGTTCTCTGCAAGTGTCTTATCTCAACCGCCATCTTCTCTATTGACCCTGCGATAAGCGCAAGGGCGTTCATGAACTCCGCATGCCTGTCTCTCTGGATAATCTGCGTTGATACAGGCGCTGGTTTTAATTTCAGCTTCTTGCATGCCTGTTTCTCTATAGCAGGCGGAATATTAGAAAATGTGCCGACCGGGCCGGAGAGCTTTCCATAACTGATGCTTTCTTTTGCCGCCTTGAGCCTGACAAGGTTGCGCTTCATCTCTTCGTACCAGAGCGCGAATGTCAGGCCAAAGGTTACAGGCTCGGCATGAATGCCATGGCTCCTGCCCATCTGAAGGGTTTGCTTATATTTGAAAGCATTCTTTTTAAGTACGCCTAATAAATCTGTTATGTCCTTGATGATAATGTCAGCAGCCTCTCTCATTTGAAGCGCGAGCGCGGTGTCGAGTATATCTGAGGAGGTCAGGCCTTTGTGGATAAAACGGGAATCCGCTCCCACATATTCAGCTACAGATGTTAAAAAGGCGATGACATCGTGTTTAACCGTCAATTCAATCTTGTCAATCCGCTTTATATTGAAATTCGCCTTTTTCCTTATGACATCAAGGCTCTTCTTCGGGATCTCCCCAAGTTCAGCCCATGCTTCGCACGCGGCAATCTCTACATCGAGCCATTTCCGGTATTTATTCTCCGGTTCCCATATCTTCGCCATCTCAGGCCTTGAATATCGCGGTATCATAATCTCCTCTCTCTAATTAGACTCCCTTTGCAAGTCTGTTAATAAGATGATCAGGCAGGCCGGCATCCCTCATCTTCTGCTGTGTTAATAATATATCATAAGGCACGCGCTTTATCTCTGCGGAATTTTCTGTCAGCAGGACGTACGCTGCGTTAGGATTGCCGTCTCTCGGCTGGCCTACGCTACCGGCGTTTATGATATACCTGTGATCCTCTTTAATCTCAGCCCTGATATTAAACATATTTATCTTTCCCTCAGGCGGCTCTTCAATAATCGCGGGAATATGGCTGTGTCCGACGAGGCATATCTTTTCGCTGAAGAAGTTAAAATTTACATACGCGTCCCATGAACTGATGAGATAATGCCACTCTTCAGGCTCTTTGGGCGTTGAATGGACAAGGAGCAGGTCTTCATCTATCATTTGTTTGACTATAGGGAGGCTTGCGAGCAGTTTCCGGTTTTCATCTTTAAGGACGTCCTGTGTCCATTCGATAGCGGTGCGGGCGTGGGGATTAAAAAACTTCGTGTCGGTAAGGCCGATTACGGCGAGGTCATGATTTCCAGCAAGCAACACCTGTGCCTTATTTTTTAAAACCTCTATGCACTCGTTAGGGTTAGGCCCGTAACCGACACTGTCTCCAAGAAAGAGGATGGCGTCATAAGATTCTTCTTTCAGCCTCTTGAGCACGGCTTCAAGCGCCTCAAGGTTGCCATGAACGTCTGCAATAACGGCGTATCGCATTTTCAGTTACCGCTTATAAAAATCCCCGCAGTAAGCCTGCTGTTTGTCATTCCGGGTTTGACCCGGAATCCAAAGTCTTTTTTTAAGGAACTGGATTCCGGCTTACTACCTGCCGGAATGACAGCCTTAACTACTATTTTCGGGCCATGACGCTCTTTAGGACATTTCTTATACAGCATTCATTAGTCAGCCGAATAATATATTGTTGAAAAATGCATAAGATTATAACATGACTAACATTACAAATAGCATATTAGTCAGTTGAAAAATATAATAATAGCTATCAAATAGCCTTCAATAGTTATTGACCGAATCACAACTTTGTGATATTGTTCTCTAACTACATAATAACTTCTTGGGCTTATCTGTTGAAACGAAAGGACTATATTAGTATGCAACCTCCTTGGTCAATCATGTTCTGGATACAGCTGAGGCAATGGCCAGATGCCCCGGCTGGACTTATTGCTACCTACGAGAACATAACAGTCTTTCTATCCACTGAAGACAATGTCATTGGCATTAGAGATGGCAATAAAACCTACTTAGGGCCAAAAATAAGTGGCTTAGATAATATGCCGTGGATATGTTTCGGCTTGACTAGAGGACAATCAATAACCACGTTATACCTTAATGGAAAACAAGCACTTCAGTTTAGTGAAGATACGATCATTTTTAGACTCAATGAATTCCACGCGACTGCTGGCGATCCACAGAAGGTCAAAGCAATCCAACAAGATTTGTCCCCATGGATCCAAAAGCGTGAATCAATGTTCAAACTAAAGGAGACAACATCCAAAGATTACGTTCTCATATCATCATCTGATCAGGAAGACCAGTTGCGCCAAAGAATCCAAGCTTTGGATGCGCTGCTTGGGGCTTTTCACAACGGAAAGCTCTATTTCTTTGATGATATGACAGCAAATTTGCGCTCATTGGTCTTCTACAAAGAGAAAAACA
>JBFLVX010000020.1:0-25164 GCA_040758255.1 Nitrospirota bacterium
AAAAGCCGCTCTCTGGGCCTCTCATCCTCAGGCCAACTCTTTATGCTTTGGTATTCCATGGTATTAAAGATCAGTGTCCAATGAAAAGCTATGAATTATAACCTATCATCAGGCAAAAATGTAATATTGCATTTTTGTATTATTGTAGTGTATTGTCATACAGGAGGTGTTTTATGAGAACCGTATTGTCAGTCAGCCTGCCGGAAAACATGTCAGAAGAGCTTGACAGGTTTGCCAAAAATACCGGGCGTAACAAGAGCGACATTGTAAAAGAATCCCTGAGCCTTTTTCTTTGGGAAATGAAGCTCAAGTCAGTGCAGAAAAAACTCGCTCCAAAGGCTAAGAAGCTCGGCATTGTAAGTGAAGAGGATGTTTTTAAGGCTATTTCATGATCGCGGTATTCGATACGAATGTCTTCATTGCAGCGATCATCACCGAAGGGGTCTGTTCTAAAGTATTGCACCGGGCGCGCGCAAGAGATTTTTCTCTTGTATCATGCCCGTTCATTATTGCAGAGATCAGACGCGTTCTCTCAAAAAAATTTCACCTTTCGTATGATGAAACAGCTTCAGCAATAGAGCCCATCAGTGAAGCTATTGCTCACATTGTTGAGCATAACCTCAAAATGGCCAATATCTGCCGGGATGCGGATGATGACAACATTATAGCCTGTGCGGTGGCGGCAAAAGCGGATTATCTTGTGACAGGTGATGATGATCTGTTGGAGATAAAGGGCTATCAAGACATTAAGATACTATCTCCAAGAGACTTTGAAGCGTTGTTTGTGTAGCTTTTGTTCTTCCGAACTCCAGCGATTCTAACTATTACATTTTCAGGAGCTTCAGCAAGTCAAGACCAAGCCCTTGCTATTTTTTGTTTTGCCCAAAATCCTTATCCATTCTCGCCAAAGCAAGGAATGCCTGTGAAATAGATTCTATGGTTTTCCTATCAAGCTTTTTGCTCTTCTTGTTTTCAACAATATAATCGTACAACTGCTCATCCCTTACGCAGTTTACATAACCAGTCGCACCCCATTTTGCCTCGACATAAGCCGAGGGGAAGGCAAAGAGACCTTGGACATAAGGATCAAGGGAGGAGAGCACTTTTATCTTCTCCCTGATGCTCATTATTCTGCGTGTGAGATTCCTGACCTCAGGTTTGTCTGTAGGATTTCCATTCAGTAGAAGCTCTCCATTACCATCGGCGGCTACCTTGCCCTTCCAATTCTTTGTGTCGATAATATATGCTCCGGTAGGCCCGATAACCACGTGGTCTATGTTTCCGAAAGGAGTGGTTAAGTCATGAATTACCCAGAAATCATCAGGGAAGTTGTTAAGGATAAAGCCTACAACAGCCTCACCTGTGGCGCCTTTACGGAAACAAAGTCTCTCCCGTTCCAGAGTTTCAATATCCCGATTCAATTTTTTAAAAACAAAAGGTAACGAGCAGGCAAAAGCAACAATCAGGATGTACGAGATGTACGAATAAAGCTTCATATTCGTGCCAAGCAGATAACCGTCTATGAAAGCGAAACCAAAGAAAACCAGAAAAATAACAATAAATTGCTTTTGATATTTTTTGATTGATTGATCGGCGACATATCGCCCTGTTTCACCTAAGACCTTCGCCATATCTCTCCTTTACAAACCGCAGAGCCTTTAATCTAACGCGCAATGCGCTTCAATCCTGTTGCGGCCATTCTTCTTTGCTTCATAAAGGGCTTTGTCCGCTTCTTCAACCAATTGTTCTTTTGTATTCACCGACGGGCCTGAGCAGGAAAGCCCGATACTGACGGTAAGGCGCTTGTCAGGGAATTGCTCAAACTCATGGACAGAAACTTTCCCTAATATCCTCTGCGCGACATACAGGCTCTGTTCCTTATCTGTGTGAGGAAGTATGGCAATAAATTCCTCTCCGCCCCATCGGGCTACGGTATCAACGTCTCTTGTGTTTTTTCTGAGAATATTTCCGATCTCAATAAGGACCGAATCCCCTGCTTTGTGTCCATAGGTGTCGTTTACCGCCTTAAAAAAATCAATGTCCGCGAGAAGACATGAAACGGGATAGTTGTACCGCTGAGACTTTTTCCATTCAGCATCAAGCACGTCATCAAATTGTCTTCTGTTATAAAGCCCTGTCAACGGGTCTGTAATTGCCATGGCCTCCATCTTTTCCAGAAGTTCGCTTAACTGTCTGTTCTTTTCTCTTAATTCATCCTGCAGAGCTTTCATTCTCAATGCAGCATAGATCTTCGCATTGAGTTCTATTTCGTTATAAGGCTTTGGCAGGTAATCATCAGCCCCTGCCTTGATCCCCGAAGCCTTATCATCCACTGAACTCAGGGAAGTAAGCATGATCACGGGGATGCCTTTAGTATCCTTGTTGAGTTTTATCCACCTGCATACCTCTGTGCCGCTGATCCCGGGAAGAATAAGGTCAAGGAGCACTACATCCGGGAAAGTCGCTGTAACAGCCTTTATTGCAGAGATGCCGTCACCGGCCAATACTACTTCATAACCGCTTCTTTGAAGGGCTTCGCTTGTAATCCCTGCCTGCGTCTCGCTGTCCTCTACAAGAAGGATCCTTGCCTTTGCCATTTTTTTCTTAGCCTATGCCCTCTCTTTCAGCGCCTTCTTCTGAAAGGCCAATATCTCTGCGATACCTGAATTGGCAAGATGGAGCATTTTCTGAAACTGTTTATTGTCAAACGGCTCTGTCTCTGCTGTGCCCTGTATCTCAATTAACTTCCCCGTACCGGTCATGACAACATTCATATCAACCTCAGCGGCTGAGTCCTCTTCATAAGAAAGGTCCAGCACCGGCTCTCCGCTGACTATGCCGACGCTTACCGCGGCTACATAGTCCTTGACAGGGTCTTTCTTTATCATACCGTTTCTGAGCGCGTACGCGACCGCATCCTTAAGCGCGACAAACGCGCCTGTTATGGATGCTGTCCTTGTTCCGCCGTCAGCCTGTATGACATCGCAGTCTATCCAGATCGTCATCTCGCCAAGCGCCTCAAGGTCCACAACAGAGCGCATGGACCTGCCTATGAGCCTCTGTATCTCATGCGTCCTTCCGCCTATCTTCCCTCTTGACGCCTCTCTCATCGTCCTTGTTGAGGTCGCGCGCGGGAGCATCCCGTATTCAGCAGTGACCCACCCCTTGCCCTTATCTCTCAGAAAAGCAGGGACCTTCTTCTCTATTGAGGCGTTGCAGATAACCCTTGTCTTTCCCATCTCTATCAGGACTGAACCCTCGGCAGTCTTGATGTAATGTCTCTTCATCCTGAACGGTCTCAGTTCATCATTAGCTCTGTTATCAGGGCGCATTAAATCATCCTCCAATCTCTATTTTTGAAATATTAAGTATATTCTGTTCCAGAAACCGCTCGCCGACTTTTATAAACCTCTCCGGCGCGTCAGTGACGTAAAACATCCGCAATGGATCTGAAGAATTATTCTCCATGTTGTATTGCATCAGCGCCTTCTTAGCATCATTTGCTGTCTCACAGGCTGAATCTATCAGTGTCACACCATCACCCATAATTTCAGATATCACCCCCTTTAAGAGCGGATAATGCGTGCACCCTAACACAAGCGTATCAATCGGTTCTCTCTTAAGTCCTTCAAGGTAATGCCCTGCCGTAAGAAGGGCGACATCATTTGAAGCCCATCCCTCCTCCGCAAGCGGCACAAAGAGCGGGCACGCCTTCGTAAATATGGTGAGGCCCTCAAGGCTAACCTCAAAGTATCTGTCAAAACGTATGGTGCCGTGCTCTTTAATGACAACAGGCTTATTGCCGTAAAGCGCGTTTATCGCGTGCACATAAGAACTGCTTTTTACAGTCCCCTCTGTGCCGATTATGCCGATCTTCTTTGCCTTTGTCGTCTCTATCGCCTTCCTCGCGCCCGGCTCAATGACCCCGATTACCGGGATGTCAAATCTCTCCTTTATGGCTGAAAGCGCGAGGGCTGAAGCAGTATTGCAGGCGACAACCAAAAGTTTGATGCCCTTATTAACGAGGAAGCCGACCATCTCAAGAGAGTACCTCGTAACTGTTTCAGCCGACCTTATGCCGTAAGGGACACGGGCTGTGTCGCCGAGATATATAATATCCTCTCCGGGCAGTTCCCTCAAGACCTCTTTCATCACAGTGAGGCCGCCGACCCCTGAGTCGAATATGCCTATCGGCATTTCCTTAGATATTGTCTGCACTGCCTGCGATCTCCCCTCCAACCGGCATTGAGATATCTATATGTCCGCCAAGAGTCTCGGTTTCATTGCCGTTTATCAAGATCTTCAAGGCTCTGAACCCTGGGACAGCCCCTTCAATGCTTTGATATAATCCCGCGATAATATTTAATTCCTCGGCGGCATCGCCCTTAAAATTCCTCTTCAGTTCATCTCCCATATCAACATAGATTATCCCGCTGCTGTCCATATACAGATCAATCAGCTCAGTATTGTAAGGCTCTAAATACTTTTTTATGGCATTCTCCGCGCCGGCAAGCTCTGAATCGCTATTTAATCCCGGCTCACTCAATGCTGCTGCGTCTTCTCCGTTTGATTTATAGAGCCTCTGCGGGCCCTCTTTCGTATCCTTCTGTATGATTTCGGGCTGTGAAGCTGAATAAGTCTCAACAGAGGATTTAGATGAAAGCATGGGTTTGAAATAAAAATAGCTCGCTCCGGCGCTTACTAAAAAAAAGAGGAACATTATAAACAGAAACCTCTTTGATTCAGGCTTGCCTCCGCCCCTATTTCGCCATATCTTCTTCATAAGTTTTTATACCTTTAGACAGAGTATTTGCTATCAGAGACCTCATCTCTGAAGTATAGCTAACATTCTTAAACGACGGCAGTTCAATAATCAGGGCCGCGGCCTCGATCTTTGAGAGCATGCTGTAAGGAAGCGGTTTTACCTCCACCATAGCATCTCCAAAATCGGCTGCTACAGCTTTTTTTACGGCATCAAGCAAAACCAATGTATCCGGCATAAATTCATCCTGCCCCTTGTGAAGCAGGAAAGGCTTTATGCTCTCAGGAACAGTTCCGGCAGTCACAGGAGCGTATATAACGATATTTTCATGATTGCCGATATGTAAGCTAAAAAACACATCCGCGTTCTTGCCGCTGCTGAACTTTACCCTGTCATCAAGACTTAACAGCATGTCGCTGCCTCTTGTAAGAAAGCACTTAGCCGTCCCATTTTCAATAACGGCTTTAAGCGCCTTTGCAATATCAAGGACAGCGCTCTTTTCTATGTGCTCATCAGTCACAAGGCCGGACTCATTGCCGCCGTGTCCCGGATCAATAACGACTGTCTTAACACCTGAAAACTTCCCTCTTTTGGACTCTTTGCTCTTTTCACGCTCTACGGTCAGATCTATGACAAGCCTGTCAGGATTTTGAAGAGTAAAGACCTTGAAAGCGCTGAAGTCCGAAGGGAAGAAGACTATAGTGTCTTCAGCAGTCTTCTTATAAGCCACCGCCGATTTCTGATCATCAATTGAAATAGCTGTATCAGGGAATACAACCTGGATGTTCTTTGCCTTTTGATTTACTATCGCCTTTGATATGACTGAAGCAGGCCCTTCCAGCACAATCCTTAAAAATTCAGCGTGCTGGCCTGCCCTTAATTTTATTTTATAGCTTTCAGCGGCTGAGGAATGTGCCGATAAGAATATTAATAAGAGAAGAAAAGCTGTTTTTTTCATTTGCCTGTAAGTCTCATAGGATCAAGGAGTCGGTCAGCCTCTCTCTTCTTAAGAATGCCCTTCTCTATAACCACCTCTCTTACGGTCTTCCCTGTGCGGTACGCCTCCTTTGAAACCTCCGCAGCAGCAGCATAGCCGATAACCGGGTTTAACGCGGTTGCCATGGCAAGGGTTGATTCAGCAAGTTCCCTGCACCTCTTCGCATCCGCCTTAATACCTTTTACGCATTTTTTCGTAAAGGCATCAATCCCTCTTGAGAGTATTTCAATGGAGAAGAGAAGGTTGTAAGCTATCAGGGGCTTCATAACATTCAGTTCAAGCTGTGACGCCTGTACCGCACAAGCAATGGCTGTATCATTTCCTATGACCTGATAGCAGACCATATTTAGCATCTCTGCCATGACAGGATTCACCTTGCCGGGCATTATGGAAGAACCCGGCTGTACAGCAGGCAGGACAATCTCGGCAAACCCTGTCCTTGGGCCTGAGCTTAAGAGCCTTATATCATTGGCTATCTTTGTAAGGGTTACTGCGGCTCCTCTGAGCGAAGCGCTCACCTCAAGCGCAGGCATTACATTCTGTATGCTCTCGAAAGAATTCAGAGGGCTCTTAAATTCAATCCCTGTGATCTTCCTTATCTCCTTAAGAACAGCGCTTTTGAACTTCTTGTGAGCGTTTATACCTGTGCCCACAGCGTTGCCTCCAACGGGCAGACAGAGAAGGGCATTTGAGGCGTTCTGTATTCTATTGATGTCGTTGCCGACCGCCTCTGCGTAACCGCCGAACTCCTGTCCGAGAGTCATAGGCACGGCATCCTGCATGTGCGTCCTGCCGGCCTTTACTATCTTCTCAAACTCTTCAACCTTCTTTGATAGGGCGTCCTTTAGGCCTGCAAGCGCAGGGAGCAGATCCTCTTTCAATGCCCCGAATGCCGAAATATACATCGCAGTCGGTATTGTGTCATTCGTTGACTGTGCCATATTTACATGGTCGTTAGGATTAACGAGGCTGTAATCCCCCCTTTCCCCGCCGAGAATCTCTATAGCCCTGTTTGCTATCACCTCATTTGCGTTCATGTTCTGTGATGTGCCCGCGCCCGCCTGATAAGCATCAACAACAAAACAGCTGTCGTGTATGCCTTTTATCACCTCTAATGCGGCCTTTTCAATTGCGCCTGCGAGTTTCCTGTCAAGAAGGCCGAGCGAACGGTTCGCCCTTACAGCGGCAAGCTTGACTATCCCCTGAGCCTTCACAAACCGCGCGGGAAGCCGGAGCCCGCTTATCTTGAAATTATCAACTGCCCTTTGTGTCTGTATGCCGTAATAAACCTTTTCAGGAACCTTTAGACTTCCAAGACTGTCTTTTTCAATCCTCATTTATAACTCTCCTACCGCAATATTTTTTTGTTAGTTTACCACAAGCATACGGTAAACATAAATTAAGTTCTACGCGACAATTTTGACACCTGTCTCAAGGCTCAACTATAATATTTTCATGGTCTCTTCATCTGAAGCAATAATACGCCTGCTTCTTGGCGCGGTTATCGGGGGAATCATCGGCTTTGAAAGAGAAGTCCACGGCCGGGCCGCAGGTTTCAGGACACAGCTTATAGTATGCATGGCATCCGTCCTTATAATGATCGTCTCTGAAAATTACCATTTCTATATGCGGGAGCTTGATTCTTCCCTGAGAATCGACCCTGCGAGAATAGCCTCCGGGGCGCTTATAGGCATCGGCTTTCTTGGAGGAGGAGTAATCGTTAAAAGCGGCTATGCAGTAAGAGGACTGACTACTGCCGCATCAATTTGGATTGTTTCAGCTATAGGGCTATCTATTGGAGCAGGACTTTACATTGAAGGCATTGCAACTTCTGCAGTGACAATCATAGCGCTGGTCATCCTGAGGAAAGCAGAGAAACATATCAGCACCGTCCGGTATAAGGCTATCACTGTTTCAACGGAGATTACCGAAGGTGTTGAGGAAAGGATAATGTCTCTGCTTTCAGAGTGCGGAATAAATATACATTCGGTTGATTATAAAAAGGACAGGACAAGAGAGGAGCTTGTATATGTCTTTAATGTCTTCACAAAAAATAAAACCGCTGTAAAAGATGCGTTTTATAAAATTGGAAAGCTCGATGTTATAAAAAGAGTGCAAATTGACAGTCAGGATAAATCAACATTCTGATAATGTAAAAAGAGCGCGGCCAAATCAAACGCTAAGAACTCAGGAGTTTGTCAAAAGGATAACTCTTCAGGAACGAAATAAATCTTTCCACTGTATGTGAAGACTCCTTGGCCTTCCGGCGCAGCAAAGAGAAATCCCTGACAAATCGCTCCTCCTTAAACATCGCTGTCTTGAGAGTGCCATACCGCTTCTCCTTCTTGGCCGCCCACATTGAGACTATTGATACCCCAAGTCCTTCTTCTACAGCGCCCTTTATTGATTCAGTGCTTCCCATTATAAGCGCTATCTTGATCTGCTGAGGGGATATGCCGTGCTTTGTAAAATATTTCTCGATCATCTGCCTTGTCCCGGAACCTTCTTCCCTGAATATTAAAGGCTCTTTTGCAAGCGCCATAACTGAAAGATTTGACTTGTTCGCCCATTGGTGAGAAGGCGGCATTATAAGCACCATCTCGTCAGACATGAGTTTTTCAGCAACCAGCTTCTGCTTCTTAACTTCTCCCTCAACCAGCCCGACATCAACATTGGCCGCGTTCAGATACTCGACAATGCTCTTTGAGTTGGCTATATGAATATGTACCCCGACCTTGGGATGTTTTCTCTTGAATTCCGCGACAACAGCAGGCAGGACATAATTGCCTATCGTGGAACTGGCGCCTACTGAGATAACGCCTTTGGTAAGCCCTGTAAAACTTCCTATCTCTTTTTCTGCGGCAGAGTAAAGAGAGTTTATCTCTTTTGCATACCTGTAGAGCATCTCGCCGGACTTGGTAAGGGTAATAATACATCCTGAACGGTTGAAGAGCTTTGTTCCATACGTCTCTTCAAGCGCCTGGATCTGAAGGCTGACAGCAGGCTGTGTAAGGCGGATTATCTCGGATGCCCTTGAGAAACTCTTTGTCTCTGCTACGATACAGAAAACTTTTAACTTATGATCGTCCATTTTTTCCCTTTCATAGAGAATATAATTTTAGCTTATTAAATCATAAGTGTCAATTATTATCTTTGTCAAGCCCTCCTCTGCTTCACAGCTTTTGTTGCAAGGGCATCAGCCTCTTTATTCATCTCCCTCATTACATGAGAAACAGTGAAACTATCGAACTCCGCCAGAAGTTTTTTTGCCCTCATCCAGAGCGGCATCAAGTTTACATTCTTCACCTTATAAAGTCCGTTTATCTGTTTTACTACAAGCTCTGAATCAAGGAAAAACTTTACTCTCTTTATCCCCAACGATCTCGCCTCTTCAAGCCCCCTTATAAATGCCGAATACTCTGCAACATTATTTGTTGCGATGCCAATATATTCAGATATCCTGCAAGCAGGGCTGCCGTCATGGAGATTAATAACCACACCGATCCCGGCATTGCCCGGGTTTCCGCTGGAGGCCCCGTCACAGAATATTTCTGCATGTTTTGTTTCTTTTGTATGCAAACAGTCTCCCTCTTTTTTTATAAATCAGCAATTCCAGATTGCAATTAAGATGGCGCTAAAACCACCACACCTACCCCTCCTTAACAAAGGGGGGGAGTTATTAATACCCAAAAGCTCCTCTCCTAATTTTAGGAGGGGATTAAGGGGTGGTAAGGTATCAATAACCCATACAAAAAGAAGGCTGTCCCGAATTTACAGGACAGCCTTCCGGATTCAACTTTAATAAACTCCCTATATCAAAGGCACGATAAGAAGCGCGACGATATTTATAACCTTGATCATCGGGTTGATAGCGGGGCCTGCCGTATCCTTGTAAGGATCGCCGACTGTATCGCCAGTAACAGAGGCTTTGTGACCGTCGCTGCCCTTCTTATGCATCTTACCGCTGTCATCGGTAACGCCGTCTTCAAAGGACTTCTTTGCAGTGTCCCATGCGCCGCCGCCGCTTGTCATGGCAATCGCCTGGAAGAGTCCGGTCAGGATACTTCCAATAAGAACGCCGCCAAGGGCTTCCCTGCCAAGCGTAAAGCCGACTACGATAGGAACAACAACCGGGATAAGAGCGGGAACCATCATCTGTTTGATAGCGCCTTTTGTTACAATGTCAACGCACTTGCCGTATTCCGGCTTTGCCTTGTATTCCATAATGCCGGGGATCTCCCTGAACTGCCTTCTGACTTCCTCAACAATGCTGCCTGCCGCCTTACCAACAGCCTCCATGAGGAGTGAGCCGAAATAATAAGGGAGCAGTCCGCCGATGAAGAGGCCTGCCAGAACCATCGGGTTTGAAAGGTCAAAAAGGATAGTCTCGCTGAAAGACCTTGAATACTCTGCGAAAAGAACAAGTGCCGCAAGGCCTGCTGATCCGATAGCATAACCCTTAGTGACAGCCTTTGTCGTATTTCCGACTGCATCTAATGGGTCAGTGATATTACGTATCTCTTCAGGCAGTCCTGACATCTCTGCGATACCGCCTGCATTGTCAGTTATCGGCCCGTAAGAATCAATAGCGACAACAATTCCTGTCATTGAAAGCATCGAGACCGCTGACAAAGCGATAGCAAAAAGGCCGCCGGTCGCATCACCATCAAACCCGCCGCCTAATGAATAAGCGCCCAGGATAGAGGCAACAATAACTATAACAGGCGCGCCGGTTGACTTCATGCTGACCGCAAGTCCTGCGATAACGTTCGTGCCGTGGCCGGTCAGGCTGGCCTTTGCTATATGCTTAACAGGGCCATATTCCTTGGCGGTGAAATATTCAGTTATAGCCACGATCAGGCCGGTCAATGCGAGTCCGATAAGCGCCATAAGGAAAACATTCATCTGCGTAAATGACGGATGCGCGGCTAATGAAGCCTGCGCTGACGGGTCTTTCAGGAATTCGCCCGTAACAATATAAAACGTTATTGCAGCGAGAACTCCGGCAACAGCAAGCCCTTTATAGAGGGCGCCCATGATATACTGATTTTTACCGAGTTTAACCGCAAAGGTTCCGATAATAGAAGCTATGATAGATATTCCGCCGAGCAGCATCGGGAATTCCACCCATGCGCTGTCAGCGCCGAAAACCGTCTTGGCAAGCAGCATCGCTGCAACAAGCGTAACAGTGTATGTCTCATAAAGGTCAGCTGCCATGCCTGCGCAGTCGCCGACGTTGTCACCGACGTTGTCTGCGATAACAGCCGGGTTTCTCGGGTCGTCTTCAGGAATTCCTGCTTCAACCTTTCCAACAAGGTCCGCTCCTACGTCAGCAGCCTTTGTGTAGATACCGCCTGCGATACGGGCAAACACGCTCATGAGCGAACACCCGAAACCGAGACCTATCAGCGCATGGAATGCCTGTTCAGGAGCTGACTGTTTTGCAATAGTATAAAACCCGGCAAGGCCGATAATTCCAAGGCCGACAACCATAACGCCGGTAACCGAACCGCCCTTAAACGCAAGGCCGAGCGCTGCCTGAAGGCCCCTGCTTGCAGCCGCTGTTGTACGAACATTTGCCCTGACTGTAACCCACATACCCACAAAACCGGCAAGCGCGGAACCGACTGTCCCAATTACAAAACCGGCAGCAGCCCATGCTCCGAGCTGCGGTATAGCTGCGATAGCGATCACCAGAATCACCGCAACTATCGCAACAGTCTTGTATTCGCGTGCAAGGAACGCATATGCCCCCTCTTTAACCGCGTTAGATATCTCCTGCATCTTGGCATTGCCGGCATCCTGTTTTGATACCCAGATTGCTGTTACAATAGAGTACAAAACACCCAGCGCGCCGCAGAATAGCGCAAACATAATTGTACTTGTCATCTTTTACCTCCCCCTTTTAATTAATTGTAACTATTAATCTTGTTTGTTAATCTCTTTGTTATTACGGCAGTCCGCTAAGAAACAACCTCTGCCTCTGTCTTTATCTGCACGGCCGCTTCAGCCTCTCTTCCTGAATACTTATTGAAAGTAATCGCAGCGCCCCTGTAAAACATGTGCGCGAGTTTTGAGAACGGAAGGTAGACGAACAACGACAGTATAAAAACAAGGTGAATGAAGTACACAGGATATGCGATGCCGCCGATTCCCATAACACGCGTGGCCCATGAAAGGATTCCCGACGCCATGATAACGCCTATAATAGTTATAAGAAGCCAGTCAAAATAGCTTCCGATGCCGACCTTCTCAGCATTCTTGAACCTGTTGTTTATCATAAGAACAACGCCCAGCAAAAGACCTATCGCGCCGATGAGCCCGAAGATTTTAACAGGGGTTCCGTAGCCGAAACTGAAGGGCGACTCCATATGAAGAATATCAATATAGAGAACCCCTAAAGCTGTGGCAATCCCAAGCATTACAAAACTGTAGAAGACAAGGAAATGCGAGGTGAACCTGTCTTTGCTTACCCCGCAGGTTTTGAATTTTGAATGGCTCAATATCTCCTGTGCCGCTGCTGATATGCTGCCTCCAAGGTCTCCTGATCTCACCCCAGCCGCCTTCTTCATATCACCCCAGAATTTTATGACGCCGAGGATGCCGACAATCGCGCCGAACATGAACGCAGGGACAAAGATAAGCTGTATCTGAAGAGTTGAGGCAAGATATGAGAACTTGATCTCCTCTTCATTCGGGATAAAGGTCCCGTCAGCAGAGAGTATCACGCCAAGCAGGATGGCAGGCAGAAGAAAGATGAGCCATATCAGCGCCTTGTTGTTCACCATATTAACGAGAAATGACGGCGATGAGTACTCTTTAATCGTCTGTTTTCTGATAGCGCCTAAGACCTCGCCGGGCTTTGCTCCCCTCGGACAATACGCAGTGCAGTCATTGCACTGATGGCAGAGCCAGACATCGGGATTTCCGGCAAACTTCTCCTTCAAACCCCACTGCGCCCATATCATCTCTTTTCTGGGGAATGGATTCTTGCCGGGTGTTACATTGCATACCACCGAGCAGGTTGCGCACTGATAGCACTTTTTGAGAGACTCGCCCCCTGCCGCCATAACGCCTTTTACAAAATCCAGATCAGGTTTTATAACTGTAGCTTCAGCCATCTATTACCTCCTATATTACGAAGGTAGTTAAGTAGACGGTAGTACGTAGTTAAGGTAAGCGGTTTCAATATCCTCCCCTTTGCTACTCACTACTCACTACTTACTACTTGTTTCTTAGAATTCTTTAAACGGGTTCGGGTCAAACCCTTCCATCTTCTCAACATAGTCATTCAATATCTTAGGAAGCCTGTCATAATCAGCTATTGAAAGCTGAACCAGTTCCACCCTCTCAGGCTCAAGCTGAAGCCTGCCAAGCGTCTCCTGAAGTTTTCCGAGCCTTTCCTTGGCAAGCTCACTGCCCCTTATAAAGTGGCACTGGTAATTCTCCCCGAACTTGCATCCCATAAGTATCATGCCGTCAATGCCTTTTGAGAGTGCGTCCGCGATCCACGCAAGGTTCAGGTTTCCAAGACACCTGACAGGGACAAACCTGATTGCAGAAGGCAGCTTTTCCCTTTTCATGGCTGCCGCATCCAGAGCAGGGTATGCGTCATTTTCGCATACAAGACCGATAAGCCTCAAACCCTCTTCAGGCACATCTATGTTCTTGAACATGGATGAAATCATGTTGATACTGAAGTCTTTAAAGTTAATAACACGTTCAGGACATGAGCCAAGACATGTGCCGCATCTCCTGCATCGTGTCATCTTATGGAACGGTGTGCCTTTGGCGTCCTCTTCAATTGCGCTGAAAGGACACTCCTCTGTGCATCTTTTGCATGATGTGCACTTCTGGAGGTTCACCTCAGGATAGGTCTTATCCCACGCCCTTGGGTGGATTGAATACCCGTTTGCAACAGCCTCTACACACTGGACCGCCTTCATCGCTGCGCCAAGACCGTCTTCAATGCTGCTGCTCATATTCATCGGCTGTCTTATACTTCCGGCCGCAAATATTCCGGTCCTTCTCGTCTCATACTGGAAGCAGATATAATTTGAATCCGTAAACCCGTACGCCTCCTCAAGTATTGGGAGTTCAGGTCCCTGCTTGTATTCAAGGTTTAGTATATTGGGAACCTTGTGTTGTTCAAGCACCGCATTCGGATCCGGTTTTCCGCCTGAGGCCTTCAGCTTATCGTCAAACTTCACCTTCCACTCTGCGAGCAGATCAGCGTCTATCCTTGTATTCGGCACCATGCCTGTAGCAAGCACTACAAGATCAGCCTCGATCTTTACATCCCCGCCAAGCAGGGTATCCTTCACCTCAACATAAAGATTCCCGCCGGATGCATCGCTGACGCCGGCAACCTCCCCTTTTGTGAGCATGACACCAGCATCATCCTGTATCTTCTTATAGAAGAGCTCATACTCTCCGGGGGTCCTTATGTCTTTATATAATATGTAAGCCATGGCATCGGGATTCATCTGCCTCACATAAGCAGCCTGCTTGAGTGATGTCTGGCAGCAGTAAGATGAGCAATAAGGGAGATGGTTTGCGTCGCGTGAGCCCGCGCACTGTATGAATGCCACCCTCTTTGCCTCTTTTCCGTCAGAAGGCCTTGTTATCTTGCCCTTTAATGCCATCTCCTCCATCTCAACATTGGTTATGACATTAGGTTTGCCGTAGCCGAGATGCTCAAGTTTATTTGCATCATAAGGCCTCCAGCCTGCGGCGAGTATTACCGCGCCTGCCTTCTTCTCCTGCGTGCCTCCTGAGGTCTTAATAGATATGTCATACTGTCCGGGAACACCCGAAATCTTTTCTATCTCAGATGAGGTCAGCACCTCAATATTTTTATTAGACTTTACACTCTCAATAACAGACTTCACTGTGGGCTCTTCAAGGCTCTCAAACGGATAGGTCTGAGGAAGCTGTTTGTAGACCTTTGACGCCCAGCCGCCAAGCCCCGCGTTCTTTTCAACAAGTGTTACCTTATAACCTGCATCTGCGGCTCCAAGCGCCGAGGTCAGGCCTGTGATGCCGCCTCCGATAACGAGTATGTCTTTGTTCGGCCCTTCGAGCATGAAGGGCTCAGGAAGAAACGAGTTCTTTGCTTTCTGTATGCCCATCCTTACATAATCTTCGGCAAGCGCCTGCGTATCTTCATCATTCGGCGTCTGCGTCCATGCAACAAACTCCCTGATATTTGCCCTCTCCACTACAGTGCCGGGAAAGGTAAATTCAACATGTTTTGCACGGGGAGAACATGCGACAACGAGGGCAGTGTTCATACCTTCATTTGCTATATCATTTTTTATAAGACTTAAACCCTCAGGACTGCAAAGGACATCATGAGACTTAAAGACAGGGATCTTGTACTCCTTCTCCGCAACCTTAAGCAGCTTGTCAACGTCAACGGTCTCCGCAATATTGCAGCCTTTGCATATATAAACGCCTATCTTCTGATCCGCCATTAGGAGTTCCTCCTTATCGTCTGAATAGCCTTAAGGGCAGCCCCTGTTGCTTCCTGCACTGACCTCGATACATCGGCAGGGCTCTTTGCGCAGCCTACCGCGTAAATGCCGCTCCCGTCCTTGCCGGGGATCACAAAGCCGTTCTTGCTGATCTTCACTTCATCCGGCAGCTTCACTTCTCCGACAGTCGGCTCCATGCCTGTTGCAAGCACGCAGAGGTCAACAGCAACCCTCACCTTTCCGCCTGCGAGTATATCTTCCGCCTCAACAATAACCTTTCCAGTTGCGGAATCTTCCTCCACCTTGGCGACTTTGCCTTTTATTAGAGAAATATTTTTGTCTTCTTTTATCTTGTTGAGGAACCTCTCATAAGAAGTTCCAGGAGTCCTCACGTCAATATAGAACATATATGCCTTTGAATCAGGATACTGCTCTCTTACATATGTTGCCTGCTTCAAAGAAGCCATGCAGCATACTGCCGAGCAGAAGGCCAAATGGTTCTCATCCCTTGAGCCCGCGCACTGCACAAAGGCAACGCTCTTTACCTCTTTGCCGTCAGACGGCCTCGTTATCTTTCCTTTTGTAGGACCGTTGCCTGACGCCAGCCTCTCCATCACCACATTTGTAATAATGTTGGGGCTCTTGCCGAATCCGAGATTATCTATCTTTGAAGCATCGTAAGGCTTCCAGCCTGTTGCAAGAACGATTGCGCCAGCGTTAATCTCGATAACCTCAGGTTTCATATTCAGGTCAATCGCGTCATACTTGCAGGCATCAGCGCATTTATTGCAGCTTGATTTTTTGCATGCCGCGTCATCAATCGTATACTTAAAAGGGAAGGACTGTTCGGTCGGTATATAGGCTGCCTTTCTCTTATCAAGCCCTGCGTTTACGTCATTAGGCACCTCAATGGGACATGCTTCAGCGCACGCGTTGCAGGCAACACATTTGTCATTTACATACCGGGGGTTCAACTGAACGGATACATTATAATTACCGGCTTTTCCTTCGATTCGCTCTATTTGGGCAAGGGTGTAATAAGTAATTCTCGGATTGAACTTTACCCTTCTGTAGTTTATCTCCAATCCGCAAACAGGCGGGCAGAGCTTGGGGAAATACTTGTTCATTCTTGAGACCCTGCCGCCCAAGTAAGGGCTCTTTTCCACAATTACAGCGTTATAACCGGCTTCAGCCGCTTCAACTGCGGTTGTCAATCCGCTGATACCGCCTCCAACAATTAAAATGCTTTTATCTTGCTCTGACATGAATTCCTCCATTTGCTACAGAGTTACTAAAACTATCAAAATAAATAACTGCGGGTAATGGGTTGTTTTTTATTACCTTTGACCTATCACCTATGACCTTTATTCTTTGATAACTTTAATAACTCCGGGTGCCGTTTCCGGCACCCGGATATTATCGAGTCTGAATTGAATTAATCAGAGAAGAGGTTTTTGTGGTCCCTCTTGGACATTGTGAATTCGCCGGTCTCCATATTGTACTTGGAGCAGGTGAATACCTTCCACTTCTCATCATCAATGAAGTTGTGATCTCCCCTGTAGTAGTAGCCCGGATATCTGGACTCTTCCCTGTAGAGGATGTGTCTTGCATGAGCCTCAACAGAGAGAATTCTGTGATAGTTCTCCCAGCATCTCATAAGCTCATGGTAATCTGATGCAGCCATCTTTGCGCAATCCTCTTTCAGCATTGCAAGCTGACGCAGACCCTCGTCAAGCATGGTCTTTGATGTCATGTACCATGTTGAGATGCCGCCAAAGTACTCGTCAGAGATCTTCTGGAGCCTCGTCTGGAGCATATCCGGCTTAATGTAATTCGGATTGATTTTAGGATCTGTCGAGTAGGTCTTGTTCTTCTCATATACTTCAAACGGCAGATATAGCTCAGCAGCCATCTCATCAGCACTCCTCCTCGGCTTCGGGGAGTAAGAAGGGTTGTCAAGTATAAAGGCTATTGCAGCCTTTGCAACTATCCTGCCTTCAGCATGTGAGCCTGAGGAGAATTTGTGGCCTGATGCGCCGACAATGTCGCCCATCATGAAGAGGCCCGGCACTGTGGACATCCTGTTGTAGCCCCATGACCAGTCTGCTGGTGTTCCCGGGATATCGCCGGGGCCGCTGCACCAGAATCCTGCGCAGCCTGCGTGTGAACCGAGAAGATACGGCTCTGTAGGCATAATCTCGGAAGGCGTCTTGTCAGGCTCGATATTCTTGGAGGCCCAGAGTCCTGCCTGTCCGATACACATATCGAGAAAGTCTTCCCAAGCCTCTGCCTCGAGGTGCTTCACTTTCTTCTTGCCTTCCTTTTCGCCGAGCTTCTCGGTAAAGGACTTGTTAATGGCATCCATGGCATGGTGGGTGTTCATGAGGATCGGGCCCTTGCCAGCCTTCATGTCCAGCATCATCAGATGGTTTCTGATGGCAGTTCCCATCTTGTCAACATATTTGCCATATTTGGCTCTTGCATCGGCAAGATACTCCTCGTTCATGCAATAATCTTCACCAAGGCTGTTTGTTGCCTTTGCCTTGAAGAAGAGGAACCATGCGCCGACAGGGCCGTAACCGTCTTTGAACCTTGCCGGGACGAACCTGTTCTCCATAAGGGTAAGCTCAGCGCCTGCCTGCATGCCGAGCGCGTAACCTGAACCTGAATTCCATACAGGATACCAAGCCCTGCCCTGCCCTTCTTTTGTGGATCTTGGCCTGAAACAGTTGACTGCGCCGCCTGCGCCAAGAGCTATGGCTTTAGCCTTAAATATATACATCTTGTTCTCTCTTACGCTGAAACCTACTGCTGCCGCAATCCTGTTAGGATCGTTTGCATCCTTGAACAGCCTCACTATGAATACCCTCTCAAAGTGGTTCTGGGCAACGCCTGTTGCCTCTCTATTCACCGCAAGCGCCTTCTTTGCAGCCTCTGCAACAATAGCTTTATATGACTCGCCATTGATCATGATCTGCCATTTGCCTGATCTGACAGGAGTGCCGCCGTCTTTTAATGACTTCTTGCCTTCTTCTCTTGCCTGAAAGCCGTCAAGAGAGAACCCGTCATCCCCCTTCTTCCAGATCGGAAGACCCCATTCTTCAAAGAGGTGAACGCTGTCATCAACGTGTCTTCCAAGGTCAAATACGAGGTCGTCCCTTGTAATGCCCATAAGGTCCGCTCTTACGTACCTGACATAATCTTCAACCTTGTTCTCACCAATATATGTATTGATAGCAGACAGTCCCATAGCAACCGCGCCGCTTCTGTCTGTTGCAGCCTTGTCAACCATTGTAACCTTTAAGCCCTTTGCAGCAGCCCATTTGGTCGCTTCATATGCAGTGCCGCAGGCTGACATGCCGCCGCCGAGAATGAGGAGATCCGTCTCATGCTCAACAATTTCAGGCTTTGCACAGTATGAAAACGTACAAGTTTCTTTTTCCATTGTTATATCTCCTTTCTTTATTCTTTTCTGGCTTCATAATTAAAGAAACCAGGGCTTTTTAATTTTGACATATCAGCTTCCGGCTTGCCGCCATAAAGATTTAAGGAACCCTCTTCAGTGGTCCTGATAGGGAACTTAAACCTCTTAAGCACTCCGTTTCTGAACTTGACCGTCCACATAATGGCGTCTGTTCCTCTCAGCGGTATAACATTTGCGCCGAGCGGGTTAAAATCCTGATACCCCCTCACTTCGATAGCCTGCTGAGGACAAATCTTTACACAGTTGTAGCACTCCCAGCACTGTTCCGGCTCCTGGTTGTATGCCTTCATGATATCCCTGTTAAGGGCCATGAGGTCATTCGGGCAGATGTACTGGCATGCTGTCTTATCCTGCGCCTTGCAACCGTCACACTTTTCTGTGATAACAAAACTTGGCATTTTTTACTCCTCCTTTCAAGAATTAACCGTTTTGGTCATTTTGGCTTAAATTAAGCCTTTGTAATTAAGACATGTATTTATTTTTCAAGGCTCTGATAATACTTGATCAGGATCTCAGCCACTTCAGGACGTGAGAATTCTTTAGGCGGCGCAATGCCCTGACCTAACATTTCACGAACCTTTGTGCCTGAAAGCAGAACAAAGTCTTCTTTCTTATGATCAGGCGCTTCACACATCATCATAACCTTGTTAAGTTTCTTCGAGTATGCAGTGTGGTCAGCTTTGAAGATCTCAATTTTCAACGCGCCGGCAGGCACCTCATTATCAAAGATGGTTTGCGCATCAAATGGACCGTAGTGATCACCCACCCCTGCATGGTCGCGGCCAACAATAAAGTGAGTCGCGCCCATGTTCTGACGGAATATAGCATGCAATACGCCTTCACGCGGACCGGCATACAGCATATCGAAACCATAACCTGTAACCATCGCGCTGTTTTTCGGGAAGTACAATTCGACCATCTTGCGGATCGCTGCATCACGAACAGGCGCCGGGATATCTCCTTTTTTCAATTTGCCAAGCAGCATGTGGATAACCAGACCATCACAGCCTAAACGATCCATTGCCATGTGACAAAGTTCTTCGTGGGCCAGATGCATCGGGTTACGGGTCTGGAAAGCAACAACCTTATTCCAGCCACGCTCAGCGATTTCATTGCGAATTTCAACTGCAGTACGGAAGGTGTCCGGGAATTCCGTGCTGAAATAAGAGAAATTCAGTACCTTTATTGGACCTGACAGGCAAATCTTACCCTGCGCATTGAATGCATCAACGCCCGGATGTGCTTCAGGTGGTTTAGGACGGTAAACTTTTTCAGATATCAGCGCCATATCCGCATCGCTGAATTCTTCAACCGCCTTTACATCCATAACAGCCAATACAGGATTGCCTTCAACATTCGGATCTTTAAGCGCGATACGGTCACCGGCTTTGATTGAACCTGCATTTTTAACCAGGTTCAAGACCGGAGTAGGCCAGAACAGTCCGGATGTTGTCTTCATATTGTTAGCAACAGACAGGGCATCAGCCTTATTCATGTAGCCTGTTAACGGGTTGAAGTAACCGCCGCCCAGCATAACCGCATTGGCTGCGGTAGCTGAACTCACAACAATAGAAGCCAGTCCTTCGGCTTCTTTCTGCAGGGCTTCATTTTTCGCCGTATCATATACAAATAGCGGATTTAATTCGTCTGAACCATGCGGTTTAATCAAAGACATTCTACTTCCTCCTTAAGTTATGTTTATCTATATTAAGATCCAAGGATCTTACAAACTTCATTGAATATATCGTCTATGCTGCCAGTTCCCTTGACTGACTTAAGAATTCCTTTTTTCCCGTAGTAATCAAACAAAGGGGCTGTCTGTGTATCATAGACATCAAGCCTCTTCTTTATTGTCTCTTCCTTGTCATCATCCCTCTGGAAAAGTTCTCCGCTGCACTTATCGCAGATACCTTCCTTCTTTGGGGCTGAAAAATAGATATTATACATCTGCTGGCAGCTCTTGCAGGTTCTTCTGCCGGTGAGTCTTTTCATAAGGATTTCCTTATCTACATCAACGCTGAGGGCAACAGTCAGAGGCGCTCCCATGTCAGAAAGGATTTTATCCAATGCTTCAGCCTGCGCAGTGTTTCTCGGAAAACCGTCGAGGATATAACCCTTTTTGCAGTCATCCTGTTTTAATCTTTCCTGAACCAGGCCCAAAACAATCTTGTCCGACACAAGCCCGCCCGAGTCCATAATAACCTTTGCCTCTTTGCCGAGAGGGGTGCCGTCTGCAACAGCCTTTCTGAGGATATCTCCAGTAGAGATTTGAGGGATAACGTATTTGTCAATCAGTTTCTTTGCCTGTGTGCCTTTTCCTGCGCCGGGCGCTCCTAACAAGACCAGTCTCATTCAGCCTCCTGTTCTTATGTTAAAAAAACAATTAAATGCAAAAAAAGACAGCAAAACTACCAGTGACAATGCAGATTATTTAGATTGTATGGTGGTTTTATCCGTCAAAGCCTCAAAGAGAAGCAGGGATAAAAATAACGACAAGGTATATTATGAAAGTGGGTATTACCGAGTCAATATAAAAATTTAAATTAATTTATAAGTAATAGTTATAAATTGCACAGTTATACAAGTTAGACAAAATAAAAACTCCCCGCCACAGATACAGCGGGGTGTCATTAGGTAAAACAATACAATTTGAGCAGACTACCGCACAGGTCTAAAGCAGGCTAAGTTATTGGCAGATTATTTTACAAAACAGGATTAATCCCTGCTCATCTGCATCTTTCCCTTACAATCCTCACTGTCTCGGCGTAATCTTTTGAATTATAGAACGCGTTACCCATAACGACAATATCCGCGCCTGCTTTGTTAACTTCAGCCACATTGTCAATGGTCACGCCGCCGTCAACCTCAATTTCAGCCTTAGATTTATTCTCAACAATTATTTTTTTGAGCTCTTTTATCTTTAGAAGAACCTCCGGGATAAATTTCTGTCCTCCGAATCCAGGGTTAACCGACATCAAAAGCACCATATCAACGAACGGAAGAATGAACTCGATGCTGCTAAGTGAAGTTGCCGGGTTAATTGAGACAGCGGCCTTTACGCCGCACTCTTTAATGTTCTGAATGCTCCTGTGCAGATGCGTGCTCGCCTCCGCATGTACCGTTATAATATCCGCGCCGCTGTCTGCGAAATCCTTTATGTATCTGTCCGGCGATTCGATCATTAGATGCACGTCAAGCGAGATCGCCGCAACCTTCTTCACCGCCTTTACCACAAGCGGACCGATTGTTATATTAGGGACAAAGTGCCCGTCCATTACATCAATGTGGATTAAATCTGCTCCGGCTTTTTCCGCTGCCTTAATCTCTTCACCAAGCCTTGAAAAATCTGCCGACAAAATAGAAGGCGCTATCTTCACCATATCATCCCCTTATAAAATAGATTTGAAATAATGCAGACGTTGCGAGATAATTTATTTTTCGATACCTTAAACGATAGCTATAATAAAAAGAACCCATGGACTTTGATGTACAAAAACTTATGACTCATTGAATAATCCTATCGAGTTAAATAAATTTTTGAGCAATGTCTGCATTATTATTGTCACCTAAAACCAGAGCCCCCATCCCCGGCTTAAAGTGACCTCAACCGGATCACCCCTGCTAATAACCGTACCCGCTTCAGGCTTCTGAAGCGTTATCCTGTTTCCTTCTTCCTGTTCAATAAGCTGAAGTCCAAGCAGATCTGCCAAACCCCTGGCATCATCCAACGACATATTAACAAATGAAGGACAGCTATAGGATACATTGTACCAGCCCTTGCTTACAAGAAAATTTACTTCATTTCCAGCCGCGTTACCCGGCAAAGGCCTCTGGGCAATTACCCGGCCTGCCCCAACAGTTTCAGAACGCACCCATGTGACCTTGCCTGTCTTCATACCCAGATTCATTAATGTCAGCTTTACTTCATCAAGAATCTGCCCTTCAAAAGAAGGCATTGAGACCGACCCTGCTCCGCTGCTGACAAAGACCCTTATTGCTGAGCCGCGCTTTATTTTTTCGCCGGGTTTTGCGTCCTGCCTTATAATTTGGCCTTCGGGAATGGCAGGATCATAATCTTCCCCTTCAACAATTAACGAGAGTCTTTTATCTCTTAAAAGCCTCTCAGCCTCATTAATGCTCTTGCCGGTAATCATCGGGACTTTCACCGGCCCGTAAAAATCAACTGTCTTGTAAATAATTAGCGCAACGGCCATTAAGCCGATAATGTATAAAAACCGTTTTGGACTTTTTTTTGTCATAATTTTAAGCAGTGCCCTTTCCCGCAAAAAACCTTATCGCATCTTTTACCTTTTCAATATCAACACTGGTGTTAAAACACGGGCCAAACGGCCGCTCATTTGTCACGCCGATCACAGGAAGAGGATACGTATCAATTAAGCCGCCGATCAGGTCACGTTCGCAGGCAACCGCAACAATCGCATCGGATTTCGTATCGTCAACTATTCTCCTTGCGATAGTTCCACCTGTTGCAACAAAAAGAGGAAGATTTATCTCCTTTGCCAATTGCGTAAAATCCTTTATAACGCATTTGCCGCATCCTTCGCAATTATATACATTCCGCGTAATGCGTATCTTGCATTCGCTGTTCTGGAGGCAGTGCGGAAGCAGAAGAAGCAGATTCTTCACCTTTGCCGGGGCTGAGTTCAGCACAAGCCTGTTATTAATATCTATCATGAACCTCTGGAGCCTCCACTTCTTTATCCTGAAGAGCCAGCCGAGCCCAAAGGCAAACGGGCAGCAGACTTTCAGGAAGACCCCTCTAATCAAATGGTTCATCATCAAACTTCATCCCCTCTTTCAGGCTTCTGCCCTGCATAAACAACCTGACATCCATAGCAGGCTTTCCGGCCGGCTGCACCTCAAGCAGACGAAGCAGGCCTCTGCCCGTTCCAACAAGCAGTTCATCTTTTTTAACACTGATTATAACGCCGGCATCTCCGTTTCCATCCACTGATACAGCCTTCAGTATCTTAATCCTCTTCCCGTCGAGAAAAGTATAAGCCCCGGGCCATGGATTTACGCCTCTTATAAGATTGCTAAGCTTATCAGCAGGGAGCAGCCATTTAATAAGTCCATTATCCTTCTTTAATAACGGGGCGCTTGACGCGTTATCGGACTGAGGCACAGGTTTTATAAGCCCGTTAGCGAGCAGGTCTAAAGTCTTTATAAGGGCTTCAGCCCCAAGCAAAGAAAGCCTCTCCGAGAGAGTGGCTGCCGTATCTTCATCTCTTATGGCCTCTTCGCTCTGCAATAATATCGGGCCGGTATCCATGCCTTCATCCATAAGCATCATGGTTATTCCGGTAATCTTATCCCCGTTGATTATCGCCCAGTTAATGGGAGCGGCGCCTCGGTATTTTGGGAGGAGCGACGCATGAATATTTATACATCCAAACTTCGGCAAGCGGATAATGTCTGACGGCAGCAATTGCCCGTATGCTGCTGTAAATATAGCTTCAGGATTAAACCTCTTTAATTCATCAATGAAACCGGACTCCTTCACCTTGTTTGGTTGAAGGATAGTGAGTCCCGCGCTTTGAGCTTTCTCCTTTACAGGCGACAAGACCAGATGCCTTCCTCGGCCGCTTCTCCTGTCAGGCTGAGTCACAACAGCAAGGACTTCATGCTCGGAGTTTATCAGGGCATTCAAAGCGGGAACGGCAAACTCAGGCGTGCCGAAAAAAATAAGCCTCATGATAATGATGCTTTCAGGCTCTCATGCTCTCTCTTATAGCGTTTCTTGAAAAATTCTTTCTTAATGCGCCCGATCCTGTCAATCAGGAGGATGCCGTTGAGGTGGTCTATCTCATGCTGAAGCGCCCTTGCGAGGATACCGTCTCCTTCAATCTCGATCTCTTTCCCCTCCCTGTCGCAGCACCGAACTACTACCTTTTCAGCCCTCTTTACAACCGTAGTGTATCCGGGGATGCTCAGGCATCCTTCTTTAATGGAAGCCTCATCCTCAAAATGAATTATCTCAGGGTTTATAAGCACAATCAAAGAAGAGTGCTCATCCTGTCCGCTCACATCAATGACCGCTGCCTGCCTTGAAACGCCAACCTGATTAGCCGCAAGGCCCACTCCGGGGGCGGCATACATAGTCTCGATCATGTCGTCAATCAACCGCTGAAGAGCGGCATCGAATGTTGTAACCGGCGAGGTCTTTTTCCGTAATATGTTATCCGGATATTTTTTAATTTCAAGCAAAGCCATATGATTAATTTAACCAATTCAGAGCGTAAATAACAAGTTAGAGACAATTTCATGCGAAGGGAGAATATGAGGAACGCTTTACCCTTTTTTATCCCCTTCATGCATGAAAAGTAAAAGTATGGTTGAAAGCGCCACAACAGCAGAGGCAAGATAAAAGAGGGATTTAAGCCCGTACAGTTTAACCAGATAGCCGCCGCAAAAAAGGCCCGCG
>JBFLVX010000021.1:0-15160 GCA_040758255.1 Nitrospirota bacterium
AGATTATTTAGCTGCTCTGCGTAAATAGTGAATATAATTTATGCTTGAAAAAAGAGTTCAATTTAGGTTATATTTTAATCCAACAAAACAGTTTTTGAGAATAGACTATGGATTTGATACCTAAAAAGATATTTTTCACTAAGGGAGTTGGAATACACAAGGACAGACTTGCGTCTTTTGAGCTGGCGCTACGTAAGGCAGGCATAGAGAAATGCAACCTTGTGTATGTATCGAGCATTTTCCCTCCGAATTGCAAGATAATCAGCAAATCAAAAGGCCTCCAGTTGATCAAACCCGGGCAGATAACATTCTGCGTAATGGCAAGAAGCGATACTAATGAGCCTAACAGGCTTATCTCCTCCGCAGTGGGTCTTGCGGTTCCAAAGGACAGGGAACATTACGGTTATATATCGGAACACCACTCTTGCGGCGAAACAGCAAGAAAGGCAGGCGACTATGCCGAAGACCTTGCTGCAACCATGCTCGCCACTACGCTCGGCATTGCATTTGATCCTGACGAAGCCTGGGACTCAAGAAAGCAGGTTTACAAGGCGAGTAAGTACATCTTCAAATCCACAAACATCTGCCAGTCCGCAGAGGGCGATAAATTCGGAAAATGGACAACAGTTATTGCCGCTGTAGTGATGCTTTTCTAAGTTGAAGAATAAAACCCCCAACAATTTCTGCGGGCTTCCTGCAAAAAACTCAAACTACAAAGACTCCAAGATAGCAATACTTCCGGTTCCTTTCGATAAGACCTGCTCATGGCTTAAAGGCTCCTCAAAAGGCCCCCGTGCGATCATCAACGCTTCCAAAAACATGGAGCTGTACGATATCGAAACGAATTCAGAAGTCTACAAAAAAGGTGTGCACACCCTGAAAGCTATAACCGCAGATACCCCGAAGAAGATGGTAGCGGGAGTATACAGAAAGACCAAACGGTTGATCAATGATGGTAAGTTCGCGGTGACTTTAGGCGGCGAGCATACGGTCTCTCTTGGCGCTATCATGGCGCATGCCGAGCTCTTCGACAACATCAGCATACTCCATCTTGACGCGCATTCTGACAGGAGAGATGCATATGAAGGGGAGAGATACAGCCATGCCTGTGTCATGGCGAGGGCAGGGGAATTTACTGACAATATAGTCTCCGTGGGTATAAGGAGCATGGACTCGTCCGAACTGAAGAATATAGACCGGCGCAGAATATTTTTTGCGTCTGATATATACCAGAAGCTGGACTGGATAGGCAAGGCTGTTGGGATGCTTTCTGAGAATGTCTATATAACGATTGATATTGATGTCCTTGACCCATCCATCATGCCTTCAACAGGCACTCCTGAACCGGGGGGGCTGGGCTGGTATGAAGTTCTCGCCCTGTTAGAAAGGGTCTCCGCGAAGAAGAGGATAGTCGGCTTTGACGTTGTGGAGTTTTTGCCTTCTGAAAACAAAGCGCCTGATTTCCTCGCCGCAAAATTGACCTATAAGCTGCTGAGCTATATATTCCCTCCGTCTACATAAACGAACGGCCTTCTCTCAAAAAATCGCCGGCTGCCTGCGCGTCAAGCGGTTTTGAGAATAAATAGCCCTGAAGATAAGCCCTCTCCCTAAGACTGAAAATTAAACTCTGTTTTTATTTATAATATCAATCAGAATATATGCATAATATATTAATAGAGCTTTTTTCTAACATTATATGTTGTAACAGATTGCAATGCAATGAAAATAATAGCAATTAAGCATATGGCTTATTATTGCCGGAAATTACTGGGAGAGGCGGCATGCTGAAGAAGAGATTGGGAACAGTCCTGCTGTTTATAATAGATATAACAGCTGTTTTTTTTATTCTGCAGATATCGATTTTTCTAAGAAAGAATATCTTACCGTACTTTCTGCAATTCCCGGAGTTCCCGGTAAGGGGTTTTGTGGTCTTTGTATGGGTTCTGCCTGTCTGGCTTCTCTTTTTTGTTTATGAAGGGCTCTATACAAAGAGATTCTCCTTCTGGGACGAGATAAAGGTGTTGTGGAAGAGCACCTTCTTCTCCACATTAGCGGTCTTCAGCATCCTTTATTTAGGCAAAGTTGGAGAACAGGTATCGAGAACAGTCATAGTTCTAATGGGATTTATCGCTATCCCTATTCTTCCGCTCATAAGGCTCAATGCAAAGAAATTTTTGATGAATGCGGGCTTAATCAAGAGCAAAGCGCTTATTCTTGGCGCAGGGAAGACAGGGGAGCTTATGCTGAACGCCCTGAGGAGAGATGCCAACCTCGCCTTTGATGTTGTAGGGTTTCTTGATGATGACCCCCGGAAGATAGGGCAGAAGATAGGAGGCGTCAAGATACACGGCAATGTGGATAAGGCGCAGAAATATGTCGGCAGATACGGCATACAGGACATTATTATCGCTATGCCGAGCTGTGACAGTAAAAGGCTCGCAAAAATTATTAACAGCCTTCAGCATAATGTCCAGAATATCCTCTTTATTCCTGACCTTTTCGGGATAGCGGTGTTAGGGACAAAGCTCCAGCACTTCTTTCAGGAACAGGCCATAGGGCTTGAGGTGAGCAATAACCTTGCGGCCCCGGTCAATATATTCACAAAGAGGGTCTTTGACCTTACTGCCAGCCTGGTTTTGCTTGTCGTATTTTTCATCCCGATGATTGTAATAGCACTTCTTACAAGAATAAATTCAAAGGGCGGCCCGATATTCTCGCAGGAGCGCATAGGGAAGGATGACAAGCCGTTTAAGTGCTATAAATTCAGGACGATGCACCATGACGCGGAAGAAAAATTCGATAAGCTTATCAAAAAGAGCCCTGAGGCGAGCAGCGAATGGGAGCGCAACTATAAGCTTAAGGACGACCCGAGGATCACAAAAGTCGGCGCATTTCTAAGAAAGACATCGCTTGACGAACTTCCCCAGCTCTTGAATGTTCTGAAGGGCGAGATGAGCCTTGTGGGGCCGCGGCCTGTGACGAGAAAAGAGATAGATGATTATTACCAAGAGTCCGCGAAACTATGTTTCGGCGTGCCCCCCGGAATCACCGGCTTATGGCAGGTGAGCGGCAGGAGCAGCACCGGTTATCCTCACAGGGTCGCCCTTGATTCATGGTATGTAAGAAACTGGAACCTATGGCTTGACATTGTTATTCTGTTGAAAACAGTAAAAATAGTCATTAAAAAAGAAGGCGCCTGGTAATCTAAATATCGCCAAACATCTTTCATTTCCATCCCAATAAAGTTGCTTCTTGAGTTCGTATCCGGCTTCATAGAAATTAAAGAGCAGATTTAAATATAATATCTTGTTGTATATTTCAAGAGATTGACTAAAACAAAGAGCAAAAGAGGGTTATCGCAACTGTGGAACAAAAAGAACCGTTAGTTTCAATAATCGTAAGGACAAAGGACAGGCCAAAACTCCTGAAGAATGCCATTAAAAGCATAGCGGAGCAGACATACAGACAGATTGAGGTTGTGCTCGTCAACGACGGGGGCTGCGACCTTAATGTCGAAGAACTGAAGAACACGCTTGGAGATATGCCGCTGAACTACATAAGGCTCGCAAAGAACACAGGCAGGGCGCATGCAGGAAATGCCGGGATTGCGAACGCAAAGGGGGACTATATCGGGTTTCTGGATGATGACGATGAGTATTATCCTGAGCATATATCAACATTGGTCAATTTTTTAGAGCAGGCTGATTACAAGATAGCGTACACAGACGCTGAAATGATTTATAGAAATTTTGTTCCTGAAGAGCATAACGCGGCTGCAGTAAGCAAGACTATACTTTTTTCAAAGATCTTTTCATATGAAGAATTGCTTGTTGGAAACTATATCCCTTTTATGTGCCCTCTCTTCTCCAAAGAGGTTCTTGAGGGGTTTGACGAGAGCTTTGACCTGTATGAAGACTGGGATCTTCTGATAAGAATAAGCCAGAAGTATCCGTTTCATCATATCAAGAAGGTCACGGCCCAATATAATCAATGGAGCAAAGAATTACAGATTAATCAGTCTAATAAAGAGCAAATGAAAGCGATACATCTTAAGGTCATCAGCAAACATCGTGACAAAATAACCCCTGAAATAATCTTTAACATGAAGAATAAAATAGAGATGCTCATGTTAAGGTTTGAGGAGTTCGACAATAATTATAAGGCGTTAGAAATGAAGTTGCTGGATGATTCGGCTTACTTCTCAAACATCGAAGAGTCAATCAGATGGAAAAACAGTCACATCATAGAACTTGAAGGCGTTGCTATTGAGAAGGAGAGTCATATCTTGCAGCTTCAGGATGTTGTTAGGGAAAAAGACAGCCTTATTCTTCAGATGCAGAAAAACATGGAAGGCCTGGAGCTTGCTCTTTACCTGATGAGAAACACCATTGGATGGAAGCTTCTTGAAAAGTTCAGAATTGTCAGAGACAAAATGATAATAAGCGGCACAACGCGAAGAAAGATGTATGATTTAATAATAAAATCTTTTCAGACAATTAAGAATGAAGGGATGGTGGTCTTTCTCAAAAAATGCAAGATAAAAATGAAGGCAAGGTTCCTTGGTTCTAAAATCTCCACTAATATATCAAACATAAAAATCTCCAGGCATTCCCTTTCCCCCGATAAATTCAGAGTCCTCTTTCTTATCAGTCCGTGGGCAGGCGTAACCAACCGTTACAGGGCGTATAACATGAAGGAATATTTAGGCTTAATGGGGACGGAGAGTGAAGTTGTAGGGATCGAAGAGCTTGATACTCAGCCTGATTATGCCCTTGGGTTTGACATTATTGTTATTCATAGAATACCTATGAACGAGATTTTGAACGCATTAATAGAGAAATGTAAGGAGCTTCGAATTCCTGTCATCTTTGACCTGGATGATTACCTTTTTGATGTTGCGCTAACTGACCGCATAGATGAGATAAAACGCATGAGTCCGATTGACAGGAACAAATGGATCCAGCACGTAAGAGGCTGCAGGGACACATTGGATGCCTGCGATTATTTCATAGGCACAACCGACTATATTGTTAAAAAAGTCAGGGAACTGGGGAAAAAGGCCTTTGTTATAAGAAACGGACTTAATAAAACACAGGTAGCGCAATCCGGCAAGGCTCTCATAAAAATAAAACGTGACCCCGATATTGTAAAAATAGGGTACTTTAGCGGCACAAAAACCCACCAGAAAGATTTTGAAGTGGTAATCGCCCCTCTTCTGAAAATCATGGAGGAATATAAAAATGTACATTTATGTATCGGTGGATTTCTGGAGCTTCACAGCAGTTTTGAGAAGTTTTCAGAAAGAATCGAGAGACTTCCTTACGTTGACTGGAAAGAACTGCCTTTTAACTTGGCCGCTATAGATATAAACATAGCTCCTTTAGAAGAGAATAATCCGTTCTGTGAAGCCAAGAGCGAATTGAAATATTTTGAATCCGCTTTATTAAAGGTGCCGTCTGTCTGCACTCCAACAGATACCTATAAGTGGGCCATAAAGAATGGAGAAAACGGGATGCTGGCATCAACAGAAGAGGATTGGTACACATGCCTTAAATCTCTTATCGTTGACCCTTCTCTAAGAAAAGCTTTAGGTGAAAAGGCATACAAAATGGTTATGGGAACTTATACCCCGAACACTCAGGCGCAAAAGACGATTGAAGTATATAAAAGCATTATAATGGACTACAAAGAAACAAGAAATTGCTGACGGTAGTGATATTAAACTCCGCAAGCCCGGTATTCTTATGATTTCAATACTTATAAGATGTAAAAATGAAGAAGCTTACCTTGGCGAAGTTCTATCCATGCTCTTCGAGCAATTGATAGATTCCGATTTTGAAGTAGTCGTTTTAGACTCCGGCTCTACTGACAAGACACTGGATATTGCAAGAAAATTTAATGTTAAAATCTATGAAATGCCGCCGGAGGTTTTTACCTTTGGATATTCCTTAAATAAAGGGATAAGCCTGACTTCGGGAGAAATTGTCTGCTGTCTCTCGGCACACTGCATTCCTTTAAATAACAATTGGCTCAAGGAACTGACAGGGCCTATTGTATTGTCTAAGGCGCATACAACAATAGGCAGGCAGATCCCTATGAAGGGGATGAACCCGTTTGAAGAGCTTGCGGTCACTTCATATTTCCCTCCAATTCAGCGAGACGGCAAGTCTCCCCACTTATCAAATGCCAACTGCGCGTTTCTGAAGAGCATCTGGCAGGAGATCAAGTTTGATGAAAAGATCTTGGGATGGGAAGATTATCTCTGGTATTTACAGATAAAATCCAGATACAAAGTGCTGTACTGCCCCCGTGCCGCTGTTTATCATTCTCATCCTTTCTCTCTGAGATACATTGTCGGAAGATCATACGGCGATGGCAAGGCGGTCAGATACATAAAAGAAAAGGCCGGCATTGATTTAACGGGCGGCAAGGCGGATTCCAAGCTGAACATGATAAAACATATATATGCAGACATGAAGAACAACGCAAAATTTTTTCTTCAGGAAGGGTATTTCAGACACTTATTGCTTCTTCCGATAATCAAACTGCTTTTGTATGTTGCGTATCAAAAAGGATTAAGGGAAAATATATAACGCTGGACTTCGGGGGCAACAATGACAGACTCAAAACGTGTTGCAAATAGATAGGAGAACAGTAAGTGAGCAAATGGCATACCATTAAGACTTATGCATACCTGTGTCGGTTAATAAATTCAAAACTATACTTAGGAAAAATGAAATCAAGAGAAGAACTTAGTGAAAAATACATTCGAGGTAATGGCATAGAAATTGGAGCTCTTTTGTCTCCCCTGAAAACCTTCAATGATGCTAAGATGAAATATGTTGACAGGTTTGGAGAGGATGGATTAAGAAAACATTATCCTGAGATTGGTATCAAGGGCTTAATACAGCCGGATATTATTGATAACGGGGAAATTTTAGATAAGATTGAGAATGACTCTCTTGATTTTATTATAGCAAATCATTTTATGGAACATACTGAAAACTTTATAGGCACTTTGAGAAATCATTTAAATAAAGTTAAAGTTTCAGGAATATTGTACTATGCTATCCCAAATAAAAATGAGACATTTGATTTTTACAGAGAATGTTCCACTTTTGAAGAGACATTAGAGGATGAGAAAGATAATGGCATTGGGAACAGATATCGCAGGTATAAAGACTGGGTTGAGAATGTTGGCATTAAATATAACAAACACGTTTATTATGATATAGAACAAGAGATGAAAGGCTTAATGGCAAGACAATATAGCATACATTTTTATGTTTGGGATTATGAAAGCTTTAAAAAAATGATAGAACAAGTAAAAGACTATTTGAATAATTTTTCGATATTAGAATACGTCCCATCCAGTAAAATAGAAAATATTCTGATATTGAGACGTGAAAAATAGAAAAAATTATTGACAGTCAAATTAGCACCTTTAATATCCGTAATCATCGTTAATTATAACGGCAGGTATCTGCTTAACACCTGTCATCTTATTAATGATTACCAATTTCCTTATTGCTGATTAATTATGAATAAGAATATCTGCGCGGTTATCGTTTCGTACAATTCTCCCGATCGTTTGAGCGAATGCATAAGCTCAATACTTCCTCAAGCAGATGAAATTATCGTCATAGACAACAGCTCCGATGCGAGAGCGCGGCAGCGCATAAAAGAATTAACGTCCAGTCAAAAGATGACGCTCGTGCTGAATGAAAACAACGAAGGGCTGGGGCATGCCCTTAATCAGGGTTTGCGGCGTTCGGCTGAGAGGGGTTATATCTGGACGCTCCTTCTCGATGACGACAGCATATTGTCTGACAGCATGATTGATGAGATGATGCGTTCCTACAGCAATTGCGGCACAGATATTCGGGGAGCAGTGGCGGCGATAGTGCCGGCAGTGTACGATAAGAAATTAGATGAATATATCCCTTCGGTGATAACTACAAAGACTTTCAATAGGAAACTCCGACAGCCGCCAAGTGACGCCTTCGTGCATTTTCATATAACATCCGGCACGTTATTGAAAAACGAAACCTTAGAAAGAGTCGGTTACATGAATGAACGTTTGTTTATAGACTACATTGATTTTGATTACTGCTTCAGGTTATTAAACAAAGGATATAAGATATTATTAAGCAAGGACGCGTTGCTATATCATTCATTAGGTGAACTTCGACAGACACTTTTTCTCCGGTTCAGAGAGCATAATTTTATGAGGGTTTACTATCAAAGTCGGAACAGACTGTATGCTTTAATTAAGCATGGCGTAACTTATAAATCGTTTTTATTCGCTGAGAGTTTCAGGTTTGCAAGTAAACTGTTTAAAATAATAATGTTAGAATCCAATAAGGCTGAAAAAATACACATGTATTTTAAGGGAATAAAAGATTGCATAAGAGATTATAAAAATTTAGATGCGGAATTTTGAGAATGCTATGCTGCCGTTGGATCTCGCAAGCGCCTTTCTGGAAGGCTTTTTCTTTATATTAACATGAAATTTTTACCTGAAACAGAGATTATCCCATTTCATGTATCCCCCCTTCAAGGAGAGAGAGTATTAATTCTTTCCCCACATCCAGATGATGAAACCCTCGGATGCGGCGGTACCGTAAGGCTTCTGGTAGAAGCAGGGAAGGTTGTAAGGGTTGTATTTCTTACAAGCGGGGACAAGGCAGATCCAGAAAATCCGGCTGCACAGACTGCGCATGAAAAGAAGCACATTACAGATTATTCATTAATGAGGGAAAAAGAGGCTGATAAAGCGCTCCGTATCCTTGGTGTCAGTGAGTATATGTTTTTGAGATTTCCTGACAGAGGCCTGTTTGATAATTACAGCGATGTAATAACGAGAATTAAAGGGCTATTGCTTCAGAACCTCGACAAGCCCTCAGCATCGAATTGCTCTTTGGAATTCGACACAATTTACTGCCCGTCTCCTTTAGAACTCAATCCTGACCACCGGGTAGCAGCCCGCGCGGTACTGGAATTACAGAAACAACACAATTTCAGAATCGTTTTTTATGAAGTTGCTGCACCGATACGTCCCAATATCTTTGTTGATATTACAAAAGTTTTTAAAATAAAATGTAAGGCGATAAGGGCTTATAACTCCCAACTTAAAATCATTGATTATCTGAGTGTGAATAACTCGTTGAATAAATTTCGTTCATTAACACTTGATAAAAAGGTTCAATATGCCGAGGCGTTCCTTGTGCTGGAAAATGCTTCAGAGCAGGGAATGCTCGATGATGGATGGTTTAATTATAAAAAACCTCTTGTTTAAATGAGAAGATATCTTAAGAACAGGGAATTATCTCATACAATAACTAACTAATCTAACTAACTATTTTTTCGTTTTATGGTATATTATTCTTTATAATCTGTCCTGATAAAAAAGGAGGTTTTTTGAAGAAATTACTAATTGCAGTTTTTTTTATATCCCTGTTTTTTACATTAGATTCTGATTCATCAGGAATGGCAGAGCGCCCGGGTAATTTGCCGGCAAATGAATCTACTGTGGATAACTTGCCTGATTCTAACCAGAGATACGACTCTTTGCAATCAGAACAAAATACTGTGAAAGACAGCAAAGAGGAATCTTCAGGAGAAAACCTGCCTGATGCAGGGACGGCAAAGCCGGAAGTTAAGTGGTCCCAAGAATCCAAACATCCCGAGCAGCAAGCGCCTGTCAGAGAAACGCCAAAAGAAGGTCAAACACCTGAGAAGACACAGCCTCTGGCAGTGGAGTCAAAGGAACATGTTTCTTCAAAGGTTGAGATAGGCCTTGCTCCCGGTTCTGTTAACCTCTTCTTTGATGACGCTGATATTTATGAGGTGATCAAGGTGGTTTTTGGCGATGTGCTCAAGGTGAATTATGTTATTGACCCAAAGATCAGCGGAAGAGTTAATTTCAATTCCTCTGCGCCGATTCCAAAAGATGAACTGCTTCCCATAATGGAGATTATTTTAAGGCTCAATGGTATCGGGTTTGTGAAGGAGGAAGGACTTTACAGGATAGTTCCGATGGAAAAGGTTTCAAGCGAATTGATTTATGCCCAGGTGGGAAAAGAACCTGATAAAGTTGCAATGGGTCTTTTTACTTTCAAAAACCTGAACATAAAAGATTCCATGAAGGATATAGAAAATGCCATAGGATTGTCATTGAAGGGGGGACAGGTTCGGATAATCCCTATTCAGAGATTGAACGCCATATTAGTTGTGGCATCCACAAAAGAGCAGCTTGATTATGTCAGAAAATGGGTCGAGACATTTGATGTTATTTTTAACGGGCCCCGGCCAAAGGTATTTGCTTATCCTATTCAAAATGGCAAGGCAAAAGATATTGCGGATATGCTGAATCAGATATTCCTTGGTGCAAAGCCCTCAGTGCCTTCTGAAAAAGCACAGCCGGCAGGCGCGCCGGGAACCGCCAAGCCCCTGGTGTCTTTAACGCCTTCGGCCGGAGGATCATTGGTGTCGGAAATCACCAAGATATTCCCCAACGAGATCACGAATTCTTTAATCATTCTTGCAACTCCCGACGACTATGCCGCCATAGAAGATGCAATTAAAAAGATAGACATTGCACCCAGACAGGTGATGATAGAGGCCCTTGTTGCCGAGATAAAGCTGACGGATAATATGACATTTGGATTGGCATGGTCTTTAAAAACTGATGTTAATATAACGGGGATGAAACCTTTTAACAAGGATATTAACCTTGATGGAACCCTTGGATTTAATTCGTCCAAGCTGTCAGGTTTAGACGTAACAAGCCTGGCAGGTTTTGCATTTGCAGGGGTTGATCCAGCAGGCGCTGTCAGGTTGCTTCTTGAGAGTCTTGCATCGGATTCAAAGGTTAATGTTCTGGCCGCCCCCCATATCTTAGTGTCGGATAATCGCGAGGCGAAGATACAAATAGGAGACCAGGTCCCCGTTGCGACGTCAGAGACAAATGTTACAGGGACAACACAGATTCAAAGGACAATTCAGTATAAGGACACCGGAATAATACTCAAGGTAAAACCTCAGGTCAATGAAAGCGGGCTGGTCGCTCTTGACATTACTCAGGAAGTTTCTAATTTTTCAATAGAAAAAATTTTTGATTCCGATCAGGTGGTCATAAGCAAACGAGAGGCTGCAACAAGCCTTGTTGCACAGGATGGCCAGACAATAGTTATCGGAGGACTTATAAGCGAGGCAACCTCAAAGACAGGAGAGGGAATTCCTTTTCTAAGCAAGATCCCGGTGCTCGGTTATCTCTTTGGGAGCACGAAAAATACGCATGCAAAGACAGAACTTATAATTCTCCTCACGCCGCATGTTATCAGAAATCAGGTTGAGGCAGCCAATGTTTCAGGGGAATATCTTCAGAGGATGAAAGAGTCTCAAAAAGAGATTCAGGAATATGGTATCAAAAAAGAGGGGGGACCGGGCGTCAAAGGCGTTGAAAAGCCGGGTGATGAAAAAAACATTCAATAAAATCTTACTTACATTTTGTGGAAAATTCAGAAAAGATGTGCGAAAAAGACACGTTGAGATTGCAAAAAACACACAAAATAGCAGTAAGAATATTAGCTAACTTAAGCTCTGTAAGAGAAATCATAGCTGGCATCACTTTTGCATAAGTAATAGGGTATTCTTTTCTGTAAAAGCCGTATAAAAAAACATTTATATTTCACTCTAATTTGATAGCGTTTGAAATATTTTGGCAACAGAAAAGCATTTTTTTAAAAAAATGCTTGACAAAGCAAATATCTTTGTTTACACTTAATTTGATTTTCAAAAGAGACAAAAGGGCGGGGTTACAGAAAAACGCTTGACAAAGGAAACTCATTTAATTACAATTTATCCAACATATTAAGGATAATGCTTGACAGAGAAGTGGTAAGCAGGTTAATACGGATTTTGATATTTAAACGCATTACATTAATTGAAAGGAGGTGAAAGACTTTAAGGAAGGGAGGAAGATAAAAGATAGTTTATTTTTTGTGGTTCTTAGTCATTGACTAAGAGAAATTGAACTCGAATTAGTAAAGGAGGTTTTAAAAGTGAAAAAAATATCGTTGATATTTACAGTCGCTCTTGTCTTTGCCCTTTCTCTGGGCGTAGGCATACAAAGCGTTCAGGCTGACTCTATTCTGTTCCCGTATCTCTCAACTCAGCCAGGCGTTTATTCATTTGTAACAATAGCTAACGAAGGTCAGAATGAGTTTGCAACACTCACAGGCCTGCACCTCTCTTATGGCTATAAGGATGTCACAGCAGGCTTCCCGGCTGTTAATACCTGTGCTTGCAACCATCACGATGTGCAGATTGAATCAACCCCGTCAGACATGCTTACCTTTGAGGTTGGCGGAAAGGTCGTGGACGGAGGCAACTATTTCCTCTTTGAGAATGCCGGTCTGGACACTACCGTAGGTAACCCGACTATGATGGGCGGCCTGACAAACCATATTGGCTTTCTCTGGGTTGAGCCCCTCGGAAACGCAACAGCTTCTGAGATGGATCAGCGTATAGAGATATGGGGATGGGGAGATGTCCTTGACACCAATGCAAACATGAACTTCTCTTATTCCACGAACGGCCTCGGTTCCAATGATTCAACAGATCCAGATCTTAGCGCCTCTTATGATCAGGGCATGAACTGGTACCGCTTTGCCTGGGAGCCGACAACTTATGTAAACACAAGCTGGTACATCCTTCCGATCTCTACCAGGGATGATATGACACCGGCAGCCGGCGGCGGCATAAGGAGGTCAATCAGGGCAAACAATGGCGCAGCATTTCCTGGACCGGGCGCATTTGACAGGGATGAGCAGTTCTACTCTGGGGAGAAGTTAGCTACTGTAAGGTGTCTCGGAGTCATCAATACATCTCACTTATTACAGCCAGGTCCTATAGCATCAACCCTGAACGGTGGTTTTCTCTATGCAGAGTCATGGGGCACTAAAACAACTGCATTGTCAGACGTTTGCGATCCCAATGAGGATTACGACGGTGGCGCCACTTATTCAGCGAGGATACAGTCAGTCACAGCAGCAGCAGGCATGGGCACAAGGCAGACAATCGGCATAGAGCCAATGCTAAATCCTACATATGACGTAACTTTTGATGTAGGTCCGTAAGGAAGCCTCAATCAAACTTAAAAGGGTGGGCTTCGGCCCACCCTTTTTTTATCTTTTCATAAGTGGTGGAATCAAACATCAAAGTTAAGTCTTTCCCCGCCTCTGGTCAAGCCAGAGAATAATGCAAGGAAACCCTGTGGTAAGCTAAAGATAATTAAATCAAAGGAGAAGATCAATATATGAAGTGGTTATTAATTATTCTCTCTTTAACCATCGCGTCATGTGCCGCTGTGATAAAGGAGAGCAAAGAGGGTGCAAAGGGAGCTATAGATAATATGGTCGCGGGAGAACTCTCTTCGGGGCTTGTGAACTTGGTTGACGCGCCGGTCATCGGGATGTTCAGGGGCGAGCCTTATATATTAATGTACAATGCGAGGGGAGAACTCATTTACAGAAGAGGCAATGAAGAACAGATTATCAGCAAAGACGGCCCTCCAAACTCGAACCTGACACATATTGTGACTTATGCAGATGCCAGCGGGATATATGTATTCTGGAGGCCAAAGTTAGCCGGCAAGGTTGAGGGGGTCGGCGAAGGCGGGGACAAACTCATCGTATTCAGGGCATCCTATGACGGTAAGACCTTCGGGAAGACACAAAGGCTCAATGACAAGGGTGGCGCCTTCATGCCGAGGGTTACAGGCAATGGGAAAGGAGACATCTATGTCGCATGGGTTGACGAAAGAAACGGAGGCGGAAAATATGACATTTATATGAACATATCCCATGACAGCGGCAGAACGTGGAAGGAGAAGGACTTAAGGATAGATATCGGGGAACCCGGCTCAAGCGCTTCTACTGACCCCACCATAGTTGCAGAAGATGATAAGGTGTGGGTTGCATGGAGGGAAGGCATGAGTAAGGAAGAGCCCAGTAATCTTTATGCAAGGTTTTCATCTGACCGAGGAGAGAAATGGGATGAGCCTGTCTTGATAGTGAAAGAAGAGGAGTCCTCGACCGGCCTTACGCTTATAAAGAAGGGGAAGGCCATCATATTATACGGGTTTGACTTGCAGGGACTGAAACTCTCATATTCAGAAGACGGGGGACGTTCCTGGAAAGTTAATAAGCCAGAAGGAATGGAGAGCGTAGGAGAGATCAGGGTTCTGAATACCCCTGAGAAGGCCTATCTGATCACAGGGATAATGCCTGATGGGAAGAAGGAAGACATATTCATCTTCGCATCAGAAGACGGCATTAACTTCGGCAAACCGATACGTCTGGATACTAATACCCCCTATTACTTCACCTCCACATGGCCCGAGGCAGCAGTTGATGGTATGGGGAATATATTAGTGGCATGGCATGACTTCAGGAACTTCAGGTCTAACATCTATTTTAACTACTCAACTGATAAAGGCCAGACATGGCAGAAACAGGATCTCATAATAAGCGAGAAAGGCGTGCGCCAGCAGTATTGGCCTAAGATAGCTGCTGATGATAAGGGTGGTTTCTATGTCCTTTGGGTAGGTTATATGGATGACATGCTTAAGAAGAGTAGTCTTTATATGAGTACGATTGACATACATAAAATATCTCCTGCCGCACAAAACGTCCGAGGGGAGAAAAAACTTCGTGAGCGGGTTTCTCAGTTTTGGGGTGACAGGATTTTGTCTAACTGGGGAGGCAACTATGACTTGCTGGACCCCTATTTCAGACAGAGAACGAGCAGGGAATATTATATAGCCAATCAGTTAAAGACTATCTATTACTCCTTTGAGATAAAGGATATAAAGATTACAGACAACATGGCTTCAGTAACTATAAAATACACACATGAGGTCCCGGAATTCATCTCACCTCAAGGAAAGAAGCTCAAGGTGCCCAAGAGGGATGAGGAGATTACAGAGGTGTGGATATGGATTGATGGGGACTGGTTCAGGGTCTTCAAGGACGTAAAGGGAGGGTCTTTCGTTGCTTATTGATTCCGTGGCGGCTGATTGAAGGCTGACATGGAACGGCATGATAGATTTTCACTCCGCATGCGTCATTCATAAGGGATAGATTCAGCGCCCCCT
>JBFLVX010000021.1:15170-22015 GCA_040758255.1 Nitrospirota bacterium
ACACCACACGCCGGCCCGCTTCCGTTTTATAGAAAATCCGTATCTCCCATCGTATAGAAAAAATTTCCCTTAATATCTTCTTTTTTTAGCGTTAATTCATGCGTTGTTCTTGGGATGCATGTTAAAGAGGGCTTTACAGAAAAGCCAAGTGATAGAAGCCTGTCGCTTAAATACTCCGGATGCCAAAGCACAATGAACTTTTTGCCGATAGTAGAGGCATAGTTCTCTGCCTTCAGAAAAAGAGGTTCAATCATGTCAGCCCTGCATATGAAATCAACAAAAAGTATCCGTTCCTGGTCTTGTCTCAATACAGCGACACCTTGCAGTTTGTTCCCAAATCTGTTTCTCAGGCCCCATAGTTCATATTTCAGGAATGGATGGAGATGGTATCTCCACTTCAGATATTTTCTGTCCCTGACCACTGCAAGATGCAACTCATGTTTCACGCTTTCCCACAATGCGTCAATTCCATTATCATCAAAACTCAATGGGGAAAACTTGAAGAAGTACCTCTTAAAGCTGTTATGAAACTTCACTTCTTTAGTCGCTTCAAAAACATCTTCCACTTTTTCATAGAGCCCAAGCTTCTGAGGGAGCAGGAGAGCTCTTTCATTAGGAAATCCGTAACCAAGAAGAATGCCGTCTTTTACGGCCTCATCAGGAACCAGTGCGGCAGTCTTCTTGAAAAGCTTCAACCCTCTGAGTTTAGGATGTACCATAACATCACCTATCGCAAGGCCGTATATTTCCCTGCCCTGATAGATCATGCGATGCGGCATGCCGCCATAGTGGGCAATGATGCCATCCGCTTCGTTCAAGGCAACGGCAGAATAGACTGTATTATTTCCCCTTCCGGTATATTTCCAGCGCCATTCTTCAAGGGACATTTCCCTGTGGAATATCTCTTTGAAAAGTTTTGTAATGCCCGCTTCGTCGCCTTTTTCATAGAGGCGAATTTCCGATGACATCGGAACCCGGCTCATCTCTTTTTGAAATAGAAACACCTCGTATCCAAACATGTTTTTTTCGAACAATGCGGTATGCGCTTTCCAGCCTTCGATCAAAAACTCTATTTCTTCTCTTACATTTTCCCTGATCGAGGAAAATTCACTTATAAGGGAGTCCTTATTCTTAATGATATCCTTTAACGCGATGTCTCTTGTCTCCAGCACTTTTTTTGTAATATCTTTATTGAGCATTAAAGTGAAACCGTATTCATGGGCGGCCTTCACGATCTCTTTCTTTTCATGGAAAGCATGCTCATTTGCAACTTCGTACCTGATTTCATCACATATCAGCACATAGCCTGTTTTATTCAAGAGTTCTTTGCAGTGCGAAAAGAGAAAGTTAATATCTTTTATGTATTGCGCTGACTCCTGAAAGAGAATTAGATCGAAAAGTTCCGCGTTCCTGTAATCTTCAAATGAGGAGAGCACGAGTTGAGCCTCGCATTCTTTGTATTTTGCCTTTGCCATTTCCACGAGTCTCACATCAGGAGAAATTCCTATTACATCGCAGCCTGATACAGTTAAGTCATATGTTGTCCGTCCCAATCCACAACCGACATCGAGAATCTTTTTTACGCTGTTCGGTATCAATGATTTCATTAAGGAAGCAAGATTCTCCTGAGCCTCCTTTAACTCCTTTGTGCCGTCTTCCCAAAGCCCGTAATGGAAATAGTCTATCAAGCCCTCACGGTCAATTACGCAAGCGTAATAGCAGAAGGGGAATTCAAGTGTTCTTATGAATTCTTTTAATTGATTCGACATAATATTAAATCATTCGTCAATGCATTGAAGGACTTTTAAGGTAACAGAAACGACTTATTCCCTGTCATACGGCATTGCTAAGTCATGGTTCAAATCTGCCAGTTCTTTTCTGACAATAGTTTTCTTGCCGTTTTTCTCAATGGTTTTCTCTTCATATTGATGAAAGATGATAGTGTCGCAGGTCCGGCATAAATTTAACCTCTCCTGCCTGCCAGCTTCATGCAGGCTTCGGGCTTTTTTGAAAGCTTTTCCATGCCATATATCATAAAGGCTTTGAGAAGGGAGTTCTCCGGTTATATAATCCCCCCAGAAGTCCTCGCAGCACAAGCCGGTCTTGCCCGGCCAGCCGATAACGATCTGACTGTAAAGCATCGGACAAGGTTTTAAGAGTTTCAACCTTACATTATCTTCCCTGTCAACAGGCCTTTTTGCCGATATGGTGAGCGAATCAACAACTCCAGACCATTTGTCAATAAATGCCTCTAAATCCGCTTCTTCATGATGCACCATATTCAAAGAAATGTAAGGCTTTGCTTCTCTTCTCACTGATGACAAGAACCTTATATTCTCCTCAACGGTATCAAGAGCCGCTCCCTTTCTGTAGTATTCAAAGACCTCTTTCTCCGCTGCGTCTACAGAGAAGCAAATCCAGTCAACGCCAAGCTCTATAACAGACTTTGCCTTCTCCTGATCAAGCAGGGTTGCATTGCAGAGAAAACCGACAGTGAGATTCTTCTTTTTCTTCGCATAACTGACGATCTCAAAAAATTCAGGATGGAGAAGCGGTTCTCCAGCGCCGTGTATATCCAGGTTGATGCTCTCCGGCCATGAGCCTATCTCATCTATAACGCTTTTCCAGATTTCTTTCTTTATAAAGCCGGCATCCCTTTTTCTTTTAACCCCTTCGCCGTACGCCGGGCACATTCTGCATCTCAGGTTGCAGGCATTTGTAGGCTCAAGTATGACGCTGCCGGGAAATTCAGGCAAAGCGGCCTTCTGTCCCGAAACAAAAAAATGTTTAAACTTCTCTCTGAGTTTCATTTAGTTTTTCAGTCAACAATCCATTCATGAGGCAGGTTTACAATCCCTATCTCAATGGATTCCCTCGGGATTTTAACAGGAGGCGCCTCTTTCCTGTCATACCAGTACACGCCTTCTTCATCAAACGCAAAGGCCTCGACTATGAAGGTGCCTGACTTAAGCTGAATCTTTGGGAAGAGCAGAGTAATCTTTCTGTTCCCATAAAATGGTTCGATCTTATTTGTGCCTATTCCTATAATATCAAGGCCGTCCACAGTACTTATTTTTACAGCTATTCTGTAAGGTGTTGTGTTATTGCCGGCGGCTATCTCCATATTTATACGCAAGTCACTGCCGGCTCTCAGATTCTGGTGCGGGGATGTCTCTATCTTTTTAATAAAGATTTTTTTCTGGCCGTCACCGCCTGATTTATCCTCTATGCCGGCGTCTCTCTTTTCCGTGCCTCCCGCTTCTGTTTCAGTTGAGGCTGAGCCTGTATTTAATTCAGGAGTTACGCTGTTTTTTGCAAGCTGATAGGTCTCATACTCCTGTATCACCTTTAAAGGTTCCCCCTCCATCTGAATCCTGCCGTTCTTCAGCCATAAGACCCTGTCGCATATTCTTGCCACATGATACATTTCATGCGAGCAGAAGACCATTGTTTTGCCTTTTTCCTTGAATAAGAGCGTCCTGTCAGTGCTCTTCTTCTGGAAATGAAGGTCGCCCACAGAGAGCACCTCATCTATAACAAGGATATCAGGGTCAACTGCTGTTGCCACTGAGAAGGCAAGCCTTACAAACATGCCTGAAGAGTATGTTTTTATGGGATAATTTATAAAATCACCCAATTCGGAGAACTCAATTATTTCAGCTTCCTTCTCCTTCATCAGGGAATTGTCAATACCAAGTAGCGAGCCGTAAAGGTATATGTTTTCTATGCCCGTGAACTCTGGATGCAGCCCTGATCCAAGCTCCAGAAGAGAGGATACCTTGCCGTTTACGGTAAACCTGCCGCTTGTGGGGAAGAGCGTTCTGGAGAGTATCTTTAAGAGGGTGCTTTTGCCCGCGCCGTTTTCGCCTATTATCCCAAGAGTCTCCCCTTTTTTTATGCTGAAGGAGATGCTGTCAAGGGCTGTAAATTCCCTGTGAAAGCTCCTTTTTGAGAAAAGCTCCTTCAGCCTTGCCGAAGGCTTGTCATAGAGCTTATATCGTTTAGTCAGCTTATCCGCTTCAATTACATTCATAACTTTTACAGAACATCCGGAAACCCCTCTTTAAGCCTGTTGAAGGCATAAAAACCGCAGGCAAGCGCTCCCGCTGCAAGCAAGACAATAATGCTTATATCAAAAAAGTCCGGCATCTCTCTTAATAATATGATCTTATGGTATGAAATTATAAAATATGTCAAAGGATTAAACTGGAAGAGGATCTTTATCTTTCCGGGCACTGCCTCAATGCTGTATATAATCGGAGAGAGGAAAAAGAGCCCTGCTAACACCTGTGAGAGTATCTGCCCCAAGTCCCTTACATAAGGCAAAAGGGCTGAAAAGAGCATGCCCATCCCCACCGAGAAGAGAAGCTGCAGCAGAATGATGAATATCACAAGGAGAATTACCGGGCTGAAAGATGTTGCAAAAGAATATGCGGCGATGAAGAGCATGAAACCGACCAAATGGGGTAAATAGCTTGATAGCGTAACCGCAACCGGAAGAATTATATTGGGAAAGGATATCTTCTTTACTATATCTGTATTTTCAATAATGGAGTTTGAGGCCCTCATAAGCCCCTCTGAAAATGCGAGCCAGAAGAAATAAGAAGACAGCAGGAAGTATATATACGGCATATTGGTGTTGGCATATGGACGCGCCTTCATGATTGCGGAGAAGACAAACCATAAAAGCAGTATCTGTACAGCAGGCATAAGGAAGGTCCAGAGAATTCCCAGCGCAGACCCGGCATATTTTGCCTTTATATCTTTCCTGAGAAAGTAAATGAGCAGATTTAATTTATTGTTCATGGGGATATTTAATCAAAAAATTCCTCGCAGATTGTTGCGGGGCAGTTCATTTGGTGCTGGATTAAAATACCATAGTAATTTATCCTTAGGCAAGAAAACGGTTTATATAAGCGTTCTTCTCAGCTTCATGGTTAACAATATTTAACAAGGGAAACACCTTAACATTTATGGTATACTAAAATAGTTGTGAAAGTAGTTGTGTATGCACGGACATGCCCATCCAACATGCTGGCACAATACAAATAATATTGCTAAATTAGTATCGTTTATTTAAAACCAATTACTGGAAACTATGGAGGGTTCAGATGATTAACGACAAGAAGAAAACCATGAGATTTCGCACATTTTTTCCTCACACCCTGCTATTTGTCTTTGCCGTCTTTATCGTTGCGAATGTAACAGTACAGGTTTGGGCAGGGATTGAAAAGGCTCCCCCCGCTGTAATTGATGCAATGGCCGCAGGCCAGCCCCAGGAAGTCATTGTGCTTTTTGACGACACCGCCATCCAGAATACGGCAGAAGCGATGCGCCAGAATATCGGCGCTGACTATGACACTACCGAGATTCTCGATATGAAGAAGGCAGAATATGATGCGCTGAAACAGGGGGTCATAGGGCTTCTCCCGGCAGAAGAACAGGAGACCATACAGGATTACAGCCATCTTCCTATGGTGTTTATGAGGGTAAATTCCCTGGGCGTCTTGCAGCAGATCACGGAACGGCCGGAGGTGGTGAGGGTCTACGAAAATGAGAAAAAATATCACATGCTGGCTTCAACCCTCCCTTTCATACAACAGCCTCAGGTTGCGGCATTGGGCATGGTAGGAACAGGGACAACAGTAGCAGTTCTTGACAACGGCATTGACCTGACACAGCCCGCCTTCGGCACCTGTACGTCTCCGGTTCCGGGTTTCTGTTCTGATACAAATCCTCCTGCAGCGCCAGCAGGATGCAAGATCTCATGCACCCGTGATTTCGACAACGGAACAGACCACAACCATGGCTCAAATGTTACCGGAATCGTCCTCGGGGTTGCCTCTGACACAAGGGTAGCGGCGCTGAATGTTTTCAGAAACGACGGCTATGCCTATTCCGACCGCATAATTCAAGCCATCAATTGGAGCATAACCAATAAGACTGCGTACAACATAGTGGCGATGAACCTGAGCCTCGGCGGAGGGGGTTCCACCACACCCTGCGGAGGGGATGTATTTGCAACCCCTGTCTTTAATGCCAGGCAGGCAGGTATCCTCGCAGCGATTGCGTCAGGGAATAACGCTTTTACTAACATGATATCTTCTCCAGGCTGTGTGCCGGCAGCGGTCTCCGTAGGCGCTGTGTATGATTTAAATTATGGGGTACAATCCTGGTCTGTCTGCACGGATACGACGAGCGTTCCTGACAAAGTGGTCTGTTTTTCCAACAGCGCCTCTTTCCTTACCATGTTGGCTCCAGGGGCGCACGTTGACGCTGCGGGACGTGTTAATTATTCAGGGACTTCAATGGCTACGCCTCATATAGCAGGCTCCATTGCGGTAATAAAGGGAGCGAATGCATTCCCCGGGGATACGCCTGACCAGGTCGTGACGAGGATGACGAGTACCGGAGTCCCTGATACTGACCCTAAAAGCGGTGTCACCACGCCGCGGATCGATCTTCTTGCAGCAGTGGGCGGCGGAGGCGGGACGTTCTCTATCTCAGGCACGGTAACGACAGGAGGAGGCACCCCAATGACAGGGGTGACTATAACCCTTGGCGGCGCGGGAGCAGGGACAACCACAACCAATGCCAGCGGCAATTACAGCTTCACTGGTTTGTCCAATGGAACATATACATTAACGCCGAGCATAGCAGGATATACATTCAGTCCCACAAGCAGGACAGCGATAATAAGCGGGGCTAACATAACCGGCCAGAACTTTGTTGGAACACTTACTGGCGGGACATACTCTATCTCAGGCAGGGTGACGACAGGAGGAGGTAGTAGCCCCAGCCCATTGGCAGGGGTAACTATAACCCTTGGCGGCGCGGGAGCAGGG
>JBFLVX010000022.1:0-21218 GCA_040758255.1 Nitrospirota bacterium
GTTTTTTCCAGCACTTTTTCTTGAAAAAAAGACGCGCTTTGTTCTCGGTTTTACATAGGGACTCGAATGTTTTTATATCCATTGACACCAGTATAATTTGGTGCCAAATGTTTTACAATTACCAAATTCTAAACTAAGCAGCACATGCCTGCCTATCGGCAGTCATGTATTACTGAGAAGTAGATATCCACGCTCGCAGCCTATGTGTTTGTATTATTGACAAGGGGGGGCAGTGGTCAAGCACAAAAATATAGAGGCAAAGCCTGAAGCATTCCTGATTACTTCTTAGGTCCTGTATAGCAAAAAGAGGAGGTGTGGAGAATATTGCTCATGAATTCCCTTGTTCTTGGGTGTTTGGGGTCTACGAATATGTCTGCGGGCTTTCCTATTTCAACGATCTCGCCTTCATTCATAAAGGCAACCTTGCTGGCAACACGCTGGGCAAAGGCCATCTCATGGGTGACAACAACCATAGTCATTCCTTCTTCCGCAAGGGAGATCATGACATCAAGCACCTCGTTGATAAGCTCAGGATCAAGCGCGGATGTAGGCTCGTCAAAGAGCATTATCTTAGGCTCCATGGCAAGGCTCCGTGCTATCGCGACCCTCTGCTGCTCCCCGCCCGATAACTGAGAAGGATATGAATTGTGTTTATGCGCCAAGCCGACTTTCTCAAGGAATATCATCGCCTTTTCCTGAGCCTCTTTTTTGCTGAGCTTCCTCACCTTCATAGGCGCGAGCATTATGTTCTTGAGGGCTGTCTTATGGGGATAGAGATTAAAATGCTGAAAGACTATTCCGACTTCAGCCCTGAGAGCTGTCAGGTTCGTCTTCGGGTCTGAGAGGTGCATGCCGTCAACGACTATCTCGCCGCTGTCAATGTTCTCGAGCTTATTTATCGTCCTTATGAGGGTGCTCTTCCCCGCGCCGCTCGGGCCGCATATGATGACGACCTCGCCTTTGGAGATGGTTAGATTGATATTCTTAAGGGGTGCGCACTTGTCGCTGAATCTCTTGTTGACATTAATAAATTTGATCATTGATTAACGACCTGAGAGTTTAGTATATAACTGTTGCCGACAATAAGCTATTTGCGTTTTGCAGCAACGTTTTATTGTATAAGAACATACTCTCTTTTTCAAGGACAGTTGGTTTGTATTTTGTAGTCTTTACTCTGTTAAGCCTTTTAGTTAAACTACCTTCAATGAAGGTGCTCGCAATTGAAACAGCAACCATGGCAGGCAGTATAGCGGTTATTGATGATGACACGCTTATAGGAGAAGTCAGGATAAATGTTAAGATCGCCCATTCGGAAAGGGTGATGACCTCTGTTGAATGGCTCTTAACAGCTTCCAATCTTTCAATAAATGATATTGATGCCTTTGCCGTATCAATAGGCCCCGGCTCTTTTACAGGCCTGAGGATTGGCCTCAGCACTATAAAGGGGCTCTCTTATGCAGCCAAAAAACCGATCGTGCCTGTGCCTACGCTTGATGCATTTGCATGGAAGTTTCGATTCTCTTCACATCCTGTATGCCCTATGCTTGACGCAAGAAAGAATGAGGTGTACGCTGCGCTTTACAACTGGGAGAACGTCGAATGCAGAAAGCTTATCCCTGAGACCGCAACCGCCCCTGCCGAGCTTCTCAATAATATCAAAGGCAGGACGATATTTACTGGAGAGGGCGCAAGGATTTACAGGAAACTTATCATTGAGAAGCTGGGCGGTAATGCGCTTTTTGCCTCTTCTTCAGATATGTCTCCTTCAGCCTCAAGTGTGGCTGAGATAGCGATTGAGAAATTGAAAGAAGGCATAACAGCCGATCCCGCAAGCCTTACCCCATTCTATTTAAGAAGAGCCGAGGCAGAGATCCTTTGGAAGGGATAAAGCTCAGAAGGATGACCCCGGCTGACCTTTCTCAGGTGCTTGCCATAGAAAAGGAGTGCTTCAGTTCCCCCTGGTCAATAAGTTCATTTAAATACGAAATAGAGCAGAGCGAGTCTATCTTTAAGGTGGCTGTTTTGGGTGAGCAGATTACCGGCTATGTCTGCCTCCGCACAATGCTTGATATAACACATGTCATGAACCTTGCCGTCCTTCCCCAGTACAGACGCATGGGCATCGGACTCATTCTTCTTCGGGACGCCCTTTATGAACTGAGGCGTCAAAGACCGGACATAAAATTCGTAACGCTTGAGGTGAGAGAGTCAAGCGGAGCCGTGAAACTGTATGAAAAAGCCGGTTTCACGGCTATCGGAAAAAGAAAAGGTTATTATCATTCTCCGGATGAAGATGCAATAATAATGGGGATGGAAATAGTGGAATAATACTGAAATAAGTGATAATCTTTTAAGAATCTATAGAAAATATTTTTCTAATTAAACGATATGCCTGATAAAGATAAGACCACAAAACAAATCGTAATGGACTGGGTAAGTCAGGGAGTTTTCGATGCCTTGGGAGATGCTGTAAGCATTCAGGATACTGATTTTAAAGTCTTATATCAAACCCAGAGCCATAAAAAGATGATTGGGGAGCATATCGGAGAATATTGTTATAAGGCATATCAGCGGAAAGATAATCTCTGTGGAAATTGTCATCTTGCCATGTCTTTTAAAGATGGTAAAGTTCATAAAATGGAACAGGTCAGAGATACAGATGCTGGAATATTTTACTATGAAATTATCTCATCGCCGTTGAAAGATAATGCCGGCAAAATCATAGCCGGGATGGAAGTTGTAAAGGACATTAGTAAGCGCAAGCAGGCTGAAAAAGCGCTCGCAACAAGCGAAGAGAAATATCGCCTGCTTGTTAACGCTCTTCAGGAAGGCATCTGGGCGCTTGACACAGAAGAAAATACAACTTTTGTCAACGATCGCATGGCAGAGATGCTTGGATATACTGTAGAGGAGATGCTTGGGAAGAAAGTTTTTGATTTTATGGATGAACGAGGGGTAAAGCTTTGTAAAGAGAAGATGGAGAAACGCAAGGCCGGAGTAAAAGAGCAGCATGATTTTGAGCTTATAAAGAAAGACGGGAGCATTCTGTATGTAACTATGGAGGCTTCTCCGATTAAGGACGATGACGGAAATTACATAGGGGGTGTTGCAGGAGTTATTGACATTACTGAGCGCAAACAGGTGGAGAATGCCTTGCGGGAGCGCGAGAAGCAGCTTGCCGAATCGCAGCGCATTGCGCACATCGGAAGCTGGGAGCACAACCTGACGACTGGCAAGGTTGTATGGTCCGACGAATTGTTCCGCCTCCTCGGGCTTGACCCGGGGAATGACCCGGCTGACTTCAAGATGTTCTTCAGCATGATCCACCCCAATGACCGGCCAGTCCTTAAAAAGGCCATAGACGAGACTGTGCAGACCGGAAAGCACTTCAGCATTGATTACCGGTTTATCCTGCGGGACGGCACGACCAGGATACTGCACGCACAGGCAGAACTTATTCCAGATCATACAGGCAATAATGTGATCCTGAGCGGGACGGTTCAGGACATCACAGATCGCAGGGAGGCTGAGGAGGAGCTGAGAAAATATCGTGAGTACCTGGAGCATTTGGTGAAAGAACGCACTGATGAACTGGAGAGGCAAAAAAACACTTTAGAGGATAAAAACATAGCGCTTAGGGAAGTCATAGGGCAAATTGAGCTTGAGAAAAGCAAAATAAAAGAGAACATTTCAAGCAATATTGATGAGCTTATAATCCCGATTTTAAGGAAATTCAAAGCAACAGGCACCGGAGAAAAACATGTGAAGTTGCTTGAGCATAATCTGAAAAAAGTCACATCATCATTTGGCGTTATATTATCGAGCAAAAAACTTAAATTAACGCCAAGAGAGATTGATATTTGCAATATGGTAGAAAAAGGACTTACAAACAAAGAAATGTCTGATTTTTTTAATATATCTATTCAGTCAATAGAAGGGTATCGTAAAAATATCAGGAAGAAATTAGAATTATCGAACAAAAAAGTCAATTTATCCACTTACTTGAGAAGTTTGAGTTAATCGCAAGTAAAACTTACCAAGCTTTAATGGGGTATTTTTGCCCCCATTCTTACCCGTTTTCTTACCATTGACATCAATGCCTGCATATTATACGTTGTTGATATGGAGGCATTAATATGGATATTCAAATTGATGAAGATTTAACAGTTCAAGCTGCAAAGTGCACATCATCTTTAGGATGCTTAAATGACAAAGATTATGAACTTTGTCGGGTTGTTCGCCCAACAAATGGCTCCGGAGTAATCTTTATTGAATGTCAGGAAAAGAAACATTGCAATTACAAAAATTCTTTTGGTTACTCCTTATCTTTTTGCAGTTGTCCTGTGAGGAAGGAAATATATAAAAAGTACGGCATTTAGAATTTCGGTTCTATTACCCCTTAATATATTGAGGAGGTGTTAATAAATGACGAGACTCTTCGTGTTTGGGGCTATTGTATCTACAGCATTATTTTCAGCATGGTGCTGGTACAAGGCTGCGGCTATTTGTTTAAATTGGATTAGCGCTTTGCTGTAAGAGAAAAACAATGCCTGTCAGGATTTAATATCAAAACTCTCTTTCGCCTTGTCCCATTTAAAGCACTTCATGCCTAAAATATTTTTTTCCACAACTGAAACCACTAAATGAAGCGCATTTGGAAATTCAGGCTCTCCAAAAACTGTCTGCGCAGCTATGTCAGTATCTGAAAAGTAGGCATCACAGTCAATATGAGAGTGATAGAAAGCTAAAACCTCTTCCCCTCTTTTGCCGGAGTCAGCATAAATTTTATCCGCTTCTTTCCTCTCAATAGCGTATGCTGTACGCGCATCTCTCGGATGTCTTTCAGGGTCTTCCGCGTGAAGTTCGTTCTGGATGTTCCTGCACCTATGAAGGTCCTGTTTCTCTGCGTTGCCCGTTACAATGCCACAGCACTCATTCGGGTACTCTTCAACAGCATGTTGATATATTCCTTTGATGATCTCTTCGTTTATAATCACTTCCAAAGCCAGCTCCAACCCTGATCTTAATCTTCCGCAGTCTTTTTATTCGTCTGCCCTGCTAAACGCTTATTTTCCCTCGTGACACGGTTCATCTGTTCTTTTAATTGCAGAATCTCCTGTCGGAGTTTTGCGGCATCGGAGGAGAGACGGTCTTTTACATCATGATAGTACGTGCATCTGTTTCTGCCGTCTTCCTTGCTTGCGTAGAGAGCCTGATCCGCCCTGTCAATAGCATCCATGACAGAGCTCATATGCGTCTCAAACTTTGCTATGCCTGCTGAGATTGTTATGCGGTAATCCTGCCCCTTTATGGGATATACGGTATTCTCTATCCTCTTGCGCAGGCGCTCCATAATCTCAAGCGTTCTTTCTTTGTCAAACCCGTAGAATACACCGGCAAATTCCTCGCCGCCGTACCTGTAGGCGCATGGCATCTCTTCTTTAAATATGACTGCGGTCTGTTTTAATATCTCGTCTCCAACCGGATGGCCGTAAGTGTCATTCAGGAGTTTGAACTTATCAATATCCATCATCGCAATATAAAGCTCCTTATCGCCCCGCTTGAACTGCTTGAATAGTTTGCCCATTTGTTCGTTCAGCTTCCGCTTGTTGTACATCTGCGTCAGGTCGTCAATGTAAACCTTGCGCGCCAAAATTAGATTTCTGTTCGATTCAATAACGCGCGCAAGCACAGGCGTTATCCATTCAACATCCTTCTTCCATTGCACTTTGTCAAAGTCGCCCGAGGCCTGAAGCTCAAGACGGTAGTGTCCGATCTGTTTCCCCTCCACAACGAGCGGGACATCAAGCGTGGTCTCCTTCTTTTCCTGAAGTTTAACTTCACTCACTGCTTCAGGTATCTCAGGTTTTTCTTCCTGCTGGTTATAAGTAAATGTTTCGCCGTCCGTTTTAAGTTCAGTTGCAAGAAACCTGTCATCATCAAAGAGAAAGACCTCAATCTGTTTCGCATCAAGAAATGACATGATCTTCTTCATCGCGTCTTCAAAGGGTTCGAGCGCAATCTCCATAAGCATTTTATATCCATGCAATTGAGTCTCAAGCATCTCCACCTCATGGATATGCGAAACCTGTGATTCTATCAACTCGTCCTTTATCTTATTAAGGCGTCCCACCTCAAGGGTTTTTGACTGCGCCTCTTTTTCGTAATGCAGATATAGCGCAAGGAGCGAAGCAAGCCTCTGGTATATCCTTTCAAGCCTATCTTTTCCTTTCCATACAAGCGGGCCTATCTTCCCCTGGTTTAAGATGTCTATAAATTCACTACCTAATATCTGCTTTATTCTTGAGACATGTTTCCTCGGCACCCCGCCGGAAAAATCCTGCGAGACCGCATATTCTATCGCCTTCTGCCTGTCTTGGAATTCTTTAAGGTGGGCTTCGTCAGCTTGAGGAGAGGACACCCGCTCTTCAATTTCTTTCACAATATCGTTGACAATGGATCGGGCTTCTTTCATGTTTTTCATTCAAAAACGTATTTAAAGTATATCAAAACAGGCAGGTAAGTGAAAGAGGGCCTGGAATATACTAACAGCATGGTCAGGCAGTAAAATACGCATAATTTTGTTAGTTGTGATATTATAATCCCTCTTAGTAATTACTGCATCTTATTTTCCAACGGAGAAGAACCTCTATGAACATGGCGATCGGCATTGATATAGGCGGGACAAATATAAAGGTTGTCCTTGTCTCAGAAGACGGCAGAGTGTTAACAAGCCAGTCGCATCCCACGCCTTCTGACGTACATGGAGACAATATAAAAGCCCTGCTCTTCAAAGTCTTGAAAGGGATTATTAATGACAATGCCCTGAAGACTTATTCCCCGGGCAGCGCGGGAGTGAGTGATGTCACAGGCATCGGGTTTGGTATTGCGGGGATTATAGACAGAAAGAACGGAACAGTTATTTATTCTCCTAATATTCCTTCTATAAATAAACTCCAGATAAAAGATATCTTTGAGAAGGAATTTTCTCTGCCGGTTGTTGTGGAGAATGACGCTAACGCTTGCGCTTATGGAGAAAAATGGGTAGGAACAGGGAAAGATTTCGACAATTTTATCGTGCTTACGCTCGGCACAGGGCTGGGGAGCGGACTGATTTATAAGGGCAAACCTTATGAGGGCGCTATAGAGGCCGGCCACATGGTCATTGAACCGAACGGACGCCCCTGCACCTGCGGCAGTTCCGGATGTCTTGAGTCTTACGCTTCAGGCAGGGCCATTGTTGATATCGCAACCTCATCATTAGAAAAGGGAACGGAAAGCATATTAACGCAATTCTCTCAGGGTAATTATTATAAAATAACCCCTGAAGATATATTTAAGGCCGCTCTCGAAGGCGACAGCTTAAGCAGAGAACTCTTCAGGCCGTTCGGACACTATCTTGGGATAGGCATTGCAAACCTTATAAATCTCTTAAGCCCTGATGCTGTAATTATAGGGGGAGGCCTTGTGGGCGCGTGGGACCTTTTTATTGAAGGGCTGCAAAAAGAGGTTTCAAGAAGGGTGCTGAAACCCCTTGCTCCAAATGTCAGGATACTTAAAACCATATTAATGAAGGATTGCGGTTCATTAGGCGCTGCAGGCCTTGCGCTTCATTCTGAAGCTGCAAAATAATCCGCTGCATAAAGAGATGTCCGGCAATAATATAAGAAATTTCTCCATTATCGCTCATATAGACCACGGTAAATCCACCATAGCCGACCGTATTCTCGAACTCACCGGCGCGCTGTCGATGAGGGAGATGTCAAAGCAGGTCCTGGACTCCATGGACCTTGAGAAAGAGCGCGGCATAACTATAAAAGCCCATGCCGTCAGGCTCAATTATAAGGCCCTGGACGGGAAAGAGTATATACTCAATCTGATTGACACGCCGGGGCATGTTGATTTTTCCTATGAAGTTTCGCGCAGTCTTGCCTCATGCGAGGGTGCCTTGCTTGTAGTTGACGCTACTCAGGGGGTTGAGGCCCAAACCCTTGCCAACGCCTATTTGGCTTCAGAGAACCACCTCGAAATAATACCTGTAATAAACAAGATAGACCTTCCTGGCGCGGAACCTGAAAGGGTAAAAGAACAGATTGAAGACTCAATAGGCATAGACTGCAGTGACGCCATTATCACTTCCGCAAAAGAGGGCATCGGCATCAGGGATGCTTTGGAGGCAGTGGTAAAAAGGCTGCCGCCGCCAAAAGGAAGCATCAGCCGTCCCTTAAAGGCATTGATATTTGATCTATGGTTTGATAATTATCAGGGGGTCGTTGTGCTTGTGAGACTCTTTGACGGCACAATAAAAAAGGGCGACAAAATCCTTCTCATGGCTGTTCAAAAATCATATGAGGTGCTTGAGATAGGTGTGCTGACCCCGCATAAAAAGGCTGTTGAAGAACTACAATCAGGCGAGGTTGGTTATATAATTGCCGGCATAAGGAATGTTTCGGATACAAAGGTCGGCGACACTATAACAGATGCGGAAAATCCTACTTCGGAGCCTTGTCCCGGATACAAGGACGTCAAACCTATGGTATTTTCCGGTCTCTATCCAACAGAGCCTAACCAGTATGCTGAACTGAAAGATGCCCTCGAAAAACTTAAGCTGAATGACTCTTCCTTCAGTTACGAGCCTGAGAGCTCAACCGCGCTCGGCTTTGGTTTCAGGTGCGGTTTTCTCGGTCTTCTCCATATGGAGATAGTGAAAGAGAGGCTTGAAAGAGAGTTTAAGCTCTCTCTTCTAAATACTGCTCCGACAGTCGTTTACAAGGTCACTCAAACAGACGGAAGCATTATATACATTGACAGCCCGGCGAAACTGCCGCAGCATTATGAAAAGATTGAAGAGCCTTTTGTTAAGACCCTGATCTTTGTCCCGTCAAAATATATCGGCCCGATCCTTGCGCTCTGTGAAGAAAAACACGGCGAGCAGAAAGAGTTCGATTATATCGGGAAAGAGAGGATAAGGGTAACGTACGAGCTTCCCTTAAGCGAGATATTATGGGATTTTTATGATAAGCTGAAATCTTCATCGAGCGGCTATGCCTCGATGGATTATGAGTTTATCGGACACAGGGTTTCAAAGCTGACAAAACTTGATGTGCTTCTGAACGGAGAACCTGTTGATGCTCTTTCGATGATAGTCCATACTGACAGCGCTTACATTAAGGGAAGACAGATCACTGAGAGGCTTAAGGAGGTTATCCCCAGGCAGATGTTTGAGGTCGTTATTCAGGCGGCCATAGGGAGCAAGATAATAGCAAGGGAAAGCATAAAGGCGATGAAGAAGAATGTGCTTGCAAAATGCTATGGCGGCGACATCTCAAGAAAGAGAAAACTCCTCGAGAAACAGAAGGAGGGCAAGCGGAGAATGAAGCAGTTTGGGAGGGTCGAGATCCCTCAGGAAGCTTTTCTTGCTGTTCTTAAGGTAAAATAGGCGTTAGTTTGAGGGGTTAGCGGCTGACAGCTGCGCAAGACAAAGGAGAAATCATTTGGCAACTGGCAGAAGAAAGTCAAAGTTCAGGGAATATGCAGAGGCTATAATCATAGCCGTAATGCTGGCCCTCCTGATAAGGGCTTATGTTGTGCAGGCCTTCAAAATACCTTCAGGCTCAATGATCCCCACGCTTGTCATAGGCGACCATATACTTGTAAGTAAGTTTATCTACGGTCTGGATCTCCCTTTTTCAGACGGCAGGTCTCTGATCTTCAGGCAGCCCAAAAGAGAAGATGTCATAGTCTTCTCCTTTCCGAAGAACAGGGATGTGGAGGAATGCAGGAGCATCGCAAAGAATATTAAAACAAGATTCAGCAATACATTAAGCAACGGGGACCCTTCATACCTTTTTAAGGATGACTGCAAAGACTTTATAAAGAGGGTAGTCGGCGTAGGCGGGGACAAGGTTGAGATAAAGAACAAACGGGTGTATGTTAATGATATCCCCCTGAATGAACCGTACAAAATACATAAAGACACACATGTTGAGAATGAAGATATAACCAATAGAGACAACTTCGGCCCGCTTACTGTTCCTCACGGAAAATTTTTTGTTATGGGAGATAACAGGGACCAGAGCTTTGACAGCCGGTTCTGGGGCTTTGTGGATATGGACGATATTAAGGGCAAGGCCTTTATGATCTATTGGTCATGGGACGGCAGTGATTTATGGTATAACAAAGTCAGATGGGGCAGAATAGGGAACCTTATTAATTAAGGAGGTGCGAAGATTATGAAGAAGTTCTTAAATCTTATCATCATTGTTTTGGCGCTCGCTTCAGCGTATCAGTTTGGCGTGCCGTATTATCATTATTTAGTCTTTGAGAGCGATCTGAAAGAGGTCTCGAAACTTCCGAGCGCCGGATTCAGGGAAGGCGAGATGATGACAAAGGTTCAGGAGATGGCGCGGGATATGAATATTCCGCTTAGGGAGGAGAATATAACATTGACCCGCGGCCTCGCTTATAAAATAGAACTTTCATGGAAAGAGACCGTAAACTGGCTCGGCATCTATCAGAAGACCTTTCAGTTTGCAGTGGATACCTCAAAAATAGATTAATGTTTACCGGCCTTGTTGAAACGCTTGGGGTTGTTGCCTCTTCCGAAAGGAGGGCAAGAGGCATGAGGCTCTCCGTGAAACCTTTGTCTGAGATGGAGGTGAAGATAGGCGACAGCGTCTCTGTTAATGGAGTCTGCCTTACAGCAACAACAGACGGCAGGACGCTTCTCTTTGATCTCTCTCCTGAGACTGTGAAGAGTTCAAACCTTGGAGAGCTTAAGGCAAATGAAAGGGTAAATCTTGAGCGAGCGCTCAGGCTGTCTGACCGGTTCGGCGGACATATGGTATCAGGGCATGTAGACACTGTCGGGACGATCAAGGACAGAAGACAGGCCGGTGAATACACGCTTTATACATTCAGCGCTTCTCCTGAGACGCTGAGATATATAGTGAAGAAGGGTTCTGTCGCGATTGACGGCATAAGCCTTACGGTGACAGAGGTTGATGATCAGTCATTCAGCGTTTCTATTATACCGCATACCCTGACAGCCACTAACATCGGGGATAAAAAAAGGGGAGATAAAGTAAATATAGAGGTTGATATTATAGGCAAGTATGTTGAGAAGCTTCTTGCGGGGGGTGGGGGTTCCTCAAATCTCGAAGCTCTTTTAAGAGAGAAGGGGTTTGCAGATTAACAGAAATACATTATAAAAACCGGAGTTATTATGCGCAGTAAATATAAATTCGACACGATAGAAGAAGCTGTTAAGGATATAAAGAGAGGCAGGATGATCATCCTTGTTGATGATGAGGACAGGGAAAATGAAGGCGACCTTACAATAGCAGCAGGAAAAGCAACACCGCAGGCTATAAATTTCATGGCTAAATACGGCCGCGGACTTATATGCCTCTCTTTAACTCATGAAAGGGTTGATGAACTCAGGCTGCCGATGATGGCGGATCTTAATACCTCGCGCTTCGGCACAGCCTTTACTATATCTATCGAAGCAAAAAAAGGCGTAACAACCGGCATATCAGCTGCTGACAGGGCCAAGACCATTAAAACAGCCATTGACCCGAAGTCTAAACCTGAAGATCTCGCAAGGCCGGGACATACATTTCCTTTAAGGGCGCAGCCCGGCGGAGTTCTTCAGCGCGCCGGACAGACCGAGGGCTCTGTTGATCTTGCGAGGATAGCCGGACTTTATCCCGCAGGGGTTATTTGCGAGATAATGAATGACGACGGCACCATGGCAAGGGTCCCTCAGCTTGCAAAGTTTGCCCAAAAGCATAAATTAAAGATGGTGACAATAAAGGATCTGATCCGGTACAGGATGCATAACGAAAGCCTTGTTACAAGGCTCGCAACGGCAAAAGTACCCACAAGGTTCGGCGGTGATATGAGAGCTATAGTATTCGGCAACATGCTTGACAATTCAGAACACGTAGCGCTTATAAAGGGGGATATCTCTCCTGATGATAAAGTACTCGTGCGGGTGCATTCCGAGTGTCTTACCGGAGACGTGTTCAGTTCGAAGAGATGCGACTGCGGCGGACAACTTCACAAGGCTATGGCGATGATAAATAAGGAAGGCAAGGGCGTGCTTCTTTATATGAGGCAGGAAGGCAGAGGCATAGGGCTTGCCAACAAGATAAAGGCATATGAGCTTCAGGACAAAGGGCTTGATACTGTTGAGGCGAATGAAAAGCTCGGGTTTAAGCCTGACCTGAGGGACTACGGGATCGGGGCGCAGATACTGGTAAATCTCGGGATACGCAATATGCGCCTCATAACAAACAACCCGAAGAAGATTATCGGGCTTGAGGGGTATGGACTGCATATCACCGAGAGGGTCCCCATAGAGACAAAACCTCATAATAAGAACATCGGGTATCTTAAAGTAAAGAAGAAGAAAATGGGCCATTTGCTGGATAATATATAGACACGCAATAGAAAACATTGGAGGATGTTATGAAAACATATGAAGGCGATCTTCAGGCAGCAGGACTAAAGTTCAGCATAGTTGTCAGCCGTTTTAACGATTTCATCACAAAGAAACTTCTTGACGGGGCTGTTGACGCGCTTCTGAGGCACGGGGCTGAAGAAAAGAATATAGAGGTTGTAAAGGTCCCCGGCGCTTTTGAGATCCCGCTTGCAGCCAAAAAAGTTGCCGCGAAAAAGTCATGCAGCGCGGTCATATGCCTCGGAACAATAATCAGGGGAGCAACGGCCCACTTTGAATATGTTGCGGCAGAAGCGACAAAGGGCATCGCCTCCGCGTCCCTTGAAACCGGCGTCCCAATATCATTCGGTATTCTGACAACCGAGACCATTGAACAGGCTGTTGAGAGGGCAGGGTCAAAGAGCGGCAATAAGGGCTGGGACGCTGCAATGGCGGCGATAGAGATGGCGCAGCTTATGAAAAAGCTTTCATGAAACGTAGACGGGCAAGAGAATATGTCCTGCAGATACTCTTCCAGCTTGAGATTACCGGCAATAAATTAAGCGATGACGTGCTAAATGAGTTCTGGAAAGGTAAAGACGAGGCCCAGGAAGTTAAAGAGTTTACCCAATCAATTGTCAGAGGGACATTAGAGCACATTGTTTCACTGGATGAGATTATCAAAAATGCCGCAGAGCACTGGGCGCTTGACAGGATGGCGGTTGTTGACAAGAATATTTTAAGGGCAGCCGCTTACGAACTCATACACAGAGCAGACATCCCGCCGTCAGTAACAATAAACGAAGCCCTCGAGATCGCCAAGAAATACTCCACAGAAGAATCCGCATCTTTTCTCAATGGCATACTGGACAAGATCGCTAAAGAGAAAATAACCGCGGGTAAACAGAAAAAGCCTGTCAGGAAGAAAAAGGATTAGCAGATTAAAGGCGTCAGGGCAAAAAGCTGTTTCAGATTAAGTTGACACCCTTATAACCGTCTTAACATTTCCCCGTGGGTTAAAGTCTCCGATTACTTCAAGGTTCCTCGGCTTGAGGAATTTCTTCAGATCGTCGAATACAAAATTTGTTACAGACTCATGCGATATATGCTGGTTTCTGAAGTTATTCAGATAGAGTTTCAATGACTTAAGCTCAACAATGTATTTATCAGGGATGTAGTTGATCTTGATCGTTGCAAAGTCGGGATAGCCCGAACGCGGGCAGAGACAGGTGAATTCGGGAAAACTTATCTCGATTGTATAATCCCTGTCCGGAGTTGGATTAGCCCACCGTTGAAGCCTTGACTTGGATATATTCTTTCCGCCGTATTTCATACGAAAGTATTATACCTGATTACGGCTTACAGGTGTGAAATTGTAACGAGTTACGCCTTACTTTAAATTGCTACGCTCTATAAAACTTTATAGAAAATAAGGGATGAAATAACAATTCCGCCTCATTTATCCAGCACCTCCCTGATCTTTCTTGACAGATTATTCGGTGAGACAGGTTTTGATATAAAGGTAAGCCCTTTCTCAAGTATCTCCTTTGTCTGGAGCGTATTCGCCGTATACCCGCTTGTAAAAATGGCTTTAATATCAGGCGCAATCTGCTTTATCTCTTCGTATGCTTCCTTGCCGTTCATCTTCGGCATTATTACATCAAATAGAAGCAGCTTGATCCTCTCTTTATTTTCTTTAAACTTTGCAACAGCATCTTCTCCATTAACCGTCTCTATCACATCATACCCGAATATCTCCAGCGTAGCCTTTAAAGGCTCCCTAACCGCTGCATCATCTTCCGCAATAAGTATTGTCTCTTTCCCGCCGGCCGGGGCAGAAGCTTCTGCTGCCTCATCCTCTGCCTTGCCGTCAATTAATGGAAAATATATACTGAATGTCGTTCCCTTCCCCTCTTCACTGTCAACTGTGATATAGCCGTTATGCTGCTTCACGATACCGTATACTATCGCAAGCCCCAGCCCTGTCCCCTCTCCTACCTTCTTGGTTGTGAAAAAGGGATCAAATATCTTCTTCTTTGCCTCTTCATCCATCCCGATGCCAGTGTCTGTAAATGAAAGCAACACGTATGGCCCCGGATCTCCATAGCCGTGAGTGCTTAAAAATTCTCTGTCCATCTCCATACCTTCTGCTGCAATAGTTAAAACGCCTCCGTCAGGCATGGCATCACGCGCGTTTGATGCAAGATTCATTATTATCTGCTCTATCTGAACGCTGTCTGCCAGAATTGTAAGGCCTTCCTCCCCAAGAATTGTCTTAAGCTCTATCCTTTCGCCAATCAGTCCGGGTAACAGCTTAACCGAGGTTTCTACAATTTTATTTATGGTTACAGGCTTAAGTCCGACCGCCTGTTTCCTGCTGAAGGCAAGCAGGCTCCGGGTAAGGTCGGCCCCGCGCTCAGTCACCTTGAGTATCTGGTCAAAATTATGTTTCAGCGGATCGTCTCCTTTGAGTTTCATCTGCAGCAAATGGCCGTAGCCCATGATCGCTGTAAGGATATTGTTGAAATCATGCGCTACCCCGCCGGCAAGCTGTCCGATCGCCTCCATCTTCTGGGCGTGACGAAGCTGTTCCTCGAGTCTCCTCTGTCCGGTAACATCTCTTGCCACATGTATCACCCCTACCAATTCATTGTCGCCGTTAAATCTGGGAATAGATCTGACCTCAAAAAATTTATCCAGGGAAGGAATAAAGACTTCATGACTGCCGGGTTTTTGGGTCGTAAGGCAGGCACAGCTTGGGCAGTTATCAGGGGGGTAATCCGCCGTATGAAAATACTTAAAACATTGGAGAGTGCTGCTGGTTTCCGGAGAAGAGAGAGCAAGAATTTCTTCAGCCGCTTTATTGACCCTGATTACACTGAAATCCTTATCATGTATGGTAATCATATCTGTCATGGAGTTGAAGGTGTCTTTCCAATCCTTCTCTGATTGCGTCAGCTCCCCTAAGAGATGCTGCTTTTCCGTCTCTCTATTTCCCAACGATTCAGCCATATTGTTAAATGTCTTAGCAAGGCTTCCTATCTCATCACTTGAGTAAATATGAACCTTTCTGGAAAAATCTCCCTCACCTAATGACCGAGCGCTTTCAGCAAGCCGGTTAAGCGGTTTTGTTATTCTCTGCTTGACCAGAAAATAAATGATGAAAGAACTGAATACGATAAAACTGAAAAGTATCAGTATGTTCTTTGACAAAATGGCCGCAAGGCTTTTCCGCAATGGTTCTTTGGAAAATACTATTCTGACAAACCCTATAAAACTATATCTCCCGCTTGACGAGCTTTCACCGGACAGCAGGAGATCTTCTTCACCTGATTGACCTTTAAGAACAACCGGCGCCAGGAATTCGATCTCATTGCCTCTTTCCGAATAAATCGTCGAGACAGTTCTCCTGAGTGTTCCAATCTCTTCCGCCAGACTGGGGGGAGACATATTAACAGGGTTTTCGATACTCCCCTCCTCCGTCCTTTGACGGGCTATTAACTCTTTGCCTCCGGCATTAAATACCTAAACCAGAATTACTTCCTTATTCTGCATAACGCCGTCAACCGAATCCACAAGCAAATTACTGTTTTCTGTGTAGACGGCAAGTTTTGATGTGTAAGAGAGGAATTCCGCAAGCTGTTTGCCGTCATGAATAAGGCTGTTCTTCAACGCATTGTTCTGATGATTTACAAAGAACCCTGTGAAAATAACGGATATGGCGATAATAAAGAGGGTGAACAGATAGAAGATCTTGGCGCCGAAGCTGTCCCGGTAGTGCCTTAGAAAGTTTAATGATTTCATCTGTTATTTATAGTTCTCATTGAGGAATTTGTCGCTGACGGATATCCCCAGTTTGTTTGCTATATCCCTGTTGACAGCTACAACGGATTTTCTTGCGAATCTCTTCTCTATCTTCTTTATCTCTGCGCCGGCAAGAACTTTTTCAGTCATCTCCCATGCCTGCTTCCCTATATCAAAGGCGTCAATCATTAATGAGACCGCCGCACCTATTTTAAGATATTTATCCGAAAATGTGACCACAGGTATCTTCTTTTCAATTAAGGAGAGGAGTATAAATTCGACCGTCTCAGGAGTGACCACAGTGACATCGGGAAGCATCCAGAAGAGATCAATATTTTCCCCTATATTTTTCAATTGTTCGGGAAGGTCCTTCGGACTGCGGACCTCGCTTGCAACAAGACGAATCCCTTCTGACACGGCAGCCCTTCTCGCCTTTGTCACGAAATCGTCCGTCCTGCTCGGGTCGTATAATAACCCGACACTCTTTGCATCGGGCATGAACCGCTTTATCATGGATAGTTGTGTCTCAGGAGATATTATCATGCTGATACCGGTGATGTTCGCATGATCGGAAGGGCCTAATTGAGGGTTAAGCACCATAATGTACACAATTAGTAAGTCCCTGATTAACTTGACTTTGTTGAGCGCATCTATACCTATAGCAAGAATAAGATCGGGCTGTGCACTGTGAATTATCGTCTGAAGATCTCTTTCTTCCGCTTCGGGTATCAATAAATGCTTTGTGTCACAATTGCAGGCGTCTTCAAAACCTCTCAGTGCATCATTGTAGGGTTTGATATTTGAGCTCTGTACCGCGATGATTCCCCCTGATGCGGATGTCTGCCGGCTTAACAGGAGCATAAGGACAAACGCACTGAAAATTAAAAAGAAATGAGAACTCCTGAACCTTTCAGCAAGGGTCATGACAGTTTCTTTTTTATTGTTTTTGAATCTTCTGCTCAAGATAAATTACCATATGCCCGTACCCCCGTCTTCGCAGGATTTCAGGCTCCTTAATTGCATTATAGCAGAATAAATCCCCATCTGATAATTAAAATTCTTTTTTAGAGTCCTTGGATAATTCTCAGCCCGGAATTTGACAAATTAAACTGTTAGTATATAATGAATAATATGATGAAACTTCCTGAATGCGGGATTTATGTCAAAACAGGCATCTTTCGGCTATATTTCTTCTCTGTAATACTATTTCTCCTATTCCTCTGCCCTTCTGTCTATGCGGTCTCTGAAGAGGAGATGCAGGTTCTCCAGATGTTCTATAACCCTGAGCAGCTTGTTGAGTCTCCTTCAAGAACCCCGAAGCCAGTATTTCAGGTTGCGGAGAATATCACGGTCATTACTGCAAAAGATATAAGGGAGATGAATGCTCATACCGTCACAGATGTCCTTAATGCAATAACCGGGGTGCAGATGGATTTAAGGGGAGGTCCGGGCAGCGCCGCAAATGTCCATATTCAGGGTTCAGATACCAGACATGTGCTTGTGATGATAGACGGAATCACGCTGAACAACCTTTCGGACAACTTTGCCGACCTGAGCGCTATCCCTGTCCAGCATATAGAAAAGGTAGAGATAATAAAGGGGCCTGCGTCCTCCTCATGGGGTTCCTCGCTCGGAGGCGTGATAAATATTATAACAAAGCCTGCGGGCATCGCCGCAAAACCAGAGGGTGTTGTCTCTGCGTCTATTGGAGAGGAGAATACCGGCGATTACAGGGCCGAGGCATCAGGCAGGGCAGGCAATATTGGATATTATATTTATGCCGGAAAACTTCTCACGGACGGTCTTACGCCGAGCACGGACTTTGATGGAGATAATCTCTACACAAAGCTGAAATGGGACATCAATAACAAGGCAAACCTTATCTTCACTCTCGGGTACAGCAGCGGAGACAGAGGATTAGGCGAAGACCCTCTTTCTAATATCTCATTCGGCAATGAATTCAGATATCTCTTCTACACGCTCTCAATGAATTATAAGATGACGGATGAGGCTGATCTTCATCTCTCTTTAAGGAGGTTAAGCCAGGATACGGACTTCTTTATGTATGAGCTGAGTTCAGGCGCTGAAGTGGCGGCGAGCGCATTCGACGACTCAAATTATGGCGGAAGCATAAATCTTACCCTCAAGAAAGATAAGCATAATATAGTTATCGGCGCTGACACTGACAATGGCGAAACAGAATCAGAGAGCATTACGGACGGCAAGCAGGCTCTCGATAAATGGGCGGTCTTTGCAAATGACACCATATCCTATGAAAAATTCTCTGTTACACCGGGGGTAAGGTATGACAAGACGAGCACAAACAGCGACTTTCTAAGCCCGAGTATCGGGATTACATATCAGCTTAACGACAAGACCATACTGAGGGGATATGCTGCCCGGGGCTTCAATATCCCGCCTCTTTCAGCCACATACGGTACAGGCTTCTTCTACACTCCGAATCCTGACCTTGGGGTTGAAAAGGCCTGGTCAATTCAGGCAGGGATAGAGTCTTCTGACATGAAATACCTCTGGTACAGGGTAAATCTCTTCAGACATAATATATCAGACGCTATCTCTGAAGAGGAATTGCCGGACGGCACATTTACATCTGTGAACAGGGATGAACAGAGGAGGCAGGGCCTTGAAATAGAGGTGAAGACAGCGCCGGTTTATAACACATCTTTTTCAGCGGGTTTTGCCTATATTGACGCAAGGGACGCCGCTACAGGAGTGAGGCTTAAAAGTACCCCTGAATATACTTGTGACATAGGCATTCTCTATAATAACAACAAATCCTTCATCGGATCACTCAAGGGACATTATATATGGTGGAACCCCGAAGATTTTTCAAACAGCAAGTTCGATTCTTTTATCTGGGATATTAACCTAAAAAAGAGGGTATATAAGAGCGACAGGGTCAATGCCGAGATCTTTCTCTCCGCGCACAACATCTTTAACGGCTCGCAGTATCTCTCTGAAACATTCAAAAACCCCGGAAGATGGGTAGAGGGAGGGGTTGGGCTTAGGTTTTAATTGAAAATATTATCGCTGAATTTAGCGAAAGAGGTGATATAATTAGATTGTACTCCGGTTGGGAGGATGTCAACCTTTATCGGGAGGTAACAATTATGAAGATCAGGGTGCTTAGTAAGGGCATTAAAAAGTCAGCCGGCCCCAAGGCCACATGTTGTTATGCGGCTTTTCTGCCATATAGAAAATAATGATAATGATGTATTAGATCTTAAAGGGGAGATTCTTCTCCCCTTTATTTTTTTGCTGATTTATGAAGTTATCGAATTACCTAAAGATATTCCCCTATCATGAAGAACCCGGTTATCTCCTTCTTTATTCCACAAAAAGGGCATCAAGCGCCCTTGTCCCTGAAGCCGTCTTAAAGGCAGTTGAAGACGGAAATCTTGATTCCTCTGATGCCGGCACGCTCTATGATCTCGGCTTCCTAATTGATGATCCTGATGAGGAGAAAAATGAGATGCTCCACTCCATTGATACGGCAAACAGGGAGAGAAAGGCGTTTGCCGCCCTGGTCGTCATGAACCTTGACTGTAATCTGCGCTGTACTTACTGTTACGAAGGCATGATGAAGGGGAAGCATTATATGTCTCAAGATACAGCGGATACTCTGATAATCTTTACCGAAGACCGTTATCTTGCCAACGGCAAAAAGGTTCATTTTGACTTCTACGGAGGAGAGCCTCTTCTAAGTTACGAGCTTGTCAGGCATATCTCAGAGAGGCTGAAGGCCTCGGCAGGAGAACGGGGAGTGGCGTATACCTTTAACCTCGTGACCAACGGCACGCTCCTGACCTCAAAGAGGGCAAAGGAGCTGGCATCGTTGGGTCTTATGGATGCAAGAATAACAATTGATGGTTTGAGCGAAAACCATGACAGGTTCAGGCCCTTTAAATCAGGCTCAGGCAGTTTTGACATAATCATAAGGAATATCAGGGATGCCTGCGAGATTACAGGCATCCAGCTTGGCGGCAATTATACAAAGGAGAACTACAAAGACTTTCCCAGACTTCTTGACTATCTTCTTGATAACGGGATAACACCGGACAAGATATCTTATGTGAAGTTCGACCCTGTCAGTCAAACCCGGAAGGAGGTTGCTCTGCCAGATTTCAGGGACGGAGTTGAATCCATTAATGAGCCGTGGGTCTTTGAGGCGAGCCTCTTTCTGAGGGAGGAGATTCTGAAGAGAGGCTTTCAGACCCTCAGGATTATGCCGTCTCCGTGCATGATAGAGAATAAGGATGATATTGTAATTAACTATAATGGAACCTTTTACAAATGCCCGGCGCTTATAGGCTGGCAGGGGCTTGAAACCGGCGACCTCTGGAGCGGCATGACCGACTACAGCGAATCCCACAGGCTTGATATATGGAAGAGGCAGGAATGTCTTGACTGCGCATACCTCCCTGTCTGTTATGGAGGGTGCAGGTTTATGAAACTACTCAAGGACGGGAAGATAGATGGCGTGGATTGCAGAAAGCCGTACCTTGATGCCACTTTAGAGACATTTATCCTGCAGGATATAAAATATACGCCGGAGATTGACAACACTTGAACTCTGCGTCAGCAAAAAATAATCTTCTATTATTTACGACCGTAAGCTCTTTATGGGCGGTTGTTATGGGGTTTATCGGCCCTTTTTATGTGCTTCAGGTGGAGAAGCTGAGCGGCGGAGTAGAGAAGCTCGGCCTCGCCTTTAGCATTATGGTTCTGGTTCAATCCGCTTCCACATATCTCGCCGGCCATTTCTCCGACAAATTAGGCAGAAAACCATTCCTTTTTCTAACAGCCTATGCTGACGCAGCCGTGCTCTTTATGTACACGGTAATAACAGAGCCCTATCAGCTATATATTCTTCAGGCCCTTCTCGGCGTCACGAACGGGGTAGGAGAGACCGTAGGCACTTCCCTTCTTGGCGATTTAACAATGAAGGAGA
>JBFLVX010000023.1:0-20689 GCA_040758255.1 Nitrospirota bacterium
AGAGAAGTTCCCTTTGTACTTAAAAGAGATGGAATTCAGATACAATAATAGAGCCAATGACATATTCACCCTGTTAGTTGAAAAACTCTGTAAAACGGTACCAAAAGTTTTATAATCACCTAAATGAGATAGCAAATATGGCATTTATTAGTGGACGAGTAAATAGAAATATATCAAATAAAGAGCCCATAGATTATTTTCCTATAATAATAAGAGATAGAGGAGAAGAGGCATTATTATCTCAAGAGATTCCTAATGATAGCAGTCTTTGGCGAATTGACAATTACAAAGAATTTCTCTTGCAAAGAAGAACTTCACTTTCCGATGCAATAAACCGATTTATTGAACAGTCGGCAAAACAAGGTCGTGCAGTAGATATTCGCTAAATGAGGTCAAGGAAGCAGACATTAGTGTACACTGTGGAGGGGAAGGGGTGAAATGTAGGTAAGCTATAACGAGCATTGAGTACAAAACATTTGATGAATAAAGCCGGTTCAGATAAAATATAGATAGCGAAATAAAGAAGGAGGTAACCAATGGGGACAGGCACTATAACAATTTCTCAGGATGAGTTGAAAGTGATGATGAAAGAGACTTTTATCGAGGTTTTGAAGGAGAGAAAAGACCTGCTCGAAGAGGCGGTCATTGAAGCCATTGAGGACATCGGCCTTGCAAGAGCAATTGCAGAAGGTGCTGGCAGCCCGTCCGTAAGCGAATCTGAAATATTTAAAACTTTAGATGAAGTGAAATGATCATAGACTACAAGGCGTCTTTTCACAGGGACATCAAAAAGCTGAAGGACAAAGAACAGGCTGCAAGATTAAAAGAGATCATATCCGAAATTAAGTCAGCAAAAAATCTATCCGAGATAAAAAACCTGCGTAAGATAGAGGGCTCCCACAATCATTTCAGAATAAAAACCGGCGATTACAGAATCGGTGCGGTTTTGTCCGGCGATACGGTTGTCCTTGTTCGCTTCCTTAACAGAAAAGAAATCTACCGATACTTTCCAGAAAGGTAAATATGAGCACTATGCACAAGCCTTTGCCGGAATGCTATATATGAACCTCCCAAAAATCCAGCAAAAACTCCGCAAGTTCGCTGAAGAAAGAAACTGGGAGCAGTTTCACAGCCCGAAGAACCTCTCCATGGCTCTCGCCGCTGAGGCGGCTGAACTTCTTGAAATATTTCAATGGCTTACAGAAGAAGAGTCAAAGAATATTATCAACTCCAAAAATGAGATAGCACAGGTTAAGGAAGAGATTGCGGATGTCTTCATTTATCTCGCCCGCCTTGCCGATAAATTGAACATTGACATCGAAAAAGAAGTCCTTGCCAAGATCGCCCTCAATGAAAAGAAGTACCCCATTGACCTCTCCAAAAACAACGCTGTGAAGTACAACAGAAGATAATACCTGCCATATAATTTTAAGCAGAACCTCACACGGGGAGAGATTGCGATTGTGGAAAGGAATGGGTAACTTCTCACCGCCAAGAATAAACAACCCCCTTTATCCCCCTTTTCTAAGTGGGAATTAAAAGGAGTTAGTCAATAACATCGCGATTCAGGTAGAATAATATCATGCCTTTAATTCTTGTTACAAACGATGACGGAATATCATCGCAGGGGATTAAGATCCTTGCCAAAATGCTTGAATCCGCCGGTGATGTCTATGTAGTTGCACCTGAAAGTGAACAGAGCGCGGTTGCCCACTCGCTTACTCTTCACAGGCCCTTAAAATTTGATAAGGCCGGTAAAAGGGCTTTCTCCATTAACGGCACACCGACTGATTGCGTCATCATAGGCATTAATAAACTGCTGCCTCGACAACCAGATATAATTGTCTCCGGCATAAATAACGGAGCCAATCTCGGCGATGATGTGACCTATTCAGGCACAGTCGCTGCTGCTATGGAAGGCACGCTACTCGGTATTCCGTCAATTGCAATATCCCTGGCAAAAAAAGATATGAATAACGGAGCTAATAGTCAAAGACCTGCAGCGCTGAAAGAGGCAGCCGGTTTTGCAGTAAAGCTTGCCGGGATAGTGCTTAAAGAAGGTTTGCCGAAAGACACGCTTCTGAATGTCAATGTGCCGGACAGCAGGAAGATAGAAGGGGTGAAATTCACAGTGCAGGGGAAGAGGGTATATGACAATTCTGTTAAGGAACTGCTGGACCCCCGCGGAAGACGATTCTACTGGATAGGCGGCGGAGCGCCTCAGGGAAGGGGCGGAGAGAATACGGATATTGAAGCGGTTCAGGATGGTTATATCTCCATCACGCCTGTTCACCTTGATCTGACAAACCATAAGGCATTAAAGCATATAAAAGATAAGTGGAGAGTGTAAAAAAAATAGTATGAAGCGCTATGACTTGATCATAGTCGGCGCAGGGCCTGCCGGCATCTTTGCCGCGCTTGAGGCAGTAGCTTCGGGCAAGGGGCTTAAAATAATCCTGATTGAGAAGGGCAGGGATATTGAAAAGAGGAAATGCCCGGCAGGCATCAGGAATGTCTCATGCACAGTATGCCCTGATTGCGCTCTTTTAAGCGGTTGGGGCGGGGCAGGGGCGTTCAGTGACGGCAAGCTCAGTCTCTCAGGCAATATCGGGGGCAACCTATCAAGGTACATAGATGATACAAGCCTTGATGAACTTATACAATACACTGACGGCATTTATATTAAGTACGGCGCGCCTGAAGATGTTTACGGCGCTGATGAAGAAAAGATCAGGAAGCTGAAGAATATCGCTGTAGAGAGCGGGCTTGAGCTTATCCCATCACGTATAAGACACATTGGAACAGACAGATGCCCGGAGCTTTTAAAGAGAATAAAGGCTGACCTTAACTCTAAAGTAGATATAATCTTTTCAAAGGATGTAAGGACGATCCTGCTTGAAGGCGAGAAGATTACCGGCGTTTCAACGGAGAACGGAGACCGTTATTACGCGGACTTTGTAATTATGGCTCCCGGCAGAGAGGGTTCTCTATGGCTTGAGGAGCAGGCAAAAGTTATGGGGCTTTCTCTGCTGAGAAATCCCGTTGATATCGGCGTCAGGGTAGAGCTTCCGGCTTCAGTGCTTGAACCCCTTACTGAGATCGCCTATGAGCCTAAGCTGATCTTCTATTCAAAGAAGTTCAATGACAGGGTGAGGACCTTTTGCGTCAATCCATATGGTGAAGTTGTAAAGGAATATCTAAAGGGCGTCTGGACTGTTAATGGTCACAGCTACTCCAATAAAAAGACCGTCAATACAAACTTTGCCCTCCTTGTAAGCACAAGCTTTACAGAGCCGTTTGACGAGCCTCATTTATATGGAAGGAGCGTGGCAAAGCTTGCAAATCTTCTGGGCAACGGTATACTCCTTCAGAGGCTCGGCGATCTTCAGGCAGGCCGCAGGTCAACCCATGCAAGGATTAAGAAGGGAGCGGTAAAGCCTACGCTTTCGGACGCGACTCCGGGTGATCTCAGCTTTGCGCTTCCTTACAGGTACATATCCAATATCCTTGAGATGCTTAAGGCGATGGATAAGATCGCTCCGGGAGTCAACGGCAGGAATACGCTTCTTTACGGCGTTGAGGTGAAGTTCTATTCGAGGCAGCTTAAGCTTGACAGAAACCTTGAGACAGAGATAAAAGGACTCTTTGCTGTCGGCGACGGAGCCGGCGTCAGCAGGGGGCTCATACAGGCGTCAGCATCCGGTGTGATAGCTGCAAGGGAGATACTGCGGAGGACAGCTCATAGCTCATAGCTCGTAGCTCATGGCTCATAGGTGATAGTAAAAATATGGTGAATGATAAATTCTATAACGAACGGCAGATGATGGTTAAATACCAGATCCGCGCGCGGGGAATAAAAGATGAAAGGGTGCTAAGCGCTATGGAGAAGGTGCAGCGCCATCTCTTTGTGAGCGAGACTTTTAGAGATAGCGCATATAATGACAGCGCTCTCCCTGCCGGCGAAGGGCAGACAATATCACAGCCGTATATGGTTGCAATGATGACTGAGATGCTCGAATTAAAGGGGCATGAGAGAGTTCTTGAAATAGGCACAGGCTCAGGTTATCAGGCCGCTGTGCTTTCGATGCTTGCTTCAGAGGTCTTTACAGTTGAAAGGATAGATGTCCTTGCCCTAAAGGCAGAGAGGCTGCTGAAAGAGCTTGGCTATCTTAATGTGCATGTTCATGTGGGAGACGGAACGCTCGGCCTCCCGGAATACGCGCCGTTTGACGCCATCATTGTAACCGCGGCATCTCCGAAGGTTCAGGAGACATATGTGAAGCAGTTGAAACTGAATGGAAGGCTTGTGATCCCCGTGGGCGACAGGTACTCTCAGGTGATATCCCTTACAATCAACACACCTTCAGGGCTAATTACCTCGACCTCTACCCCCTGTGTCTTTGTCCCTCTCATAGGCAAAAACGGGTGGAGCGAGGAAGGCGCTTATTGACAAGGAAAACGGTTTTATGTTTTTATGGGTAACAGAGCTTTTTTAAGAATACAAATCATATTTACGCGAACTCATTAAAAATTAATATTTTTTTGGAGGGAAAATGCTTGATGAATCGAAATATATCTGGATGGATGGAAAATTTGTTGCCTGGGCAGATGCAAACGTTCATATCCTGACCCATACCCTGCACTACGGGACAGGGGCTTTTGAGGGGATCAGATGTTATAAAACCAAAAGTGGTTCTGCTGTTTTCAGACTGCAGGAACATGTGGACAGACTTTTCGATTCCTGTCATATTTTAAAGATTGATCCTCCTTTTTCACACGCAGAGCTCAGTAAGGCAATTACTGATTCGGTCAAGGTCAATAGGCTGAAAGAGTGCTATATTCGCCCGATAGTTTATATAGGCTACGGCGCAATGGGGCTATATCCGAAAGAAAATCCGATCCGTGTGGCGATTGCCGTCTGGCCGTGGGGCGCATATCTTGGAGAGGATGGGATTAAAAAAGGCGTCAGGGTAAAGGTTTCATCTTTCTCATGGAATGCTTCATTGACGAAGAGCAAGACCTGCGGGGATTATGTGAATTCAACACTCTCCAAACGCGAAGCCCTTTCCTGCGGTTACGATGAGGCGCTGCTGCTTGATTCAAACGGATTTGTCTCGGAAGGGACAGGCCAGAATTTATTTATTGTGAGAAACAATATACTGATTACTCCGCCGCTTCCGGCAGTTCTGGAAGGCATTACGAGGAACAGCATTATGGAGATGGCCCGGAAAGAAAAGATAGAAGTCCGTGAAACAGCCTTTACAAGAGATGAGGTGTATATTGCTGAGGAGGCATTTTTCACCGGAACCGCGGCAGAGGTAACGCCTGTGAGGGAAGTGGACGGAAGGACTATCGGCAGCGGTAAACCGGGCCCGATAACAAAGAAGATGCAGAGTCTCTTTTTTAAAATCGTTAAGGGAGAAGTGAAGGCTTATAAATCCTGGCTGACGTATGTTTAAGTTTTAACTCTCTTAACAGACTCTATAAGGCAGAAAGTCTGAAATTATATTGAAGGTGTTTTGTCAGCTCCACAGGATGCTTCTTTATGGAAAAGAGGAAACGCAAGAGAAAGCCGGTAAATCTTAAAGTGAGACTTTTCTGGGGGAAGAACACCTATCCCGGGACTGTGACAAGCATCTCTGAAAAAGGCATGTTCATCTCTACAAAGATGTCTCCTCCGTCCGATTCAGTGTTCGAAGTGGTTCTCAATGTTCAAGACATGCATTTGAAAGTGCCTGTCAATGTTAAGTACGCAATGAGGATAGATGTGACGGTGGATTCTGTTGAGAAGAACGGGATAGGGGTTGAGTTTCTGGATGTGCCTCCGCAGTATTTGGATTATTTCAAAAACCTCGAAGCCGAGTAATAGTCTTTAATCTTTCAAAAGAAAGAACACAAAGGAGCCTCTCAATATGGCAGGGAAAGAGATTTTTCACACAGACAAGTCGCCTGAACCAAAAGGCCCGTATTCTCAGGCAGTGATTCATAACGGAGTTATGTATTTATCAGGACAGATACCGCTTGGCTCTGATGGAACGCTGGTGCGGGGAACGATAGAAGAGGAGACTGCGGCGGCGCTGGAGAATATGAAGATTTTAGTTGAAGAAGCAGGAGCCGGATTGGAAGATGTTTTGAAGGTGACATGCTATCTTGCAGATATGGAAGACTTTAAGAGGTTTAATGATGTTTACAGAAATTATTTTCCGGAAAACCCTCCGGCGCGTACAACTATTCAGGCGGGAAGGCTGCCTCTTGATGTTCAGATAGAGATTAACGCAATCGTTGCCTTGCCTGACAAGTCAGAGCGCAGCAAATAAATAGAGCGCATGAGAAAAATAGCAATAACAATGGGGGAGCCGGGAGGCATTGGGCCTGAGATAATCGTCAAGGCTCTCTCACGTGCGGAGAGAAGAGATTACTGCTCTCCTGTTGTGATTGGCAGCATTGAAGTAATAAAGAATGCTGTAAAGCTTTCAGGGCTTCCGCTTAAAGTGAAATCCATATCAGGTTTCTCTGAATCAAAGCCTATAGCAGGAATTATTGAAGTGTTTGAGGTGAAATCCCCTTCTTCATTTAAAAAGAATGCCCCTTCAAAGAATGCTGGTAAGGCCATAATTCGTTACATTAACAAGGCTGTTGAGCTTGCGCTGAAGAAAGAAGTCGCCGCAATTGTTACCGCCCCGATATCTAAAGAGTCACTCAAAATGGCTGGATGCAAATGGCCCGGACATACTGAACTGCTTGCGGAGCTTACGGAGACGAATGAATTTGCGATGATGTTTGTGAGCGATAAATTGAAAGTGATCCTTGCCACAATACATACTCCTTTAAAAAATGTGCCAAAGCTTATAAAAGAAAATCTTGTAGTTAAGACAATAACTCTTGCAGAGAGAGGCATGCGGATGCTTGGCGTTGATGCGCCGCGAATCGCAGTTGCGGGGCTCAATCCTCACGCAGGAGAGGCTGGCATTTTAGGTGATGAAGAAATAAAGGCTATCATTCCTGCCATTAAAAGGGCGCGAGAAATGGGCTTGAATATATCAGGGCCTTTTCCGCCTGATGTGATCTTTCATAAGGTATGTAATGGAGATTTTGATATTGTTGTCTGCATGTATCACGACCAGGGGCTCATACCATTTAAGATGCTTGCGTTTGACACCGGCGTGAATATGACAGTGGGCTTGCCGATCATCAGGACTTCGCCTGATCACGGGACAGCTTTTGATATTGCGTGGCAGAATAAGGCAAACCCTTCAAGCATGATCGAGGCGATAAAACTTGCAGCGAAGATAGCATGCTGAAATATTATTAACACGGCAACCAAACATATAAAAATGTCATTCCGCACTTGATGCGGAATCCAGTTCCTTATTCAAAATACTCTGGATTCTCGCCTTCGCGGGAATGACGGCTTTCGAGTATTTAGTTGCCAGAGTATTAGATTCAGAATATTTTTGTGAGACGCAACATTCTGAATTTATGTGATACAATTTATTTATGATTTAAAAGGAGCACATGTTATGGAGAAGGAGAGTCTATTCAAAAAAATAGGTTTTCTCAGAGCCGCGTGGTGGCTGATTCATCTTATCGGGATTGCTACAGTTTATACGCTTGGACATCTTTTATGGTGATAAAATTATGAAATATTTTATGAGATATAAACCCGGCTGGTGGATACTCCATATCATTATTATAAGTCTGACCTTTTATCTCGGCCACATGGCGAAATTTATATTCTTATAATATTATGAATACCAAAAGATCGCTTTTAACATCGCTTTTTCTCCTTTCTGTAGCAGGACTCATAATTCATTACAGAGTCCATAATTTCATGGTACATGATAAGCTCATTCCGGAAATTGTGAGATTTGACGGCACAAGATTTCTTTCTTTCATATTTCCTCTTATTGATGTGATAATAGTTACAGCGCTTTTTACATCTAAAAAAACGTCTGTCTTCGGCTATCTCTTAAACGGTATGATAGTCATCTATGGGACCGTGTTTATGGCTCACTACAGTATTGCGGAGTTTATTGAAAAGGCTGTACCGCCCGAACAATGGTTTGCGAAGTCCACTTTTTTAGATATTGCAATTGCCTGGGCGGATTTCTTTATAGGGAAAGCGCTTTATGAGATATATCTCAAGGATTAATTTAAGAAATTAAAGAGAGGGGAAAATAAGATGAACGCAATTGAGATAGCAATCAAGATGGAGACCGACGCAATAAGTTTCTATACCGAAGCAGCCCGGAAGACCAAATATCCCGCGGGCAAAAAAATGTTTGAGACAATAACCGTTGATGAGAAGCGTCATCTTGAGATGGTCACCAAATTGCTCAAGGGCCTTGATGTTCAAATTCAAGATGTGCATCCGATGAAGAACATCAGGACGGTCTTTGAGAAGATGAAAGATGAAATGATGCAGAAGGTCGAGGCCACGTCTGACGAGCTTGAGGCATTTAAGATCGCGATGCAGATGGAAAAGGAGGGGCTCGATTTCTACAGAACGCTTATGCTGGAAGCGAAGACCGAGAAGGAGAGGCTCCTTTTTGAGAAACTCGCCGGAGAAGAACAGCAGCACTACGATATCTTCTCCAATACATATAATTTTCTAAATGACACGGGAAACTGGTTTATGTGGGATGAGTACAGTATTGTTGACGGCGGTACTCCGTGGGCATGAAGCTATTGATTACTGCATAACCTGTCCTACACCATGACAGTCACTCCCGCTTGCTTGTGTCCGATGTTTGGGTATCGGGAGTCTTTTCGCAATATTAATTCCTAAATTTCTCAATGTTTTCATTGAATTATTCAACCTGTTCTGATATAAATAGAGACAACTAAATAATCACTTGATTTATGAGGGATCTAAACAAATGACATTAGACGATATAAAATCGGTATTACGAAAATCTGGATTGGAAATCAAATTAGAAGAAAGACTTCCGAATGAGACTGGTTCACAGCTTAGACTTCGAAATGGAGCAATAGTTAATTATTTTGATAAGGGGACATTTAGCATTCAAGGCGTAAATAAGAAAATAGTAGAACAGGCACTCGGTAGTGGTGCGTCTGAATCTGCCACTGGAGCATCAACGTTATACCCAAACAATAAGGTGTTCGTTGTATACGGCCATGATGCAGTTGCAAAAGCTGAATTGGAAGCTATGCTTCGTAGATGGGGACTTGATCCGATTATTCTCGATCAGCTACCTTCAGAAGGAACAACACTTATTGAGAAACTTGAGAATTACAGTTTTAACGTTGGCTTTAGTGTGGTTCTTGCTACCCCAGACGATGAGGCATACCCAAAAGGTAAAGAAGATCAGAAAGCTTTTCGTGCCAGACAGAATGTTGTATTAGAACTTGGTATGCTGCTCACACATTTGGGGAGAAGCAAAGTTGCTATTCTTCTCAAAGACCAAGAAATTATGGAACGTCCGTCTGACATTCAAGGATTGATTTATATTCCGTTTAAGAATGATCTTGCTAAAGAAGCTGGTCTTTTACTTGCGAAGGAAATGGCTGCACAAGGTTATAACATTGATGTAAAGAGGATTTAATAAAATCTAACTCTTATAAGGCTTCCGGTTGCTAAGAAAAAAAACCACTAAAGAATTGATAGTGCTACTATAAAAATGTAACCACGCGCATAATCAATCATTTATCTCAAAGCTGATTCATAACTACAAGGAAGTCAAGGAAATTAATCAGATTTTTACTATGAACATAGTGCTTGCGACAAGGAACAGGAAGAAGGTTGAGGAGATAAGGAAGATCTTTGCCTCAATGAAGATAGAGACGCATTTTTATACTTTGGACGACTTCCCTGAATGTAGGGAGGCGGAAGAGGACGGAGTAACCTTTGAAGAGAATGCTGTCAAGAAGGCGCTTCAGATATTTAAATGCATCAATATGACAGCTATTGCAGATGATTCTGGCCTTGAGGTTGACGCGCTCAAAGGCGCGCCCGGTGTTTATTCAGCACGCTATGCCGGAGAGCCGTCTGATGACTTTGCGAATAGCAGAAAACTTCTTTACGAGATTAAAGATATTCCTGATGAAGGTCGAGGCGCAAGGTTTGTCTGCTGTATAGCATTGGCTGAGCCTGATGGGGTCAAGACATTTATGGGATATGTTAAGGGCAGGATAGGGAGGGAGCCGAGAGGCGTGAACGGCTTTGGATATGACCCTGTTTTTTTTCCTGAAGGCCATGAGCGGACATTTGCGGAGATGGATGATACGGAAAAGAACGCCATGAGCCACAGGGCTATGGCTTTGAGGGAACTGCAAAAATATCTTAGCAAAAAGGTTTTAGATTCTCAATAATCAATTTTTAAGGGGGATATGAATGGATATTGATGTGAGCATTAATAATGAGTCTATGACGATCAGCATCGAAGACCCGCATAAATATAATCCGTCCAAAGAGACCAAAGGCATAATTGATTTCGGCCAAAAATTCGGCGTTGATCTCTCTCCACTTCAGATAGAGAGGCTTATCCCGAGGATGATAAGAGGTGTTGCAGGCTGTGAAGGCGGATGCCCTTCTGATGCCAAGAGTCTTGTAAGGCAGGGGTTTGGGGCTTTCAAGCTTTCATATATAGAAGGCGGCATTTTGTCAGCAGATTGCAGTCTTGAAAATGGCAAGTCTTTTAGCGTGAAGATATTCCCGGAATTTGATTAAGCCGCACACTGCAATTAACCACAGAGAACGCAGAGGAAATATATTGATAGTAAAAGAAGAATTTGTAATGTAAAGGTTCCATGAAAAAATTGAAACCATAGAATTTCACCACAGCGGACACAGATAAAAAGAATTTTAAATTTTAAAAAATCTCTGTGAACTCTGTGGTTATATTTACAGGTTAAGATATGATAATCGGCGTTCCAAGAGAGATAAAGGAATATGAATACAGGGTTGGAATAACTCCGCAAGGCGTCAGGGAACTCAAAAAAGACGGTCACCGTATAATTGTCGAGAATAGAGCAGGGGAGGGCAGCGGTTTTTCGGATGAAGATTATCTGAAAGCAGGCGCTGAGATATCTGATAAGGCAAGGTTATTTAATTACTCTGAGCTGATCATCAAGGTGAAAGAGCCGCTTCCTTCAGAATATGATCTATTGAAGGATGGGCAGGCGGTCTTTACATATCTCCACCTTGCTCCTAACCCCGAACTTATCAAGGTGCTTCTTAAAAAAAACATCTCGGCTTTTGCGTATGAGACGCTCGAAGACGGCGGCGAACTGCTGCTTCTTAAGCCAATGAGTGAAATAGCGGGCAGGATGGCTCCTATTATGGCGGCTTACTTTCTTCAGAAGTTCAATGGCGGGGCAGGGGTGCTTATGACAGGAACAGAGACCGTGCCACCGGCGCAGGTCCTTATTCTTGGCGCAGGCTCTGTGGGAATGAACGCGCTTAAAGTTGCTTATGGCATGGGCGCAAGGGTTACTGTTGTTAATAGGACTGTCGAAAAGCTCAGGCCGATAGATGAACTCTATAAAGGGGATGTCAGGACTCTTCCTGCTACAAAGGAGAACATAGAATCGGAAGCGATAAAGGCAGATGTGCTTATCGGCGCTGTGTTGATCGCAGGGGCAAAGGCTCCACGACTTGTTTCAAGGGAATTGGTTTCAAAGATGAAGAAGGGTTCTGTGATCGTTGATGTCTCTGTTGACCAGGGGGGATGCATAGAAACTTCAAGGCCGACAACACATATCGACCCGGTCTACTCTGTCGATGGCGTAATTCATTACTGTGTTGCAAATATGCCGGGCGCATATCCAATGACCTCCACCCTGGCGCTTACAAACAAGACACTGAAATATATAAAGCTGCTCGCAGGCAAAGGCATTGAAGGCGCAACTTCTGACATGAGCCCGATGAGGAGTGCTTTAAATACCTATAAAGGCAGGATAATGCATAAGGCGCTCGCAGGGGCAATTAAAGAAGCGTGTGATTAACTCTGACAAAACTGAGTTATTATGGAAGAGTTATGCAATTCATGATTATTATCATTACTGGAGACAAACAATGCTAAGTAAATATTTTTCAAATATTTTAATTGTCTTTTTTTCCATATTTATCTTGCTTAGTTGCTCACAGTCTGGCGATAAAAAAATAGGAAGTTCTATGCATAGTTCAGCATCAGGCATCTCTGCGATTGCTTTGCCTTTCGGCCACGATTATTACGCAGGTGGTATTAATCTTTATGACGATGAACGAGATATGATAAAGAGATTAGGTGTTCCAACGGAAAAGAATATCCAAAAATGTGATCATATAGCTTATTGTGGGGTCTATATTTATCCTTTTGGGAAATTTGAATTGGAAGGAGATAAAGAAGGATATTTATATGTAGTCAGTATCACATTAACAGCTTCAGGTATTTTCGGACCACGGCAAACTCAAGTTGGTGATGATATGGAGTCAGTAATATATAAATTTCCTCATGAAAAACATTCTATCCAAAATAAGAAACGAAAATTATATGGTGATGAAGAAAAACTTTATGATAAAACATACTCAAAAGTCAGAGATGAAGAATTGGGATACGGGGTTATCAATTATGATCAAGAAGGTAATATCGTCGAAATTATATATTCTGATGGACGAGTTGGCTTTATGAGTCATTGGCTGATTTATAAGGTAACAAATGGTAAGGTTTCAGAGATTAATATTTATGTGGGAACTGTATAAAACGTTATGAATACTTATCTCCCAAGAATAATCTTTCTGACAATCTGTCTGACTCTTGCGCAGACCGGATTTGCATATGCAGGAAATTTCGGCATGGGAGTTCATGCCGGTTACGGAGTGCTGAATTACGAAGAGAGCACATCCGCTCTTGGAAACGATCTTGTATCGGATTCCTCGCAAAATGTTATCCTCTTCGGAGTATCCGGAGAATATACTTTCCCACAGATGAGCAACTTCTATGCTGACGTAACAACAGACTGGGCTGTGGGGCTTAAGGACGATGAGGTATGGAAGGAGAACAGCTCTGAGATCCAGATCAATGATATGAGGGCATTCGCCCAGTTTTATGACTTCAGGTTGGGGTATAAAAATAGTTCCAATAATTTTTACTACAGATACTATCTTTCCGGCGGCTGGGACGGGATGCATTTCAATAGGGACAAGTTTCTTACACAGGGTGAGCCTGTTTCAGAGAGCATTACTGAAGACATAAGCCTATGGAGAATGGGTGCAGGCGCAGGGTTTGGCTATAAGCCCGGCAAATGGGCATTGGATGGAAGGATCGCTTACGCATATTATCCTGTTGGGAAGGTGGAGAACAGCTCTCTGCCTCAATTTAGGTTTGATACTGACGGGATCTGCTTTGATGCTGGAATAGGCGCTGCCAGAGCGATCAATAAAAATATGAGCTTCTATTTTGGCGGAAGTTACACCTTCATAAAACTGAATGAGAGCGATATTGAGGAAAATAGTTTAACACGAGCGGTCTTCCCTGAGAGCAGAACAGAAATAATAACCGGTATGGCTAATATTTCATATGCTTTTTGACTAAATAATGCAGACATTGTTCTAAAATTTATTTAACCCGATGAATTTTTATTAAATTATGCGTGAGTCTTTAAGTTAAATACACATTGGTACTTTAATTATAACTACGTTAAGGTATCGAAAAATAAATTTTCTCACAACATCTGCATTATTTAGAATGCGTTATTGGATTAAATTCTTTCCAGATACTTCTCAAACAGCCTCAACCCTTCCATGTGCTCTTCAGTAAGGTTAAAGGAAATCTTCTTCCAGTAATTGACAAGCTCTTTTTCTGTGAGCCATTCTCTCTGCTTGGCTTTCTTGGCAATCAAAGGAAAATTTTTATGAGCAAACTTGTCAGCCTTGATCAGGTCTGAAGATAATTGATTGAGAAGCTCACTCTTTTCCACAACAGTCTCCCTTCTGACTATCCAGAGGGCGAATACGAACGGCAAGCCAGTATATTTGTACCATAACTCAGCGAGATCGTATACATGAGGGGCGGAACTTTTCCTTGCTTCTTTCATGGCTCTGTCTCCTATGAGGAGAAACGCCGGGAATGATGAGAGGCAGCTTTTTACGGTCCTTAATTTAACTGTCTTGAATTTACAATTAAGAGAGAGAAACTCCTTAAGGATTATCTTTAATAACGCTACGGATGTATCGGATTCGGAAGATACAGCTATTGTCTTTCCGCCAAGCTCCTCCAAAGGGAGAGTGGAAAAGAGCAGTATGCTCTCTATGGGGCCTGAAGAGCTTATAGAAAAGCATGGCAGGATAAGGTACTTATCTTTATTCTTGAGATATTCAACAGAGGATGACGGGCTTATGTCGAGCTTTCCTTCACGAAGCATCCTGTTGAGTTTTGAAGGAACGCCTTTAGTAAACCTGTTATCTGACCGGCCGCGCTGCCGGTCAAAATAATAAAAGATAGGGAAGAGGTTCGCATATGGAATTCTTCCGATCCTTAGTTTTTTCTTTCTCAAATCATTCTCCTGATATTATCCTTTTATAACTCCGAGCGGCCTGAGCCTCGCGACTTTTTTTGAAAGCCCTGCATTATGAACAACATCCACAACATTTGATATGTCCTTATACGCCTCCGGCATCTCTTCCGCCAGTGTGCCTCTTCCAGCTGCCATTACGATTATTCCTTTATCTTCCATCTCTCTCCATATGGATCTGCCCTTTGCCTTCTTTATCGCCTGATGCCTTGACATTAACCTGCCCGCGCCGTGGCATGTAGAGCCGAAGGATTCCTCCATTCCCTTTTCTGTCCCAAGAAGGACAAATGACGCCCTTCCCATATCTCCGGGAATAATGACCGGCTGGCCGAGATGCCTGTAAACTTCCGGCAGTTCAGGATGTCCTGGAGGGAAGGCCCTTGTTGCGCCTTTACGGTGCACTATCAGCCGCACCTTCTTTCCGTCAACAGTATGTTCTTCTACTTTTGCTATGTTATGGGCGACATCATACACAAGGCTCATGCCAAGCTCATTGGGCCCCGCGTTAAAGACCTTCATGAACGACTCTTTTACCCAGTGCGTTATGCACTGCCTGTTTGCCCATGCATAGTTGGCGGCAGCCTTCATCGCAGAGATATAATCCCTCGCCTCAGGAGAATTAAAAGGAGCGCATGCGAGTTCCCTGTCAGGAAGCGCAATATTGTATTTTAGCACCGCCTTCTGCATCACTGTAAGAAAGTCTGTGCATACCTGATGCCCGAAGCCGCGTGAACCGGTATGGATCATCACTGTGATCTGATCTTTAAAGAGTCCCAGGCCATTTGCCGCTTTTTCGTCATAGATTTCATCCACATACTGTATCTCTGTAAAATGATTTCCTGAACCCAATGTCCCTTGCTGGGACCTCCCGCGCTCGTATGCCTTTTCGCTTACCATGTCAGGGTCTGCTCCTTCAATACAGCCGCCCGATTCCGTATGGTTTAAGTCTTCTTTGCTCCCGAAGCCGTTCTCAACAGCCCATTGAGCGCCTTTTGCAACAAGCCTCCTCTCATCTTTTGGTGTAAGACGCAGTCTGCCTTTTGAGCCGACCCCTGTTGGAATATTGTTATAAAGGACCTCAACGAGGTCTTTGATCCTTGGAAGAGCCTCATGATGTCTAAGGCTGCTTCGCAGGAGCCTGACCCCGCAATTTATATCGTATCCAACCCCTCCCGGTGATATGATCCCCTCCTTCAGGTCAAACGCAGCCACTCCGCCGATGCTGAAGCCGTATCCCATGTGAATATCCGGCATTGCAAGAGAAGCCCCGACAATGCCGGGCAGTGTTGCTACATTTGCGACCTGCTCTATTGATTTCATCTCAAGATCTTCTTCGAGGATTTTATCAATGTAGATGATGCCTTTTGTCCTCATGCCCGCCTTGAAATCCTGCGGGATCTCAAGTTTTACCGCATTGATTCGATGGAGCCCTTTTATAGTCATAAGATCAACTCTTTAATTGCTCGTATTGTCAAAAATTAACCACAGAGAACACAGAGAAAAGCTTTAAATATAAACAGATTGAGAGGAAATTCTTCCCCCTCTGTGTCCTCAGAGTATTAGTCTTTTTATGCCATTCTTTAATCTTTCAACATTAAAATTAATCAGTAAGCCAACTCTCTTCTCCATTGCTTTCAGATATGTCAATATTTGTGCGTCATATATATTGACCATCTTCTCAACAGCCTTTAACTCCACTATCACTTCGTCCTCTATTAAAAAGTCTATCCTATGTTTGCCTATTTCTTTGCCTTTATATTTCAGTGAAATCTCTTTCTGCTTCTCTTACCTAATCCCTCTTATACTCAGCTCTTGAGCTAATGCCTCCTCATATACGCTTTCTAATAATCCAGGACCTAACGTTGAATGAACTTCTATAGCACATGATATTATTCGTTCAGTAACTTCTTTTAACGGAAATTCCTTTGGAGAAGAAACAACTACTGAGTTCACAGAGCTTTTTAAAAATATAAAATTCTTTTTCTCTGTGTCCTCTGTGGTGAAGTCTTGTGGTTTCATTTCTTCTCCTCTTTTTTCATAAAACTTTTGACATTACTTTTCATATTATATATCAAATACAACAACAGCTTCCCAATGAGATGGCATCTTTTTTAGAGAGAGCCTGTGGTAAGTCGCAGCTTTCAGGAGAAGTCCTCTTTCGTTAAGCTCAGGATCAAAGATACCGCCTGATATTCGAGCTGTCAGCGTATTCCCCTCCAGGTGTACATTGAATAATTTCCCTATGAAACCATCTCTGTCAAAAAGGAAGATCAACTCGTTGAGCCAGAGTATCAGGAGGTCTTCAAGGCTGTCGCTCTTCAAAGAAATCTTCCGATCTTCTGTTGCGACAATATACTGAATGTCTGTGATAAGCCCTGACATACCTGTGGCAGCATTTGCAAAGAGCTCTTCAAGAGTGCTTCCCATTATCTTCAGTCCGGCATCACCGGACATATCAAGTGTTTCGATATTTTTCATCTGAGATAAATAGAGGCGAAGGGCATAAATAATCAGCCGGGTTTGCCCTAATTTTTAAGAGCCTCGGCTACTGCGGCAGCCAATGTGTCCGGGGTAAATGGTTTTTCAATAAAGTTGTCGGCGCCGAGTTTCAGGGCCTGCACGGCTGTTTGAACTGTGCTGTAGCCTGTTATGATAATAACCTTTGTCTCAGCCCACCTCTCCTTGACTATCTTAAGAACATCAAGGCCGTCCATGTCAGGCATCTTAAGGTCCAACAATATAAGGTTGAAAGGCTCCTTTTCGAGCATATTAATGCCCGCGTTTCCGCTCTCTGCTGTTTTAACATCGCAGCCCTCTGACGCAAGCGCCCTTTCACAGCTCATCCTTACTATTGCCTCATCATCTATGACAAGTATCTTTTTCATATCTTTCCCTGTCTTTCATGCCTCTTTCAGGGGAAGCTTTACAAAGAAGCTTGTGCCTTCTCCTTCTTTACTCTCTACCTTAATATTGCCTCCGTACTGAGCGACTATCCCGTGGCTGACCGAGAGACCGAGACCGGTGCCTTTCTCGGCAGGCTTTGTTGTAAAGAACGGCTCGAAGAGTTTTGACATATCCTCCTTCTTTATGCCGCAGCCGCTGTCCGTGAATTCAATCTCGGCATAAGGTTTCGCATTCTCTGTTATCTTGCGGGTAGCAACTGTGATAGTGCCGCGCTCGTTCATGGCATCAGCCGCGTTTATGAGCATATTCAGAAAGATCTGCTGAAACTGCGAAAAGTCGCCGAATGTCATAAGAGGGGAGGGGTGCTGATCTATATTAAATTTGATATTGTAGAATTTCTCCTGATTCTTCAGCATAAATATGGCTTTATTCAGCACATCATTAATGTTCACTTCTCCCTTCTCGGTTGCGCCCGCGCGCGCAAACATGAGCAGGTTCTTGATTATCCTCGCGCACCTGTCAGCCTGCTCAATGATAACGTTTATATCCTCAGCATCCTCGCTGTCCGGAGGAACACGCTTAAGAAGAAGATGGGCAAAAGTTACGACACCGGTCAGGGGATTGTTTATCTCATGCGCAACTCCGGCAGCCATACGGCCAAGCGACGCAAGCTTTTCCGTCTGCACCAGGCTGGCATGGGTCTTTTTTATCTCCTCTGTCTTTTTAGCAACCTCCTCTTCAAGAGTCCGTGTCCACTCTTCCATCTTATGTCTCGATGCCTTAATGTCTCTTGTCATTGAATTGAAGGCCTCGGCAAGCAGCCCTATCTCGTCCCTGCTGTAAACTTTAACTGAATAATCCAGGTTCCCTTCAGATACCATCTTCATTCCATAAGCGAGTTCGCTGACAGGCTTTGAGACTATCTTGTAAAGGATTATCACAAGGGAGATGGAGATGGCCACGATAAATATGAAGACATAGCCGGTAAGGGCCAGCCCCTGTTTAAACTGGGCTTCATCAAGAAGTGACAAAGACATATCAGCCGCGATAAAGCCGAGTATCTTATCTTCTTTCCGATGAACATGGCACTCAGATGTATAGCAGGCCGTCTCATTATAAATCGGCTCAACAAATTTCAATGCGGTGAATCCTTCAGAATCTTTATAGAACCCCCACTTTTGCTGTTCCGGCAACAGCAAAGGAGATTTATTAATTTCAGTGTGACAGCCGTTGCATGCCAAAGAGTCTTTATCAACCGGTTTGCCTATATCTTCTTTGGATGATGAATAGGAGATCTTTCCCGCATGATTAAATATCCTTACATGCTCAACACCCTTTGCGAGGCTAATATCTTCAAGCGTCTTCTGGATATCAGAACTGTGAAGATTGAGCATATTGTACCGGGTGCGTTCTTTTATATAATCAGTAAAAGAGGCAGCGTATCTGACAGCGATTGACATAATGTCCGTTTTCTGTTTGTGCAGAATGGCGTACCAGAATACAGAGCTTCCAACAATGATGAGCAGCCCAATCGCGATTATAAGTTTTGCTTTTATGGACTCATCAGCGCGGCGGTAAAGACGTTTCATGGTTTAATTATAATGATGTTTTCTTTTTTTTAAAAGATTTTAATGCCTTAAATATATCTATTATTTTTTTGTGATACGTTTCGGCTTTTCTGTGCTAAAATACATTCCAGTGAATTTCACTGTAAATTTTCATTGACAGCGGAGGTCCTTTTTTAGTATAAAAGCTACGTTATGCCAGTACCCGGAACTTTTATCCCTACCAGCTACTTGCCGATTATAATAATATGCATCTTTGCAACCATTATAGGCTTATCTCCATTATTAATCGGTTCGCTTCTCAGGCCTCGCCGTGCTTACAGGCAAAAACTGCTTCCTTATGAATCCGGTAATGAGCCCATAGGAGAGCCGAGGTATAAATTTTCAGTTAAGTTTTATATAGTCGCCATGCTCTTTGTTGTCTTTGATGTGGAGGCGGTGTTTCTCTATCCATGGGCTGTTGCATATGACAAACTCGGGCTTTTTGGTTTTGTAGAGATGATGATGTTTATATTTATACTCTTGATCGGATATATATACGCATGGGAAAAGGGAGCGCTTGATTGGGAATGAATGAACAAAACACAGGCTTGATTGAGGTTGAAGAAGGGATAAAGATAGTTCCCGGCACGAATGCAATTCTTACCTCCGTGGATAAGGTGGTGAACTGGGGCAGGAAATCATCTCTCTGGGGCATGTCTTTCGGCCTTGCCTGCTGCGCTATTGAGATGATGACATCAGGCGCAAGCCATTATGACCTGGACCGTTTTGGCATCATCTTCCGGGCCTCGCCAAGGCAGTCAGATGTCTTAGTTATCGCAGGCACTGTAACAAAGAAGATGGCGCCGGTTGTAAGGCGTGTATACGACCAGATGCCTGAGCCGAGATATGTCATAGCTATGGGGAGCTGCGCCTGCACAGGAAATATTTATAACACCTATTCCGTTGTTCAGGGCTGCGACACCTTCCTTCCTGTCGATGTATATGTGCCGGGCTGTCCACCAAGGCCTGAAGCTTTAATGGACGGGATAATCAAACTTCAGGAGAAGATAGCAAAAGAGCACTTCAGGTGGAGCAGGTGGAGGTAAGATGGAGCCTTTAGAGATTGCAGAGAAGATAAAGGATAAATTTCCCGGAGAGTTTATCGAGATGATGCCATTCAGGGATCAGGTATCTGTTTCCGTGAAGCGGGATAAGATTACCGCCATCTGTCGCTTCCTTTTCGATGATCCCGATATTCAGATGAACTATTTGTCTGACCTCTGCGGGGTTGATTACAGCGGCAGAAGGCTCCGCTTTGAGGTGGTTTATAACCTCTATTCATTGAAATACCGCCATATGATCAGGCTTAAGGCGCTGATACCCGAAGATGACCCGTCCATTGACAGCGTAGTAAGCATTTGGAGCGGAGCAAACTGGCACGAAAGAGAGACATATGATATGTTCGGCATCGTCTTCAAGGGGCATCCTGACATGAGGCGCATACTCATGCCTGCGGACTGGGAGGGGCATCCCCTGAGAAAGGATTATCCCCTTAAGGGTCCGGAGCAGGAGTACAAAGGTTTTGAGGAGATTAAAGAGCTCCATGCTCATGATAATGAGTGGAAGGTGAAGTCGTGAGTTTATGAATAATTCAGACGTTACATTAGAGAACGATTCCGGCACAAAAAGAAAAATGATGACCCTTAATCTGGGCCCGCAGCATC
>JBFLVX010000024.1:0-20636 GCA_040758255.1 Nitrospirota bacterium
AAGGAACAGGCTCAGGTCATATTTCCAGAAGTCCGCTTCTCTTGATAACCGCAAGTCAAAGATGGTGGAGGAGATCAGGGACTTCGAGTATATCGTTACGGAAAACGAGGTTGAAGCGCTTGCGCTTGAAGCGAACTTCATAAAGCAGTTCAAGCCGAAATTCAACATAATTTTGCGGGACGACAAGAACTACCCATACCTCAAGCTTACGATCAAAGAGAGGTGGCCGAAGCTCGAAGTTGTGAGAAAGATAGATAAGGACGGTTCGCTCTATTTCGGCCCTTATGTCGTTTCAGGCACGATGTGGGAGATGCTTAAATTCATAGAGCGAGGTTTCCCCATCAGGTCATGCGGATACAATCTTGAAAAACCCTTAAGGCCGTGCGTCCAGCACCAGATGGGAAGGTGCCTTGCGCCCTGCGACAAGTCAAGGCGCTCGGAGAAAGACCATGATCTTTACATGAAGACGGTAAATGAGGTGAAGTTCTTTCTCATGGGGGAGAAGAAGGAGCTTCTGTCAAGCCTTCATCACAGGATGAAGAGCCTTGCCAGAGAGCAGAGGTATGAAGAGGCGGCGCAGGTTAGGGATACCTTAAGCAACATAGAAAGGGCTTGGGAGTCACAGCGCGTCATCGCGCCTGAATTAGGGGACATAGACGTCATAGGATTATTCAAGGAAGATAACGAGGCGCTGGTCTTTATGCTCTTTATCAGGAACGGACAGGTTATCGGACAGAAAGAGTTCTTTTTAAAGAATGTAGGCGATATTGAGGAGATCGAGCTTATTTCAAGCTTCATAGAGCAGTTCTATTCTAAAGAGATACTCATTCCTGCAAAGATAATCATACCAATAAAAACTGAATTAAATACTGAGAAAGAGTGGCTTGATAAAAGAAGCGGCAAGCCTGTCAGGCTCTCATACGCAAGGGGAGAGCACGAAAAAAAGGTGCTTAATATGGCAAATCAGAACGCCCTCTTTGCCCTTAGTAAACATAAAGACAAGAGGGTTGATAAAACGCTTCTCGCTCTAAAGGAGCTTCTGAAATTAAAGAATATACCTGAAAGGATAGAGGCGGTTGATATCTCAAACATCTCCGGCTCTGAGGCGGTTGGGGCTTTTGTCGTATGGGAAGACGGGGAGTTTATTAAAGACGACTACAGGGCATATAAGATAAGGACTGTAAAAGGCATTGATGACTTTGCGATGATGGAGGAGGTAGTTGGAAGGCATCTGAAGGGAATTTCAGAAGGTGACACAGAGACGCCTCAGCTTATACTGATTGACGGCGGGAAGGGACAGCTAACCTCCGCGCTGAACGCGCTGAAAGAGTTTGACCTGTCTGTTGATATAGCCGCTATCGCCAAGTCAAAGACCATTAAGAGCAGGCATGAGCCGGACAGGATATTTCTGCCCGGCAGGAGAGATGCGATCCCGTTAGACCCTCTTATGCCCATGACGCATCTGCTCCAGAAGATACGCGATGAGGTTCACAGATTTGCAATTACTTATCACAAAAAACTGCGGACCAAGAGAGTTCTCGAATCCCCGCTTGAAAAGATCTCCGGCATTGGAAAGACAAGGAGGCTTGCGCTTCTGAAACATTTCGGGAGCATAGATAAAATAAGAAAGGCAACTATAGATGACATAGCGTCCTTGAAAGGGATAAATATAAAGACTGCTAAACTTATAAAAGAATCGCTTAAATAATTCCCCTCTATTAAGAGGGGAGTGAGGGGTGTGTTACCCCCATTGCAAAAGGGGGAAGCGATCATGCCATGATCAATAAAAAGAGCATAACGCAATACATCAAAGATCTTTTCGGCGTTGATGCCAGGCAGGTAAATATCCGCAAGCTCGGCGAGGGCGTTCAGGGCGCGGGTTTTCTAATAGAGATAAAGAGGCCCGAAGGGATAAAGCAATATGTCATAAAGGGGCTCTTCCCTGAAGGGCTGGAGCATGATTACCCTTCTGACCGGGCAGGAGTATTTCTGCTCGATCTTGATGAATTCAAAAATCTGCCGAAGCATGTGAAGGCAGTGGACGTACTCGCGGAGCTTAAAGACGGTTCAATAAAATCCATCGGCGGGGGCAGGGAATATTATCTCTTGATGGAGAGGGCTGAAGGGAGGCATTACTTCAATGACCTTGCGGGATTTTCCAAAAAGGAGAGGCTTGATCCGATTGATATTCAGAAGATAGATGCGATGACATCGTATCTTTCCAAGATCCATTCGGTCAAGAAAGAATCGAAACAATTATACTGGAGAAAAGTGAGAGACACTATCGGACACGGCGAGTGTCTTATGGGTGTCTTTGACACATACCCTGATGGCGCTATAGCGTATAAAGAGATGGCTGAGATCGAGAAGATGTGTGTTGACTGGCGGATGCGGCTGAAACCGAAACACAACAGGCTCTGTCAGATTCACGGTGATTTTCATCCGGGGAATATATGGTTCAAAGAAGTTAGAAGTGGGAAGTTAGAAGTGGGAAGTAAAAAAGATAAAAAGGCCCAAACTTCGCAAGTTGATTTCATTCTTCTTGACAGGAGCAGGGGGCCGTGGGGTGACGCGGCGGATGACGTGACTGCGCTTACGATAAATTACATCTTCTTCTCAATAAATCATTACGGGGATGTGCGAGGGCCTTATCTTGAGGCGCTGAAATTATTTTACAAAGAATATATCAGAAACACAGGCGACAAAGAGCTTCTTAAGATCGTTGCGCCGTTTTACGCTTTCAGGGGCGCAGTGGTCGCAAACCCGCTCTTTTATCCTAAAGTTACAAGAGCGAACAGGCGGAAGATATTCAACTTCATGCATAATGTATTGAAGGCTAGGAGTTTTAACCCTGACAAGGTGAATGAATATCTCACTGCGCGTAATGCGTAACTGTTTTTTGTGATTGAAGCGGGAATGCCCCTCTTTGACAAAGAGGGGTCAGGGGAGATTTTTCAATGAATATTGATGATATAAGAAAAATAGGCAAGCGACTGAAAGATGAGATTCCCCCTCTTGTCTGGAAGTTCTTTGGAAGCGAGCCGCTTGGCAAAGGAGCGGGCGGGGACAAGACCTATCTGATTGACAAGAGGGCTGAAGATATAGTCTTTGAAGAGGTTGAAAAGCTCGGCAAGCCTGTCACTATTGTATCGGAAGAGTATGGGATAAAAGAGATAAAAGGCGGAGGCCGCAGGCTTTTGGTAGACCCTGTAGACGGCAGCAGGAATGCCGTGAGCGGCATACCGCTCTTTTCAACCTCGATCGCGCTCATAGAAGGCGATACTGTCGGCGATGTCTCAACCGGTTATGTGATAAACCTGATAAGCGGCGATGAGTTTTGGGCGATAAAGGGTGAAGGAAGCATCTTCAACGGGAAACCTGTCAGAACACAGCAGGATGATTCTTTCAGCGTCATAGCCTATGAAGCCCAGACCCCAAGAATAAACATCCCCATGATTTTGCCGCTTCTTTCATTATTCAACAGAGTGAGGTGCTTCGGCTCCACTGCGCTTGATATGGCGTTCCTCGCTCAGGGTGCTTTAAGCATGTTTGTTACGCCTGCGCCGTCGAGGAGCTTTGATTTTGCAGCCGGTTATCTGCTGATAAAAGAAGCAGGAGGCATTATTACTGACATCAACGGAAAAGATATAGATGATGTTCCGGCGGATGTTAAACGCTCGACCACGCTTCTTGCTTCAGGGAATGAGGTACTGCATAGAAAAGCTCTGGAGATGCTGAAGGGATAGCAAGGATTTCGTAAGTATGAAGACATTCAATTATAAAATCCCTCCTATCCTCCCTTTGTTAAAGTGAGGGAAACTGCCCCTCTTTGGCAAAGAGGGGTGTGGGGAGATTTTTTGATGTAGCACTTCAAGGCATGGCTACGCTAAGCTCATAACTTCCCACGGATGCCTTGTCAGCTATGCCTTTTTTCCAGAGAAGGTCAAGGGTCTTGGCTCTTAACGCCTTTGGCGCCATTATGATCAGCTTTGCCCCAAGCCCTGTAAGGAGCTTCCACTCATCGGCCTTCTCAGGGGTTACAGTATTCTCAGTCTCAACTTCCATAATCGCAAGCACCATCCCGTGATTTCCGAGGATAAGATCAGGATAGCGCCCCTTGAATTCGTTTCTTCTGTCATCCCTGAAGTTTGTTTTAATATCCGTGTAATCCCTTGACAGCCTGTGAGCAAGGTGAGAGATCATCCAGTCATGAATAAGTTCTTCGTTTTGCATGGGGATATGTGAGGAATTATAATCACGCCCTCAAAAATTTGTCAAATTTCTTATCAAATACGTTGCTTTTTGGTATGATAACAAGAAAACAGTTAAGGATAATGATATCGTTAGGCCAAAATAATATGAAAATAATAAAATACAAATTAATGCTCTGGTTCGTGCCTCTTTTAGTAATCTCATTGGTAATTTCTATTTCTGAAAGATGTTACGCAAATGATGCGCCAATTCGTTTGATTGGGGGTGGTGCCATGCCAAGTTCTGGCTTCAATCAAACCATCAAAATGGAAACTGAAGAAATCACTATTCGTCTTGAAAAAAAGTCGTATACTGTAGATGCCACATTTCATTTTTTAAATACGGGCGAAACAAAAGAAGAAATGGTCGGCTTTCCTAAACGAGGTTTCGGTTATTGGGGTGATTTTAAAGGAACACGGCCATTTTTGCGTTTTGAAACATGGGTCAATGGTAAAAAGACACAATTTTCAGAAGAACCGGAATCGGCATCCGTCGAGGGGGTCCTTTATCTGCCTGATCTGATTAATGCAATAAAAGAGAATACATCTGATTCTCTTTTCGTTAAGGATTTTCGCTGGCTTGTGAAGCGTGTATTATTTCCAAGCCGTAAGAAAACAGTAACAAGAGTACGTTATGAGGCAGAATATCAAGAAAGCAGTAATTGTCTCAGTGCTTCCTATATATATGGGACTGGCAACCCTTGGAAAGACACGATTGGCAGAGCGCTATTCAAAGTCGATACCGCAGCCGCTCCAGAAAAATCCATATCGGTTCGCTTTCCGGTAAAGGCAAAATATTTAGTACAAGAGAAGCAAGTGTCTGAGAACATAAGAGAATATCAGATAAATAATTTCGACCCGGAAGCTGATGACGATGTATTTATTTTTGTAGGTCTATGCCCATAGCCAATCAAATGAACCGGGCATAACAAATTCAAAGCCTTACCCCGCGTAACCTTAACGCATTACTTATCACAGAGACCGAACTGAAGCTCATCGCGGCGGCGGCTATTATCGGGCTTAAGAGAATGCCGAAGAATGGATAGAGAACGCCTGCCGCAACCGGAACGCCAAGCGAATTATAAACAAATGCCCAGAATAGGTTCTGCTTTATATTTCTCATAGTTGCCCTGCTTAACCGCCTTGCACGGATAATACCTCTGAGATCGCCTTTGACGAGTGTTACCCCTGCGCTTTGCATAGCCACATCCGTGCCTGTTCCCATTGCAACACCCACATGAGCCTGCGCAAGAGCAGGCGCATCATTAATGCCATCACCAGCCATCGCAACAATCCGCCCTTCACTCTGCAGTTTTTTAACAATATCGGCCTTCTGATCAGGAAGCACTCCTGCAATCACATCATCAAGCGCAAGTTTTTTTGAAACTGCCTCTGCCGTGGTGCGGTTATCGCCCGTAAGCATCACGATCCTGATATTCTCCTTATGCAACGCCTTAATTGCCTCCGGAGTTGTTTCTTTTATGGGGTCTGCAACGCATAAAAGACCGGCTGCTTTCCCGTCTATCGCAATAAACATCACGGTCTGGCCTTCCATGCGCATTGCCTCAGCCTTTTGCGAGAGTTCACCGGGATCAATGCCTGCGTCTTCAAGAAGCTTGAGGTTGCCAAGCGCTACTTTGTGTCCATCTACGCTACCCGTCACCCCCTTGCCCGTTACTGATTCAAAGCTCTCAACATTGCTGAGGCTGATGCCCTTCTCTTCAGCCCCCTTCACGATTGCTGATGCAAGAGGATGCTCGCTCCCGCGCTCAATGCTCGCGCCGAAATGGAGCACGGATTTTTCATCAAACCCGTTTGCCGGAATAACCTGTACAAGTTTTGGTTTGCCGACAGTAAGCGTTCCGGTCTTGTCCATTACGAGCGTATCAATCTTCTTCATTATCTCTATAGCCTCTGCATTTTTGAAGAGCACTCCCGCCATCGCTCCCTTGCCCATTGCGACCATTATTGACATCGGAGTTGCAAGTCCGAGTGCGCACGGACAGGCGATAATCAAGACCGCTACCGCGTTGATTATCGCGTATGCCATTCTCGGCTCAGGCCCCAGCCATGCCCATGCGGCAAAGGTGAGGATCGCCGCCGCCATAACTATCTGAACAAAATATGCCGCGACGATGTCCGCAAGTTTCTGAATGGGCGCGCGGCTTCTCTGCGCCTCAGCAACCATATGAACAATCTGCGAAAGCAATGTATCCGCGCCGACCTTCTCAGCCTTCATTATGACCATGCCGGTCCCATTGACGGTTGCGCCGATAACACGGTCACCTTTCTGTTTTTGAACCGGGATAGGTTCTCCTGAGACCATTGATTCGTCAACGGAACTCGTGCCTTCAATTACAATGCCGTCCACAGGAATCTTTTCGCCGGGGCGCACCCTGAGAATATCATCTATCTTTACATGCTCGAGAGGAATATCTTCTTCCGCCCCGTCTTTTATGCGCCTTGCTGTTTTTGGCGCAAGGCCAAGCAGCATTTTAATGGCTGCGCCTGTTTTGCTCCGCGCCTTTAATTCAAGCACCTGACCGAGCAGTACAAGCGCCACAATAACTGCCGCGGCCTCAAAATAGACCCCCACCATTCCGTCTTTTCCTCGAAAAGATTCAGGGAATATATCAGGAAAAACCGCAGCAACAACGCTGTATATATAAGCTACACCCACACCGATGCCTATCAGAGTGAACATATTGAGGTTGCGGGTCACAAGGGACTGCCAGCCGCGAACAAAAAAAGGCCAGCCGCCCCAGAGAACAACAGGTGTGGCAAGAATTAATTCAAGCCACTTGAGAATATCCGGCGGGACTATCTGCTCAACGGCAGTCATGCCGGGTATGAGATGTCTCATTGCGATCAGGACTAAGGGAAGAGACAAAACAAGACTGACCCAGAAACGCCTGTTCATATTGATAAGTTCAGGGTTTTCTTCTTCCTCAGCCGTTACGGTATGGGGTTCAAGCGCCATTCCGCATTTCGGACAGTCACCGGGTTTATCGCTGACAACCTCGGGGTGCATGGGGCATGTCCATTCTGTCTTGGTCACGGATAACAAAGGAACGAGCGGCTCAAGCGCCATGCCGCAGATAGGACAAGATCCCGGTTTATCCTGCACGATCTCAGGGTCCATCGGACATGTATATTGTGTCCCTTTCGGCGCCGGAGCCTCTACCCGCACTTTTGCCTTTTCACCTATATAAGCTTCAGGGTCAGCTTCAAACTTCTTCTTGCAGCTTACAGCGCAGAAATAGTAGGTCACGCCTTTGTATACGGATGAGCCTGCCGCAGACTTTGGGTCTATGGTCATCTTGCATACAGGATCAACAACCGATCCCGCCTTAGGCAGTCCGCCTATGTTGAGCTTTATTGGTTGCTGCATTACTTTTTTATCTCCTTATTATTTAAGTTTATCAAGTCTCTCTTTGTTCTCCATAAGCGCCTGAACCGGTTTTAATCCGTAAGGACTCCCCTCTTCAATCGCCGTGAGCACCGTTCCTCCGCCTGTGAAGAAGTAGTACTTTGCGTTATCGAGCACCGACAGATAAAGCCCCGGGCAGAGGTTCTTAAATTCCTGAAGCGTGTCCCCGCCTCCGTACATCTTCAGCGCTGCGGTGTTTTCATCAATTGCCTCATCCAAAGCCTTTGAGCCGAGAATGAAGTGAGGGGTAAATCCCATAACAGCATTTACAAAGATAGTCTTCGCGTTGAGTATCGTCTCTGAAATCCTCTTGTCCTTGAAAGCCTCCGGATCAATATCAAGGAAGTATTCATACTTATCTCCTTCCCTGAAATCCTTCACTGAAACAGTCCTGTATTTGCCTTCTATCTTGCCTTCGATAGTCTCAGATTCAACAACGAAGGGGAGCTCCGCTATCTTTCCGGCCTCTTTGTCCATACTGACAAGCTCTTTTGCGGCATCAACATCCTCTTTTGACACGCCCTTTAGAGTGATGCCGTACTTTGCACAGAGATAGGCATTATAAATAATGCCGCCCAGTATAAGGCTGTCGGCTTTTTTGTATATCGCATAAAGAGGTCCTATCTTGGTGTCGTACTTGGCCCCGGCGACAACAGCAAGAAAAGGCCTCTCAGGGTCTAGGACACGGTTCAGGTTCTCTATCTCCTGCTGCATAAGGAAGCCCGCATACGAAGGAATAAATTTAGTTACATCATAGGTTGAAACATGCGGCTGCCACGAACCAAATGCGTCATTGATATAGACATCCGCAATATCCGCAAGCTGGACAGCAAAGCTGTTCCTGTAGAAACCATCGTCTTCTTCGCCGTGAAACCATCTGGTATTGGGCAGATAAATCCCGCCGATCTTTCTGTTCCTTAAATCCTCGACAACAGCGTGCAGGGAATCGTCTATGCCTGCTATACCGTCATCGCTCTGTATATTAAATTCTGGAACGTATAGATTAGCATGAAGCTTCTGCTCCAAATATTCAACGACCGGCTTTACAGAATTGCCGGGTTCGCATGTGATCTTGCCAGTCTTTTTATCTCTCGGCCTTCCGACATGTGTCATAAGGATAGGCCTTCCCCCGCGCTCCACAATGTTGTAAAGGGTGCCGATAGTCCGGTCTATTCTGTAGGGGTCTCTTATAACTCCTTTCTTTACCACATTATGATCAAACCTGACAAGAACGATCTTCCCGTCGAGGTCTGCTTCCTGCATAAGAGGAAGTCTTTTGCTGAGAGTGCCCGGCTTCATAAAACAATTTTAGCAGAATAAAGGGGATGGGTAAAGGTAATTTGAGACCTCGCAAAAAGTCGGCTGGAGTTCTCCATATCTCCGTTAGGTTATAATTACCAGCAGTCTTTCCGCACTTGTCGGAACGACTGTACCGATCTTATGGTAAGTCTGCTCATCGGCAACGGCTACTGGACGCTTGCCTTTTATACGGGGATTACGGTTTTTAAGTGGAGGTGGAGGTTAATTAGCAAATAATCAGTTTTATGTCTAATAATGCCCCGCAATTATCCCGGCTCCAACGGCCATGAAGCTGAGCGCCAGCACGACCCAGTGAAAGACCTGAAGCCTGAAGAAGACCTCTTTAGTATCAAGTGATTCACCTGAGGGTTTAGAAAATAATCTTTTGAAGATCATCTTCTCGAGGAAGAAGAGGAGGGATGCATAAACTGTCCAGACTGTTATCATTATCCATGCGCCCGTACTCAGGCCTTTAAGTTTTATAAGATAGAGTCCGGAGAGTCCCGCTACTATAACCATGACCTTGGCGATCTTTGAGAATCTGTGCTCTATCCCCTGAAATAACATGACCTGCTCAAGGGAGCTTTGGGTCCTCTGTATCATAGGGAAGACTATCATCGTTACAAAAGCCACCCCGCCAATCCATACAACAATGGAGAGAACGTGGATTATCAATGCGATTATATATTCCATACTCACATCCTTTCCGGGGCCTTTACCCCAAGAATATTCAGTCCCTCTTCAAGCACAATTTGGACTGCTTTGCAGAGATAAAGTCTTGCGACAGTCAGCTTATCATCATCTGAAAGCACCCTGTGTTTATTGTAATATGAGTGAAAGAGCCTCGCAAGCTCCTGAAGATAGAAGGTTATCCTGTGCGGCTCATATGCCAATACAGCCCCTTCAAATATCATCGGGTAGTGAAGCAGTTTCTTTATCAATGATACCTCGTCATCTTCGCTTAAAACAGAGAGGTCAATCTCTGCCGCCTTTACATTCTCAAACCCCTGAGCCCCTCTCTCTACAGCTTGCTTAAATATGCTTGATATTCTTGCAAATGCATACTGGACATAGAAGACAGGATTTTCAGAGGACTCCCTCTTTGCTGTCTCGATGTCGAAATCAAGATGGCTGTCAGAGCGCCTTGTAAGGAAGATGAATTTAGCGATATCCGCGCCAACCTCATCCATCACCTCGCGGAGCGTTATAAATTCACCCGACCTCTTTGACATCTGCACGGGCTGGCCTTCTCTTAAGAGAGAGACGATCTGAACAAGTATGACCTTGAAATTCTCCTCGGGCAGGCCGAACGCCCTTAAGACAGACCTTATCCTCGGAATGTATCCGTGATGGTCAGCTCCCCATATATCTATTATTGTCTCAAACCCCCTGTCGAGCTTCTCTTTGTGATACGCGATATCTGAGGCGAAATATGTGAACTCACCGTCTTTCTTCACAACCACCCTGTCCTTGTCATCGCCGAAATCAGTTGATCTGAACCAGAGAGCGCCGTCCTTTTCATACGAAAGTCCTTTCTCCTTCAGGCGATCTAACGCATCTTTCACAGCGCCTTTATCATAGAGTTCCTTCTCGCTCTGCCATCTGTCGAACCCTATTCCGAAGTCCCTGAGGTCGTGTGATATATTTGCAAGCATCTTTTTATAGGCAAATCCGGTAAAGACTTCTTCGCATTCTTCAAATGGTACATTAAGATACTTATTGCCTGCCTTATCATTAATCTCTCCTGATATATCCTTGACATAATCGCCTTTGTAACCCTTCTCAGGAAATGGCATGTTATTTCCTAACATCTGCTGGTAGATTGTGTAGACTGAAAGGCCGAGAAGCTTCACCTGCATTCCAGCGTCATTCACATAAAATTCTCTTTCAACGTCATAACCTGCGGATGAGAGGAGATTGCACAGCGCATTGCCCACAGCCGCGCCCCTTCCGTGACCGATATGAAGTGGCCCGGTTGGGTTGGCGCTCACATACTCTATCTGAACCTTTTTCCCCTTGCCGATGTCTGTCCTGAAGAATTCATGCCCTTTTTTCAGAAGCTCTTTGAGCCTCTTTAAGTAATACTCTTTTTTATAGGTGAAATTGATGAACCCGGGACCTGCTATCTCTATCTTTTCAAAAGGGCCGGGAGACTCCTTTATCTTTATGAGGATATCTTCCGCGATCTTTCTCGGCGCCTTCTTAAGCGGCTTTGCCAGATTCATGGCGATAGTGGTCGCGACATCTCCGTGGGATTCATCCTTTGGGATCTCTACTTCTATATTGGGAATATTCTCCAGATTAAGGCTTTCGAGGGCTTTTCTGATTGCATTAATAACTTCGTTTTTCATGATTAATAAGTTTAAAGATAACTCAGCAGTAAGTCAACGCGAATCACGCCGATTTATTGCTTTTATCAAAGAATCTTAAGTAAAATATATATACGACTTAAAAAAACGGAGGCAACAAAAACAGATGAATATGCTTAAAACAGCAGTCCTGATGACAGGGCTTACACTGATACTTGTTTACGGAGGCGCATACCTGGGCGGCAGGAGCGGCATGACAATGGCGCTCATATTTGCCTTTGGTATGAATGCCTTTACCTACTGGTTCAGCGACAAGATAGTGCTTAAGATGTACAAGGCCAAGGAGACAACCGAGGCTGAATCACCGGAACTCTTCTCAATGGTAAGGAGGCTTGCGCATAAGGCGGAGATACCGATGCCGAAGGTCTATATCATCAACCAGCCCCAGCCCAACGCCTTTGCAACAGGCAGAAACCCGGATCATGCGGCGGTTGCAGTGACAACAGGGATAATGAGGATCCTCAGCTTTGAAGAGCTTGAAGGTGTCATAGGACACGAACTTGCGCATGTAAAGCATCGTGATATCCTGATAGGAACAATAGCGGCAACCATCGCAGGAGCCATAAGTTACCTTGCGCACATGGCGCAATGGGCCATGATATTCGGCGGCAGGGATGATGACGAGAGAGGGAATCCCATAGCCGGCATCGTGATGATGATCGTTGCTCCTATAGCCGCGATGCTTGTGCAGATGGCGATATCGCGCTCAAGAGAATACGTTGCTGATGAAGGAGGCGCAAAGATAGCCGGTAACCCGCTTTATCTCGCAAACGCGCTCAAGAAATTAGATGCCGCGTCAAAGCAGATACCAATGGAGGCAACGCCTGCCACTGCCCACATGTTCATTGTCAGTCCTCTCTCAGGCAAGGGATTTGCGAACCTTTTCAGCACTCATCCCCCCATGGAGGAGAGGGTGGCAAGACTGGAAGCTATGAGACGTGGGTATTAATAAAATCGAGCGAAAGGTATTATCAGGGCATCGTTTAAGCACAGACGATGCCCTTTTACTTTTTTGGAGCGATGACATCTTCACCATCGGCAGGCTTGCCAATATCATTGCCGAAAAGAAGAACGGGAAGAACGCGTACTTTATCCAAAACCGCCATATAAACCCGACGAATATCTGTGTAAATCGTTGTAAATTCTGTGCCTTCAGCCGTTCAAAAGGCGAAAAGGGCGCATATGAACTGAGCATCAAAGAGATTATTAATAAATTAGGCACAAAGGCACAGAGGCACAAAGGCACAGAGGGTTTCAGCGAAGTCCATATTGTCGGCGGTCTGCATCCTGATTGGCCGTTTGATTTTTATCTGAAGATGTTATGGCAGATCAAGAAAGCGCTCCCGCATATTCATATAAAAGCATTCACCGCTGTTGAGATAGATTATTTTTCCAAGATAAGCGGACTATCTCTTGCTGATACCTTGAGCGAATTAAGAGATGCAGGACTTGATTCGATGCCGGGCGGCGGCGCAGAGATATTTGACGCACGGGTGAGAAATAGGATCTGTCCTGAGAAGATCCCCGGCAAGAGATGGCTTAAAATAATGGAAGCTGCTCATAATGCCGGGATCAAGACTAACGCCACCATGCTCTATGGTCATCTTGAAACATTTAAGCACAGGGTTGAGCACATGATGAAGCTCCGGGAGCTTCAGGACAAAACCGGCGGATTTCAGGCATTTATCCCGCTCGCTTTTCACCCCTTGAATACAAAAATTGAAGGCGCAAGTTATACATCAGGTATTGACGACCTTAAGACCATCGCTATCTCAAGACTCTTTCTTGATAATTTCCAGCACATAAAAGCCTACTGGATAATGTTAGGCGAGAAGATAGCACAGCTTGCGCTTATGTTCGGCGCGGATGACCTTGACGGCACGATCGTTGAAGAAAAGATCACGCACTCCGCAGGCGCTCTCTCCGCAAACGCGCTGACGCGCGCGCAGTTAGTAAACCTGATTGAAAAGGCTGGAAAAGTTCCGGTGGAGAGGGATTCGTTTTACAGGGCGGTGAAATGAAACGATTAGCTAAAAAAGAAGCTTTAACACTGCTCAAATCTGCGGACATTTTAGGTCTCGGACAGATGGCTGACAATGCAAGGAAGAAGCTTCATCCTGAAGGGATCGTCTCATTCATCATTGACCGTAATATCAATTACACAAACGTCTGTATCAACAAGTGCAAGTTCTGCGCTTTCTATAGAAGTGAAGACGACCCTGAAGCGTATGTATTAAACAGACGAAAACTTTTCAATAAGGTAAAGGAGACTATCTCGTTAGGCGGGACACAGATACTGATACAGGGCGGACTTCATCCTAAACTCGATATTGATTATTATGTTGACCTGCTGAAGAGCATTAAAGAGAGATTCCCAATTCACATTCATGGTTTCTCACCGCCTGAAGTTTGTCACATGGCTGACAAAGCCGGTCTTTCGATAAAACAAGCATTGCGGATCCTGAATGAAGCAGGGCTTGATTCCATCCCCGGAGGAGGCGCGGAGATCCTATCGGACAGGATAAGGGAGCAGATAAGCCCGAAGAAGATTGGCAAAGCCAGATGGCTTGAGGTCATGGAGCAGGCGCACCGTATCGGCATGAAGACGACCGCGACGATGATGTTTGGCAGCGTTGAAGAGCCGGAAGACATCATTGAACACCTTGATGCGGTGCGAAGGCTTCAGGATAAGACGAACGGCTTTACAGCGTTTATACCATGGAGCTTTCAACCGGGGAATACGGAATTAAATCGGGGGTCAGGGGTCAGGGGTCAGGGGTCAGCAAAAAACTCTAAACTCCAAACTCCGAACTCTGAACTTCAAACTGCGACCGCGGTAGACTATCTTCGGGTGCTTGCGCTTTCGAGGATTTATCTCGACAATGTCCCTAATATTCAGGCTTCATGGGTTACGCAGGGTCTAAAGATGGCGCAGGTGGCTTTAAGATTTGGGGCCAATGACTTCGGCTCTACAATGATTGAAGAGAATGTCGTTGCCGCCGCAGGAGTGAAATACAGGGTTTCTACGGAAGATATTGTAACTGCCATAAAAGCATCGGGCTTCAAACCCGCCCAGAGGGACATGTACTACAATATTATCAATCAAAATCCGTAAGTAACCCGTGATTAGGCTTAAATTGACTTTATCTGTCTTAATATGTAAAAATAGTCCCTATTCTAATTAGGGAGGTATCTGATATGCCAGAAATTGGTGGTTGTCCTGATTGCTATGCTGTTATTGAAACAGGCGGCAAGCAGTACAGGGTGTCTGAGGGAGACACATTAAAGATCGAGAAGATTGAAGATAAAGATAGCGTTACTTTTGATAAAGTACTGATGATCCATAATGGAGAAAAGAGCGTTTTCGGCAACCCTATACTTACATCTGCAAAGGTGACGGCAGATGTTGTGGGGGACGGACGAGAGAAGAAGATCCTTGTCTTTAGGCAGAAACTGAGGAAGGGTTTCAGAAAACTCAGAGGACATAGACAGGAATTTACCACTGTAAAAATTAAGAGCATAAAGGCAAACTAAGTTTCGGAGGAAATAGAGAAATGGCTCATAAAAAAGGTGTTGGAAGCACAAGAAACGGCCGCGACAGCGCATCACAGCGTCTTGGCGTAAAGAGATTCGGCGGACAATCTGTCCTTGCGGGCAATATACTTGTCAGGCAGAGGGGCACAAAGTTTCATCCAGGCCTGAATGTCGGCAAGGGGAGTGATGACACCCTTTTTGCCAAAGTCAGCGGAGTCGTTACTTTTGAGCGCAAAAGCAAGACAAAACAGCAGATAAGCGTTTATCCTGAGGCTCAAGCTTAGAGCGCACCGAATCGAAACATTTTTTGCGGCAATTATAGGCGGGTTTTACCCGCCTTTTTTATTTGGTAAAAATCATCCACAGATTATGCAGATGACACAGATTTAGAGAAATAAGTATTAATCTTAGCAATCTGTGAAATCTGCGGATAAAAATCTTAATATTGTATTATTAATAAATGAAATTCATTGATCAGGTAAAAGTATCTCTTAAGGCAGGTGATGGAGGAAGGGGCTGTGTAAGCTTCCGGAGGGAGAAGTACATTCCCAGGGGAGGGCCTAATGGCGGTGACGGAGGAAGGGGAGGAGATATTATCCTGAAAGCCTCAAGGGATATTACCACGCTCCTTGATATCAGGTACCAGCAGCAATACAGGGCTGAAAAAGGAGAGCACGGCATGGGCAGTAATATGCACGGCAAAGATGGCGGGGATTTAATCATTCCTGTGCCGGTCGGCACCATTGTAAGGGACGTGGAAAGCGATGAGGTTCTGTGTGACCTTATAACCGAGGGGCAGGAATTTATGGCGGTAAAGGGAGGCAGAGGAGGACTCGGCAACGCAAGATTTAAAAGTTCTACAATGCAGGCCCCTAAATTTGCACAGCCTGGAGAGCCTGGGGAAGAGGCAGTATTAATTCTGGAACTGAAACTCCTTGCCGATGTCGGGTTGGTCGGTCTTCCAAACGCAGGCAAGTCAACTCTGATTTCTTCTGTCTCTTCTGCAAAGCCGAAGATCGCGGATTATCCCTTTACAACTCTTACGCCGTCCCTTGGGGTGGTAAAGTATGGTGAATTCAGCAGCTTTGTCATCGCTGATATCCCGGGGCTTATCGAGGGTGCGCATAACGGGACAGGGCTCGGTTTTCAGTTCCTGCGCCATGTGGAGAGAACGTCAATCCTTCTTCATCTTGTAGATATTTCAGATATGGCAGAAGGCGACCCGGTTGAGAACCTTGAAAAGATAAACAGGGAGCTTGAACTATACAGTCCTGAATTAATGAAAAAACCGCTCGCTGTTGCCGGCACCAAGCTTGACATCAAAGGCAGTGGAGAGAGGCTTGACAAGCTCGCGCAATACTGTAAAGATAAGAACTATGATTTCTTCCCGTTATGCGCTGTGACCGGAGAGGGACTGAAAGAGTTAAGGGCGTACCTCGGCGAGAAGGTTGAGAAATTCAAGAGAGAATATCAATCATGAAATTGGTAGTAAAAATAGGCAGCAACATACTCGCCTCTGCGGAGAAGGGGCTGAATATGGAGCGGCTTCACGCGCTTACAAAAGATATTGCGGATGTTGTTGACCTTGGGCACAAAGTGGTCATAGTCTCCTCCGGCGCAGTGGCAGCAGGACTTAAGAAGCTCGGATTGAAAGAGAAACCCAAAGATATCAGGCTCAAGCAGGCTGCCGCCGCAATCGGCCAGTCAAGCCTGATGTGGGCGTATGAGGAGAACTTTGCCGGTTTTAATAAGAAAGTCGCGCAGGTGCTGCTGACAAAAGACGATATTGCGAACCGGCAGAGATATATAAATGCCAAGAACACACTTTTTACACTTCTGAGTTACGATGTAATCCCTGTGATCAATGAAAACGATCCAGTAGTTGTTGATGAGATAAAATTCGGTGACAATGACATGCTTGCCGCGCTCGTGGCGAGCCTTATTGAGGCTGATATGCTTGTCATCCTTTCCGATGTTGACGGCCTATATACTAAAGAGCCTTCGCACAAAGACGCCGAGCTAATACGGCATGTTGATGAGATAACCTCAGCTATTGAAAAGAGCGCTGGCAGCGCTGGCAGCGCGGTCGGCACAGGAGGCATGTATTCAAAAATACTTGCCGCGAAACAGGCGAACAGTCACGGCATCCCTGTTGTAATTATGAGCGGTAAAAAGAGCGGGCTTCTTGCAAGTCTTGTTCAGGGGGGAAAAGCCGGGACATACTTCCATCCAAATGTGCAGCGTCTTTCATCCAGGAAAGGCTGGATCGCTTACGGGGTGAAATCAAAGGGCGTGATCTATCTTGATGACGGAGCTGTGAATGCGTTGACGACTCAGGGCAAAAGCCTTCTGCCATCCGGCATCCTCAAAATAGAAGGCGAATTTGAAGTAGGTGATTATGTGAGGTGCGTTAATAAAGAGGGGAAGAAAATCGCCAAAGGGCTTACTAATTACTCTTCAGAAGAGCTTGAGCGTATAATCGGCAAGAAGACATCCGAGATAGAGAAGATATTGGGATATAAATATTCCGACGAAGTGATTCACAGGGACAATCTGGTTGTGGTTTAACCCCAAAGATGCATTCTTCGGGTTAATGCCGATTTAAGCAATATTATTGCTCTTCAGGCTTTCCAATTCCGATTGATATAATCTGCGGGCTTTCTTAAAGAGGTCTTGATATTCCTTGAACTTGAAGTCCGGATATGTGTAGGGCAGTATCTGATAATCATTCCCTAAATAGACAAGCGTCACCTCTCCATATATTCCTTTACCGATATAGACCCTGTGGGAGAAATCTTTGCCTGAAACAAGGAGAACCCTCGCAGAATCGAGATAGCCGGGATCAAGGTTGATCTTCCTGCCGCCGTATGAGTTAAGGTACTTATTCTCGATATCAATCGTCTTGAGTTTCAGATCAGGCATAATGCCGGGATCTGCCAGCCGCTTAAAGAAGATAAACTGCCTCTTCAGGTCTACGCCCATCTCTTTTAAATAATAATTCGTATGATCCCACTTCCATGCAGGGCTTATCAGGTCTGAATCACCTAACATCTCTTTGAGCTTTACGCCGACTTCTTCAAAAAGCGCGGCATCACTTGAAACCATCCCGACAAATATCTTAACCGGCAGTGGATTATCGCGTACTTTGGACATGATGTTCAATGAAGTGGTTTACTCTTGTGCTCTTGTCAGGACTTTCAGAAACGATTCTACAACCTTCGGATCAAATTGCGTTCCCGCACAGCGTTTAAGTTCGTTAATTGCATGCTCCTTGCCGGGAGAAAGTCTGTACGGCCTGTCTGATGTCATTGAGTCGAATGAATCCGCAACCGTAAGTATCCTTGCACATAAAGGGATATCTTCGCTTCTGAGTCCGTCAGGGTAGCCTTTTCCGTCATATCTTTCGTGATGATACAGGATTCCCTTAATAAGCCCTTTTAGTTGTTTTATGGGTTCGATTATCTCCGCGCCTTTTTCAGGGTGTTTTTTGACGAGTTCAAATTCCTGGTCAGAGAGTTGTTCAGGCTTGTCGAGGATAATATCGTATGTTCCGATCTTCCCGATGTCGTGCAGCAGGCCGCAAAGCCTGATATGCTCTATATCCTTCTCCTTCATCCCCATTTCTCTGGCAATCTCAATCGCATATCCCGTAACTCTCTCTGAATGTCCTTTTGTCCATGGAGATTTGGCATCAATTGCAGAGGCAAGAGAGGCTATAGTATTAATAAGCAAGCCTTCAAGGTCCTCATAAAGCCTTGCGTTCTCGAGCGCTACTGTAATCTGGGATGCGACCCTCTCTGCCGTGGAAAGATGCAAAGGGGTCAGCCTCCCTTGTTCTGTTGATCCCACCTCAAGCATCCCGATCATGCTGCCTTTGCTGATTAAAGGAATTAATACGGATGACTTAATGCCGGCGTTATGCAGCTCGTTATGGTATGCACAGTCCTTGCCGCCCTCTGAGAGGTCTGATATATACATGGGGCTCCGTGACATTTCAATAACCCCCATATGTTGAGTACAGCAATATGCCTTGTCCGAAAATACGCCGATTCCCCATTCCGAGATTACCGTGCACTTATCGCCGTCTTTGAGAAGAACTGCTGCTCTTTCGCATGGGATTATCCTGCTGATAAGGGAAGTGGCTGTCCTTAAAATAGCTTTTCTGTCGAGAGTAGATAAAATTTCCCTGTCGAGCTTGGACATGGCGTCTATTGTCTGAATCTTTTGTGACAGATCCATCAGCCTTTCAACCGATTCCCTGTAAAGCCTGCTGTTTTGCAGGGCTATAGCCATCCCTTCGGCAAGCCCTTTCAAGAGCGAAATATCTTTGGATTCTATCGGCCGGACTGTTTTGTAATCGCCGTATACCGCGCCAATTACTTTTCCTCTGAAGGAAATAGGAATTATCACGGCGCTGCCTATGGTAAACAGGTTTACGAGCTCTTTTGTTAAAAGCTCGCTTTCATGCGCATTATTTATAATCACGGTTATTCCGTTAAGAATCCTGTCAACCGCCGCGAAATCGCCGCTCTTGAATGTCATCCCCAAAACCGCGCTCTCTTCAAACTGGCTCAGGCCGTAGCCGCCGGAGAATATAAAACTCTTCAGGTCTTCGCTATAGAGAAAAAAACTCGTCCTGTCGAATTTTAAATATTTAGGGGCGATATTTATAACATTTCTGATGAGTTCTCTCTCATCGAGGCTGGCATTCAAGACCTCAACCATCTGCAGCAGGGACTTTGATGTCTCCGCCTCGATTTTGATATTCTCATAGAGACGGCTCACTTCTTTTTCCGTGCGCTTGCGTTCGGATATATCCCTGACAACGTGGATTAATCCGGAAAGCTGATGATTGCTGTCAAATCTCGGTATCGCTCTTATCTCGATAAACATATTTAAATGAGGTTCGAACGCCTCAAAGGTGGCAGCCTTACCTGTTTGAAGGCATTGGCAGCTTGGACATCTTTGCGGAGGGCTGTCTGTGCCATGGTAAAACTTAAAACATTTTGCTTTGTCAGTTTCTAAAACCGGCAGCTTCAGCATCTTTTTCGCAGCGTCGTTTGCCCTGATTATATTAAAATCTTTATCATGGACGGTGATCATATCTGTGATCGTATTAAAAGTGTCCTCCCAATCCAGCTTGGACATAAAGATCAATTCCTCTGCCCTTCTGGCCTCCGTTACGTCCTTGAATACCATAACAACACCGAAGATATTGCCTTTTTCATCCTTTATGGGCGAGCCGCTGTCGTCAATCGAAAACCTTGTGCCATCCCTGCAGATCAATACCGTATGGTTGCCCAGGCCGACTACCAGTCCTTCTCTTAATACCTTTTTTACGGGGTCATCCACCTTTTCCCCGGTCTTCTCATCTACAATATTGAAGACCTCTGCGGTTGTTCTTCCCAAAGCCTCTTTTTCGTTCCAGCCGGTCAGTTTCTCAGCAACATAATTCATAAATATAATTTTGCCTTCCAGATCGGTGGCAATTACCGCATCGCCGATACTCCTGAGCGTTACGGACAGCCACTCCCTGCTCTCTCTCAACTTTTTCTCCATCCCGCTCTTATAGAGAGCCATTTCAATAGAGCTGTGCAACTCTCTATCGTTAAACGGCTTGATAATATATCCAAAGGGTTCCGTTGCTTTCGCCCTCTCCAGCATCTTCTCGTCAGCATAAGCGGTAAGATATATCACCGGGATATTGAAGTGAGAATGTATCTTGCCGGCAGCGTCAATTCCGTTCATCTTCTC
>JBFLVX010000025.1:0-20381 GCA_040758255.1 Nitrospirota bacterium
TTGCGTTTTTTCCAGCACTTTTTCTTGAAAAAAAGACGCGCTTTGTTCTCGGTTTTACATAGGGACTCGAATGTTTTTATATCCATTGACACCAGTATAATTTGGTGCCAAATGTTTTATAATTACCAAAGATTATACGCATTCATTAGTGAAAATTGCGTCTAAGGTATCGATGGTAAATTTTTTTCACAACGCCTGCATTACTTATAGTTGCATTTTAGGAATAACGATATGCATGAAGAGAATGTATTAGTCCTGGATTTCGGTTCTCAGTATACGCAGCTTATAGCAAGGCGCATAAGGGAGAATCATGTCTACTCCGAGATACTTCCGTATAATGCCCCGTTTGACAGCATCAAGGCTTTTTCGCCCAAAGGGATAATCCTCTCAGGCGGCCCCTCAAGCGTCTATGAAAAGAATGCCCCTCTTCCTGACAAGAGGATCTTTGATCTGGGCGTTCCTGTTCTTGGTATATGTTACGGAATGCAGTTAATGGCATATGTCTTCGGCGGAAAGGTTGCCAGGAGCACTAAACGCGAGTATGGAAGGGCTGTCCTTCGTATTGATGACAAAAAAGATATTTTTAAAGGCATTCCTCAGAACAAGGTCGTCTGGATGAGCCACGGCGACAGGATATTGCGCAGGCCTTCCGGCTTTGAGCCGATTGCATGCACAGACAATTCCCCGGTTGCAGCTATGGCTGACAAGAAGAGGAGCTTCTTTGCATTCCAGTTTCATCCCGAGGTTATTCATACCGAATACGGCAAGGAGATGCTGAAGAACTTCATCTTCAATGTATGCAAATGCAGAGCCGGATGGACAATGGAATCCTTTATTGAGTCTGCGACAAGAGATATAAAGAAGAAGGTCGGCGGAAGCAAGGTCGTCTGCGCGATAAGCGGCGGGGTAGATTCGGCAGTTACGGCAGTCCTGATCAATAAGGCGGTAAAGAAGCAGCTCACCTGCATCTTTGTTGATAACGGCGTTCTGAGGACCGGAGAGGCAGTAAAAGTTGAAAAGACACTTAAGAAGCACTTTCGCATGAACATAATCTGCGTTGATGAATCAAAGAGGTTCCTTGGAAAACTCGAAGGAGTCAGTGACCCTGAAAAGAAGAGAAAGATAATCGGCAATGAATTCATCAGGGTCTTTGAGGCTCAGGCAAAGAAGATCAAAGGCGTGAAATTTCTTGCGCAGGGCACATTATATCCTGATGTTATTGAAAGCACCTCATTCAAAGGGCCCTCAGCAATAATAAAGAGCCATCATAATGTCGGAGGACTTCTCGATAATATGAAGCTTCAGCTTGTGGAGCCGCTGCGCGAGCTATTTAAAGATGAAGTGAGGGCTCTTGGAAGAGAGCTTGGAATGCCTGATGAGATACTCAACCGTCATCCCTTCCCCGGCCCCGGACTTGCGATAAGGGTTATCGGGGAAGTCACACGGGAAAGGTGCGATATACTCAGGAAAGCAGACGCCATAGTTATAGAGGAGATAAAGAAGGCCGGGCTCTATAACAATATCTGGCAGGCATTTGCAGTCCTTCTGCCTATAAAGACCGTAGGTGTCATGGGCGATGAGAGGACTTACGAGAATGTCATTGCAGTCAGGGCTGTAAACAGCCTTGACGGGATGACCGCTGACTGGTCAAAGCTGCCTTATGATGTGCTTGGGATAATCTCAAACAGGATAATCAATGAAGTTAAAGGCGTCAACAGGGTCGTATTCGATATAAGCTCCAAACCTCCCGGCACGATCGAGTGGGAGTAGCAATCTTCAATATCGGAGCGACAAAGGCAAGGGACAATGAGATGAAGGTTTTATGTGCTTAAACTGCTATTCTTTTCCCTGTTCTCTTAATCTCATCAACAAGATTTCCGCCGCTTACAAAATCGTCGGGCTTAAACGGGATTGGTTCAATTCTGCCGTCTATCTTTCTTCTAAGAGGAACTATCTTCCTTCTGTCTTCAAATCTGTCGCCAGTAAATGAAGGCGAAACCAAAGCGACATCAATATCACTTTCTTCTTGGGGATTCCCTTTGGCGTATGAACCGAAGATTATTGCTTCCTGAATCAAAATACCGTTCTTCTTCAATTCCTGAATATACTTCTTAATAATATTTACTACTGAATCTCCTATAATTGCTGTAGCAGCCATCCCTTTATCTCCTCGATCTTTCTCAGGTTCGATTCTGTAAATTCTCTGGTGCACTTTTTGTAAAAAGAAAACTTCTCATCCGGGTATCTTGCTTCAAGATTGAAATCAGTGATTATTTCCAATAACTCAATTTGCTCAGTAGATATTTTCAACTCTGCTGTTTCCGCAAGATATGTGAGTCTGTGGGTAAATGGCGGCGGTTCATCAAATTTAGCGACAAAAAATGCTTTCAGAAGTTTCTCAACAGTTAAATGCCCAAAAAAAAGGGCATAAGCATAATCGTCCTTTTCAAAAAGATGCCCTGCAACTTTCCAGTCATTTTCCGCTGATTTTATCCAGTAATTAACTTTTTCCTGCTTGGTCATAGTGGTATTATAACTTCTTTATATTGTTAATAATACCCGATATATTACATATTGTCGCTATCATGAATTAACCCGTCATTTTTGTATATTCTAACAGGTTGTTGGAAAAGAGTGAAGTTGCGGACTTTACATCGTCGCTTAGTCCGGCTATGCATACACAGGATAATCAATGAAGTTAAAGGCGTCAACAGGGTGGTATTCGATATAAGCTCCAAACCTCCGGGCACGATTGAATGGGAGTGAAGATTCTTAAATATTCATCATCTATTCAGACTCTGCCCATCTAACAACAATCCCCGTAATCTTTAATGCATCTTCAAAGTCGTTCTCAGCACCCGATTCAATAGCCCCGGATATCGTGTTTCTGCAGAGTAGTCGGTCAACTCAGCGGCTTTGCGAATCTCTTTGGGGAAAGATATACCTCATTTCAGTGACGTATATGATATACATCATATACGTCATGCAACTGCTGAGAATATAATAAAAATAATCAGAACTGCGCGTAATTGTTTGATAAACCACCTTCTTATGATATGATTTTCTTATAAATACAAACCGGAGGCCGGCGTGACTCTCTTCAGCTTTAAAAGCATCAGATCAAAGCTCGTCTTTGCAGGAGCCGTAATATCCATTTTAATCATCCTCCTCTTCTATACAAGCTACCGGTTTACCCACCATATCAAAGGCGAGGCAACGCGGATCAACCTTACAGGCGGCCTCAGATACCGCATCTTCGAGATGACGTGGCTTTCACAGAGGATCGCAGAGAGAGAGATAACAAAAGACAGGGGATTGAGAGAGTCTGCCAAAGCCGCGCTTAAAGATGAGATAGCTGAATTTGATGAAGTTGTTTCATATATAAAACATGGGAATGAAGAACTTGAAATAAGGCCTTTAGGCCATCATTCCGAAGAGATATTACCCCCCTTTAACAGCCTGATGGATGAGTGGGCTAAAAACTTTAAGCCAGTGTTTTTAAAGATATCCGAACTTTCTGAAGATACCACTGAAGATGAGGCAAGGGAAATTCTTTCACCAGTTGACTTAAGGGTCCACGAATATGTCTATGAAATAAATAATATTGCGCAGTTTCTCACTGATCACAGCAAGAAAGAGATAGATAAATACGACAGATTAAGGTTTTATGTCCTCGCAATCTTTCTCCTGTCTGCCGCGTTAATAATTTTCTTTGTCAGCAGGAGCGTATTAAGACCTTTATCAAGACTAAAAAAGGCATCAGAGAAGATCCAGGCAGGCAGGTTTGACGCGCGGGCAGATGTAAAAAGCACAGACGAAATAGGAATGTTTGCCGGCAGTTTTAATAAAATGGCTGAGAGCATCAATACTGTCTTTGAAAACCTCTCGGAAAGAAACAAGGAGCTTGATGTCATAAACAGGATATCTTCGGTTGTCGGCAGATCCCTTTCGGTTGAAGAGATAGCAAACGCCGCGCTCGATGAGATACTGAATCTCGAAAATCTAAGGATTGAGAAGAAGGGAGCGATTTTTGTAGCGGATAATAAAAAAAAGATACTTAATCTGATTGCATACAGGGGTTTTACAGAGGAGTTTGCAAAGGCAGAGGCGGCTGTTCCATTCGGCGACTGCCTCTGCGGCATTGCCGCTGAGACAGGCAGGGAGATCGTCTCCGGCGACTGCTTCACAGATGTGAGGCACACAAGAAAATATTCTGAAATGACAGAACACGGGCATATAAACCTCCCTCTTAAATCAAGGGATAGGGTGATCGGCGTTTTATGCCTTTATCTGCCGGCTCATATAAAGCTTCCCGATGAAGAGATCAGTCTCTGCAGATCCATTGCCGACATCATCGCGATATCACTGCAGAACGCCATTAATCACAGGCAGGTCGCGATGTTAGCACAGTCCCTTGACAGCAGCATGGACCTGATAATTATTACAGACGCTGACGCGAGGATAATCCACATCAACCCTCAGGGGGCAAAGAATCTCGGATATACACAGGACGAGATAATAGGCGAAAAAGTATTTATCCTGCTGTCGCCGAGGAATCCCGCGGGAATAAGCAAGGAAATATACGAAGATACCTTAAAAGGGGGATGGCAGGGAGAGCTTATTAACATCCGCAAAGACGGCTCAGAATATCCCGTGTTTTTGACAACCTCGCCTGTTAAAGACGAAAACGGCAATGTTATTTCTCATGTAGGCATTGCGCGCGATATAACCGAGTGGAAGCAGGCTGAAAATGCCCTGAGGCAGAGCGAGGCGAGCCTTCGCGAAGCGCAGCGGATTGCGAGACTCGGCAACTGGGGCTGGGACATATCGAGTGATAAGGCTTACTGCTCCGAAGAGGTTGACCGGATATTCGGCTATGAGCGGGGAAAGTTTGGCAGGAATTATGACGCGCTCATGAAGACCGTTCATCCTGATGATAAAGAACTTGTTGAAAAAAAGATGCGTGAAGCGGTTCAGAACGGGACACCTTTTGACTTTGACCGCCGCGTTGTCCGGCCTGACGGGACAGTGAGGATGGTTCATGAGCACGGCGAGGTCGTTCGTGATAAAACAGGAAAACCTGTGCGGCTTTTCGGCACTATTCAGGACATAACCGAACGCAAGAAAGCGGAAGAAAAGATAAAGAAGCACAGCGAAGAGGTGATGGCATTGGCAGAGGCGTCTAATGTCATGCTTGCTTCTGCTGTTTCAATTACAGAGAACTTCTATGAGACGGTCTGTTATATAGCTGTCAAGAAATTCGGCCTTAAGATTTCATGGCTTGCATTGATTGAGAAGAACGGCGGAATAAAACCCGTTGCAGAGGCGGATTCCGGGGGCGGTTATCTCACAAGCTTAAACATTGATCTGGATGACCCGCTATATGAGAGGTGCCCTATTGTGGCAGCGGTAAAGACAATGACTCCTCAGGTCTTAAATGACCTGATTGAGGACCCATGCCCGGGCCCATGCGGAGGCAAGATGGCGCTTAGCAGGGGGTGCAAATCACTTATGACAGCGCCGCTTATCAGTACAAACGGCGAACTTATCGGCATCATCGGTTTTTACAGCATCGAGTTAGGGTTCTTCACGCCTGAAAAGCTGAAATTACTCAATGTCTACTCAAATCAGGCGGCGAGTTTGCTGGAGAACAGATTCCTTATTGAAGGGCTGGAGGAGAAGGTTAAAGAGAGGACATCAGAACTTGAAATTGCAAAACTTCAGGCAGAGTCAGCCAACAGGGCCAAGTCAGACTTCCTCGCCAACATGTCACACGAGCTAAGAACGCCGCTTAACGCCATCATAGGATTTTCAGAGATTATGAGAGATGGAATGACAGGCGATGTTGCAGACGAGCAGAAGGAGTATCTCAATGACATATGGGAGAGCGGTAAACATCTTCTGAGATTAATAAACGATATCTTGGACCTTTCCAAAGTCGAGGCAGGAAAGATGAAGCTTGAACTGAGCGAATGCCATGTTGGAGAAACCGTAAGGTCGTGCCTGCTATTCTTTAAGGAGAAATCAATAAAGCACAACATAAAATTAAGCGTGGATGTTTCTGAAGATACAGGCTCAGTAATGGCGGATGAGCAGAAGATAAAACAGGTGATTCTCAATCTCCTTGGGAATGCCTTCAAGTTCACGCCGGACGGGGGAAGCGTGCGCGTGCAAGCACTCTTGACGAGGGATGAGGGAAGAGAGACGAGAGACGAAGGACGAGGGAAGAGGGGCGAAAAAGCGTCCATCGTCTTAGCGAGCGATCGCCCTTCATCCATCCTTATCAGTGTAGCTGATACAGGCATAGGCATTGCCCCTGAGAACATGGAAAAGCTCTTCCAGCCTTTTCAGCAGATCGAATCAACGCTCACTAAAAAATACGAAGGCACAGGGCTTGGCCTGAGCCTCTGTAAAAATTTCGTGGAGCTTCACGGCGGGAGGATATGGGTCGAGAGCGAGGTTGGAAAGGGCTCTAAATTTATTTTTACAATACCGGTGAAGCAGGGTTAAGCAGCAGGGATAAAAGGCAATATGTCATGAGGAGAGAAGGGGTCTAAAAAATAAATGTCAAAATATCAGAATTCGCCATTCAGACTAATGATGATTATTATTATCAGTATTTTTTTTGCGGAAGCTGGCATAATGCTTCTCCTTCCATTTTTTCATGCTCTCCCGCTCATTGGCGAGGTTATTCTTGATTCCGTAATATTGATTGCGGTCATGGCCCCGATGCTCTATATTTTTGTGTTCAGGCCGTTAAGGTCACGTATTCATGAAGTCTCACGGATAAATAAGGATCTGAACGCTGAGATTGACGAACACAAACTGGCAGAGGAGGCGCTGAAGAGGAGCGAAGAGCGGTACCGCCTTCTCTTTGACCTTCTGCCCTACGGAGGGGAGGCCCTCGACAGGGAAGGCTTTGTTGTTGACTGCAGTATCAAAAACGCAGAGCTTCTCGGATATGATCGTGCTGAGATGATCGGCAAAAAAATAACTGAGTTCCTGTCCTCTGAATCAAAACTAGTCTTCCAGGAAAAGTTCCCGCTTCTGAGACAGGGCAGGACTGTACAGGCGGTTGTGAGCATGGTCCGGAAGGACAAGAGATTTATTGATGTTGAACGGACTGCCCGGCCGCTTTTTGATTCAGAGGAGAAATTCAGCGGCGTGCTTGCGCTTAATGTTGACATCACAGAGCGGAAGAAGATGGAGGAAGAGCTGAAGAAATACGAGCATATAGTCTCATCATCAGACGAGCATATGTCGTTCATAGACAGGAACTACGTTTATCAGGCTGTGAATGATACGTATCTTAAGGCGCACAATAAAAAACGCGATGAGATTATCGGTCATTCTGTTGCTGATCTTCTGACCAAGGAGGTGTTTGAGGAATTTGTGAAGAAGCGGCTTGACAGATGTTTTGGCGGCGAGACTGTCAATTATGAGGAATGGTTTAATTTCCCTGCATTGGGGCGCAGATACATGGATGTGGAGTACTATCCGTTCCGTGACATAAAAGGAATTATTGCCGGCGCTGCTGTGGTTGTCCGAGACATTACTGAACGAAAGGAGATGGAATTAGAGTTAAAGAAGGCCAATGAGGAGCTTGAAGAAAGAGTAAAGGAACGGACTACAGAGCTTGAAAAGAAGACGATACAGGCTGAGGCTGCAAACAGGGCGAAGTCTGAATTTCTTGCCAATATGTCCCATGAGCTGCGAACACCGCTGAACGCAATCATAGGATTTTCGGAGGTCATAAAAGATGGGATGGCGGGACCTGTTACGGATGAGCAGAAAGAATACCTCAAGGACATATGGGAGAGCGGGAAGCATCTGCTTCGCCACATAAATAATGTTATCGAAGTCTCCGGGATTGATTACGGCATGGCAAAACTCGCCATAACAGAATTCGATATCAGTGATCTCATAAAGTCATCTCTTGCCGTATTCACTGAAAGGGCGATAAAGCACAACATAAAAATAAGCCAGGAAACTGAATTTGAAGAGTGCATGATATTTGCTGACATGGTAAAGATACAGAATGTTATCCATCATCTCATTGGCAACGCCTTAAAGTTCACGCCGGACGGGGGAAGCGTGCGCGTGCAAGCACGCTTGACGAGAGATGAGGGAAGAGAGACGAAGGACGAAAAAGCGTCCATCGTCTTAGCGAGCGAAGCGAGTGATCGTCCTTCATCCATCGTTATCAGCGTAGCTGATACAGGCATCGGCATTGCCCCTGAAGACATGGGAAAACTCTTCCAGCCTTTTCAGCAACTCGAACAAACGCTCACAAAGAGATATGAAGGTGCGGGGCTTGGCCTCAGCCTCTGCAAAAATTTCGTGGACCTTCACGGCGGAAGGATATGGGCTGAGAGCGAGGCCGGAAAAGGAAGCAGGTTTGTGTTTGCGATACCGACGAGAAGGGAGAAGATAAATGGATGACAGAAAACGTGTTCTAATTGTTGATGACGACAGCAGAAGTAGGCGTATCTTCGAGATAAATTTAACCTCTATGGGCTATGAAGTAGTAATGGCAAACAACGGCGAGGAGGCTGTGGAGATACTCGCGGGGGACCCGTATTTCGACCTTGTAATTACTGATGTGGCGATGCCGTACCTCACGGGATTTGAGCTTTCAAAGAAGCTGAAGGAATATACGGAGACAAAAGATATACCTATCATAGCGACAAGCGCATTTCATGACTGGCACAAGGCTATAGAGGAGCATGAATTGATCGTTGACGGATTTATCCCCAAGCCGATCGAAAGAGATACGCTTTTGAGGGAATTAAAGAAGGTGGGACTGATATAGAGATGACAAAGGTGCTTGTTGTTGACGATAACGAAAAGAATCTTAAACTCCTCAGGGTGATTCTTCAACATAACGGCTGTGAAGTCATCGAAGCAGCGAACGGGAAAGAAGGGGTTTTTAAGTCAAAAGAGCACGCCCCTCATCTGATCTTTATGGATATACAGATGCCGGTAATGGACGGTATATCAGCGTTGAAGATCCTTAGGTCTGACGAATCAACAAGGCATATACCGGTGATCGCCCTCACGTCCTATGCAATGAAAGGGGACATGGAGAGGATTATTGAAGAAGGGTTTAACGGCTATATTGCAAAACCGATAAGCGCTGTTGAGCTTGTAGGCGTGATTAGAAAATATATCGTAAAACAGTCAGGAGAGACCATATGACAGAGAATATCAGAAAACCGAAGATCCTCATAGTTGACGATGAAGAGAAGAACATAAGGCTCATGACTGCCATACTTAGAAATTACGGCTATGACTTTGAGACAGCACGAAACGGCCTCGAAGCTCTTGAAAAGACAAAAACATTTTCGCCTGATTTGATATTTCTCGACATCATGATGCCAGAGATGGACGGGTATGAGGCATGCAAAAAACTGAAGGAAGATCCATCAACACGCCACATCCCTGTTGTTATGGTGACAGCGCTTGCAGACATGGAATCAAAGATCAGGGGACTTGAGGCAGGGGCAAATGATTTCCTTGCGAAGCCTGTTGACTCTTCAGAGATGATGGTCAGGGCAAAAAATCTCCTGAAGGTCAAGGAATTCGGGGATTTTTTGAAGGGGCATAATGAAATCCTTGAGGCCGAGGTTAAAAATAGGACAGCGGAGCTAAGGGACAGCTATATAGATACAATCTACAGGCTTACTATGGTTGCGGAATACAAGGATGAAGAAACAGTCCATCACATAAGAAGGGTCGGCATGTATTGTTCGGTCATGGCGCGGCTCATCGGCTGGCCAGAGGCCGATGCCGAGACAATCTCTTACGCGAGTCCGATGCATGACATCGGAAAAGTTGGTATCCCCTCAGACATCATTCTTAAACCCGGAAGATTAAACACTGAAGAGTTCGCGCTGATGAAGACACACGCGGCCATAGGCGGAAGAATCCTTAACGGCTCGCCGTCAAAGATCCTGCAGATGGCTGAAAGAATTGCGTTATCGCATCATGAAAGGTGGGATGGAGGAGGATACCCAAAAGGCATTAAAGGCGAGGAGATCCCCATAGAAGGGAGGATGATGAATATTGCGGACCAGTACGACGCGTTAAGGAGCCGGAGGCCGTATAAGCCGCCGTTTGACCATGAAAAGACTTTTAAAATAATCACCGAAGGCGACGGAAGGACAATGCCTGAACATTTTGATCCGCAGATTTTGCAGGCGTTCAGAGAGACTCACAAACAGTTTGAGGAGATATACGAGAGCCATAAGGATTAGCTCTATAAGAATTCAAGTTAAAAATCCTATCTGCCGTAAGGATTGGATTCAGGCTCTCCCGCAAGACCTCCGGCAACCCCTTTGCTTGCTGAACCGGGGACTCTCAGAACCTTGCCGCCTACTTCTCCAACATCTTCCGCGCCTTTGTTCACGCCTTCAAGTGTGGAAGAACAGCCAATGGCAAAGAGAAGAAAAGCGCCTGCTATAAAGATGCTCAATTTTTTTAACATATCAATCTCCTTAATCTTTAAGCATTAATAATGCAGATGTTGAGAGAAAATTTATTTTTCGATACCTTAACGTAGTCATAATCAAAGCTCCAGTGCATATTTTCACACAAAGACTTATACAGAAATTTAAAAAAATTCATCGAGTTAAATAAATTTTTGAACAATGTCTGCATTATTTAGCCCTGATAATATCCCCTGCCTTCATGGCTTTTACATCGCCGGAAGCCTTGGCAGTTGAGTATTTTTCTTTCACCTGAACAATGCTGACGCTTCCGATCTCTTTTTCTTCAGAGCCGAGCATTTCTCCTGTAACAGGGTCCACAAGCTCTTCTCCGACAGAATAAACAGTAAAGGTATCGCCTGCCGCAGCGCCTGTCTTTTCTCCTGCACTTATATAGACTGTATCGTCTGCGACTTTAATTATGCTTCCCTGAAATGGAAGGGTTCTGAGCTTTGAAGCGATAAACTCCACTGCGCTGTCAATCGCCATCTGCGTTGCCTTTCCAAGAGGCATCTTCTTGAAACCATCAGTGCCGAAACCGACTCCGCCGACATTCAATCCCAGCGCAAAACCGCCTGATTTGGCCGTGCCTTCCACACGCTTTGAATCCAGCACCTCTCCGGTAGTTGTATCAATGAGACGTATGATAAGCCCTACATGAGCCTCTTCGCTTTTGCTGCCTATATTGACTCCACCAAAACCAATGCCCGTGCCGCTGCCGCCGCTTTTAGATTCAAATTCAGTGATAGCCCCCTTTATCAGTATCTGGGCGCTCGTGAGCTTGCCGGTAGCCGCTGATTTTGACTTCATCGCCCTTCCGCTTGTCGCCAAATCCTGCTCTCCCATAACGTCTGAAAGGGTCTCCCTCTCAAGAACCACGAACTGCCCGCTCTGCATAAGGGCATCGGTCAATTGATCTGTCATCCCGTCATCCAGCTTCCACTGGCCTGACCATGAACTCTTGTTCTCAAATCTCGATACAGCGACCACTTTTTTAAGCCCTGCGGCCATGGCATATGGTGTAAATATGAATCCTGTGATAATGATGGCTGACAAGAACGAAAAGATAATCTTTTTATGTACGAATTTCAACATGTTCCGCCTCCTTTTTTTATTTTAAATAGTATAGCAAAATTTATTTTAAAACTTCCGAAAGCAAGCGTGCTTGAAGCGCTTGCGCTTGCTGTCTGTTAAATGTTATAAACAATTGTAGATTACAAACAAGGGCCTTATAAATAAAGAGGAGGATGTTATGAAAAAGAGCGTATCATTGATAATGGTCTTGGCGATGCTGGTTTTAACTGCCGGCTGTACGCAGTATCATGCGCAGGGTGCTGGCATCGGCGGCGCATTCGGCGGAGCTGCGGGAGCGATGCTCGACAGGAAAAACTCATGGAGAGGATTTCTTATAGGGGCGACACTCGGCGCTTTGGCAGGCGCAACACTTACCGATGTCTCTATGCGAGCGTCGCAGGAGGCGGTTGAAGCAGGGAAGCCGGTGGAGTACAGAACAACAGACGGACGCGGCATCTACCGCGCTGATCCGGTTGATTTCGATGCAAAGACAAAATGCCATAAGGTTCAGGAGAGGGTATGGGAGGATGGAAAGCTGATAAAGGATGAGGTTAAAGAGGTTTGTGAAGGAAGCAAGTCAGAACCTCGGTACTGATATTGTCAGGAGACGCTTAATTAAAGGTTAATTTAATGTTGATGCGTTTTAAGGGGCTGTGCAAACAGCCCCTTTTTTATTTTCCTTCACCGCGCCTTATAGAAAACTCCCTATCTTTGTGATAATATATGCCTCTGTAAACTAAGAACTAAGAGCTTAGAACTTACAGATTAATCCTTAATTTCCCATTTGCTGTTTTTATAATTTTATGGAAGAGAGACTGCAAAAAATTCTGGCGAGATGCGGCATCGCCTCAAGAAGAAGCGCTGAGGATATGATCCTCGAAGGCCGGGTGACGGTCAACGGGCAGATCGCCGTTCTCGGCTCGAAGGCTGACTTTGATGAAGACCATATCAAGGTTGACGGCAAACTCATCAGGAAAACAGAGTCCAAAGTATACATCATGCTTAACAAGCCTGAAAAATACATAACAGCGGTGAAAGACCCTGAAGGCCGGCCCACGGTCATGGATCTGTTGAAAAGGGTAAAGGTTTCGGTCTTTCCTGTTGGCAGGCTTGATTACAATTCTGAAGGGCTCTTGATCATGACGAATGACGGGGATCTGGCAAATGCCCTGATCCATCCTAAGAATAAGATACCCAAGACGTATCTGGTAAAGATTGACGGTTTTCTTCAGGATAAAGATATATTGAGTTTTAAAAAAGGTATCAAGTTGGAAGATGGCCGCACTGCGCCTGCAAAGGCGAGGAAGGTTAAAGAGATGACCGCCAATTCATGGATAGAGATCACGATACATGAGGGCAAAAGGCGGCAGATCAGGAGGATGCTTGAGCAGTTGAGACATTCCGTCATAAAACTGAAGAGGATCAGGGTCGGCAGCCTTCATATTGGCAGCCTTCCATTAGGAGCGTTCCGTTATCTTACACCTGATGAGGTCAAAATGCTTAAGAGCGAAACAGCATCTGTAAAATAACCAAGAATTGAAACCGGGAGCATAAAATGAAAAGATATCCATGCGGACAACTTAATGAAACCAATATCGGCAGGGAGGTAGTCATTTCCGGCTGGGCAAACAAATGGCGCGACCACGGCGGCGTGGTATTTATTGACCTGAGGGACAGAAGCGGCATTGTGCAGGTCGTATTTAATCCTGAGACTGACGCTGAGCTTCATAAACGGGCGCACAAAATACGAAGTGAATACGTGCTCCAGATAAAAGGCGATGTCAGAAGAAGGCCTGAGGGTACTGAAAACCCCTCGATACCCACCGGCCAGATCGAGATAACCGCAAAGGAGCTTACGGTTCTTAATGAATGCAAACAGCTCCCGTTTATGGTTGAGGATGATACCGATGCGTCAGAGTCTCTGAGGTTCAAGCACAGGTATCTTGACCTCAGAAGGCCCTCGATACAGAAGAACATCATCCTAAGGCATAACGTCACAAAGATAATCAGGGATTACCTTGACGCAAAGGGTTTTTTAGATATAGAGACGCCGATACTTACAAAAAGCACGCCCGAAGGCGCGAGGGATTATCTTGTGCCGAGCAGGCTCAATCCGGGACATTTCTACGCGCTCCCCCAGTCGCCGCAGATATTCAAGCAGATACTGATGGTCTCCGGCCTTGAAAAATATTACCAGATCGTAAGGTGTTTCAGGGACGAAGACCTCAGGGCGGACAGACAGCCTGAGTTTACGCAGATGGATCTTGAGATGTCCTTTATAAAAAGTGATGAGATAATAGATCTTATTGAGGAGCTTCTGAAGAGGCTTTTAAAGGAGACTGCCGGAGAAGTTATTAATGAGCCGTTCCAAAGATTGACGTACAGCGAGGCTATGGATAGGTACGGCTGCGACAAGCCTGACCTGAGGTTTTCACTCGAACTCAAAGACGTAAGCGATATTATAAAGGAGTCATCCTTTAAGGTATTCCTTGACACCCTTTCAAAAGGCGGGATAGTAAAAAGCGTAAACGCAAAAGGCCTCGCAGGTTATTCAAGAAAAGAGATGGATGACCTCACAAAAGAGGTGCAGGGATTCGGGGCAAAAGGGCTTGCATGGATAAAAGTAAAGAACGGGTTTGAATCTCCAATAGCAAAGTTCTTCCCGGAGCAGACATTAAAGTCCCTGGCTGAAAAGATGGAGGCGCAGGAAGGCGACCTTCTCCTCTTTGTTGCCGACACTAAAGATGTTGCCAATGATACGCTCTCAAGGCTCAGAAATGAGCTTGCAAAGAGGCTCGGACTTATAAAGGACGGAGCTTTCAAATTCGTATGGATAACGGATTATCCGCTCTTTGAATGGAATAAAGATGAGAAGAGATTTGAGACTATGCATCACCCGTTCACGAGTCCTGCGGAAGAGGATATTGAGCTATTCCTTAAAGGCGGCAATGACGATATGCCTAAGATAAGGGCGCAGGCGTATGATATAGTCCTGAACGGTTATGAGATAGGCGGCGGCAGCATCCGAATACATAAAAAAGAGGTTCAGGACAGGATGTTTGAAATGCTCAAGATCACCCCTGAAGACGCGGACACAAAATTCGGCTTTCTCCTTGAGGCGCTTGAATACGGCGCTCCCCCGCACGGAGGCATCGCGCTCGGTCTTGACAGGCTCGTAATGATACTCGCAGGCGCAACATCAATAAGGGATGTCATCGCATTCCCGAAGACCCAGAAAGCAGTCTGTCCCTTAAGCAGCGCGCCATCCACCGTTGAACCAAAGCAGCTCAAAGAGCTAAGCATCAAACTCGATACAGAGGTTTAAGGAATAAGACGCAACCCCGGAGCGTTACCAGAATCTTTCCCTCTCTTAAGAGTAAGAGGGGTTATCACATGAACATACTCATCAGGGGTGATTTTACGATGATATTTCGTAAAGCTGATAATTACGAGCAAAAAGAAGTCAGGCCGGCGAAAGTCCAGTGGGGTCGCGTCCATCCATTTTTCTCCCCATGATTTATCTTACCGAAACCATTATAACCATTTTCAATCATCTTTAACAGAAAAGTTTGCCCTGTTGAACAGAGACACTTGACAAAAACCTCTAAATAGGATAAAAATAGTCTTAATTATGCGGATCACTCGTGAGACAGACTATGCCATCAGGTGTATTCTCTACCTTTCAGAACTTCCGGACAAGGTTGCAGTGGCAGGCGAGATAGCCGAGGCAAAGAAGATACCGAAGAACTTTCTTGCAAAGATACTGCAAAAGCTTACCAAAGCTGAGATTCTCCAGTCGTTCCGGGGGGTTAAGGGCGGGGTGAAGCTGGCAAAGAAACCTGAAGAAATAAGCCTGCTTGATGTTATTGAGACGATCGAAGGGGATGTAGGCATGAATGTATGCGCTGTCAACGAAAAAGCCTGTGACCAGAGCAAGGAATGTTCAGTGCATCCTGTATGGATAGAGATTCGGAAATCGGTTGAGGGCATGCTGAAGAAATATAATTTTGAGAATCTGCGGAAATGAGATACAATGATAATTAATCTGAAGAATGCAGATATTGTTCAATCAGATAATTAACTCGATGAATATACTGTAATAAATATGCGTCTGGTTCTACTAAATAGAATAATATGCGCTGAGGTTTGTGAACATAGCCGATAAGGTATCGAAAATTATCTGCTTTCACAACACCTGCATTCTTCTTACATAAAACGGGAGCGGGATTTAAGTCCGCCATTAAAAATAAGGAAGGGGGAAGGTAATATGAACGATTATCAATATGATAATCAGACTGTGCAAGGCTTCATCATCTCCTCAATATTCTGGGGGGTTGTGGGCATCGTTATAGGTTTATGGATATCCATACAGATGTGGGCGCCGTCGTGGAATATCCCGCCGTATTTTACGTTTGGAAGAATGAGGGTGGTGCACACAAACGGCCTCGCGTTCGGACTTGGCATAGGAGCGATCTTCGGCATCTTCTATTACATTACTATGAGGCTTTCGAGAAGGCCGCTTCTGTTTCCGAAACTCGCGAGGTTTCATCTCTACCTCTTTAATGCGGCTATCGCACTTGCAGCGTTGAGCCTATTTGCAGGCATGAACCAGTCCCTTGAATACGCAGAGCTGGAGTGGCCGCTGGATATAGGGGTGGTTATCTTATGGGTCATCTTTGCGGTCAATATCTTCGGCACTATAATAAAGCGAAAAGAAGAGCAGATGTATATATCTCTCTGGTTTATCATCGCAAGCGTTGTATCTGTTGCCGTGCTTTACATTGTAAATAATCTCTCTATCCCGGCAGGCTTATTTAAGTCATATCACCTCTTTGCGGGCGTGAACAGCGCTAATGTTGAGTGGTGGTACGGGCATAACGCGGTCGGCTTTATATTCACCACGCCGATACTCGCTATGTTCTACTACTTCCTGCCAAAATCCACCGGCTTGCCGATATTCAGCCACAGGCTCTCGATAATATCATTCTGGTCTATAGTCTTTGCGTATCTATGGACAGGCGCGCATCATCTTATCTACACCCCGCTTCCAAACTGGATACAGACCCTTGGAATAGCCTTCACCATGTTTCTGATAGCTCCTTCTTGGGGCTCTGTGGTAAACGGCTACTACACGGTTGCGCCTGACTGGTCAAAGATGAGGACGAATTATCTGACAAAATTTTTCATTTTAGGCATCACTTTTTACGGACTTCAGACCCTGCAGGGGCCTACTCAGGGGTTAAGGGTTGTAAGCCAGTTGATACATTATACGGACTGGGTGCCGGGCCATGTGCACATGGGGACAATGGGGTGGGTGACTATGGTCGTTGTCGCCTCTGTCTACTTCATAATACCGAAAATATACGACACGGAGATATACAGCGAAAAGATCGCGAACACACATTTCTATCTCGTATTAATAGGACAATTGATATTTTCAATTACCATGTGGATAACGGGCATTCAGCAGGGAGCTTTGTGGAAGGCTGTAAATCCTGACGGAACATTGAAGTACACATTCATCGAGACCCTTGTGAAGAACTATCATTACTGGCATTTGAGAACACTCGGCGGCATCATCTTCACAGTTGGGATGCTCTTCTTCATCTATAACATATTCATGACTATCCAGAAGGGCAAGGCATTGAGAAAGGGGGTGCGGTAATGGCCGGAGAAATTTATAAAAAACCAATAATGTTTGCTATAGTCTCGGCAGTTGTTATCCTGATAGGAACAGCGGTTACGATGTTCATCCCTATGCTTACCCCACAGATGCACCCGAAGCTTGAAAACCTGAAGCCTTTTACGCCGCTTGAGCTTGCCGGAAGGGATATATATCAGCGGGAAGGCTGCAATAACTGCCATACGCAGACGGTAAGGCCGCTTAAGACAGAGGTTATGCGTTACGGCGAATATTCGAAGGCCGGAGAATTTGCTTATGACCATCCGTTTCTCTGGGGCTCAAAGAGGACAGGGCCTGACCTTGCGAGGATCGGAAAGAAATATCCTGATATGTGGCACTACAAGCACTTTGAAGATCCGAGGGCATTCTTCGCGGAATCCAACATGCCTTCTTACGGATGGCTTAAGGGGAGAAGTCTTGACTCTGAAGATATAAAGAGCCATATGGACGCGCTTGGCTTCTCTTCTGCTGCGGATGAAATCTCCGGCTTAAGCGGCAAGGACGAGATGGATGCGCTTGTTGCATATATGCAGGTGATAGGGACCGCTGTCACCCAAGCCGCTGTTGCTGAAACCAAGCCAAGGGTTAAGGCAGAAGAGGCTGAAAATCCGCTTGCCGGAAATCCCGAAGCGATCGCTTTCGGTAAAGGGCTTTATGATGAGAACTGCGCCATGTGTCATGGAGAGAAGGGGGAAGGAGACATCGGCCCCAGCCTTATTGACAATATCTTTCTTTATGAAGAAGGCGATCTTGCTGATGACGATTATTTTGAGATAATAAATAACGGTACATCCGAGGGTATGGTAGAGGAAGGGCGAACTGCAAAAGGGGGTATGCCTTCCTTCAGCGGACAGATGCAGAAAGATGACATATGGTCAGTTATATCTTATATAAGGTCTCTTCAGAAGAGATAAGGAGGGAATCATGGCTGAAGATCTTGATAACATAGAGGCGTTTGAGGCAAAAGAGACATCAAGAAAGCTGCCTGTAGGCTGGCTGATACTCTTTTGGGGGCTGATTATTTGGGGCATTTATTACTTTGTTGCTTATACCCCTGCAATAAGCGGATGGAGTCAGGAGAAGGCTTACGAGGAGTCAGTGAAGAAATGAAGAGGGGTTAACTATGGATATATCAATTATTGCAACAATAGGCTTTACTGTTTTAGCAGTCATCGGGATTGGGATTATCTTCTATACATCATGCAGTTGCAAGAAGAAGTGAAGCTCAGAACATTAGAAAACTATGAATGAACAATCTGCCGCATATTTTATATTCGGACTTGTGCTTGTTCTGCTCTTTGCGGGAATAATCGGTTTCTACTACTCCAGGAAGAGACACAAGAAGGTTGAAGAGCCGAAGTATAAAATGCTCGATGACGACGAGTAAGAGGATACAGCCCTGGCGAAGGCTTGTCAGCGCGCTCGAGGCTGTAACAATCCTCGGCATCCCGTTCTTAAGGATAAACGGCGAGAGCGCCCTGAGATTTGATATCCCATCCCTAAGGCTTCACTTCTTTGGCATAAGTCTCTGGATGGAGGAGTTCTTTATTCTCCTCATAGCCGTGATCTTCCTGACCTTCTTATTCCTGCTTGTTACTTTGCTCTTCGGCAGGATATGGTGCGGCTGGCTATGCCCTCAGACAGTGCTATCTGATCTTACCAGATTTATGGATAAGGTTGGAAATAAACTTGGCGTATATTCAGCGGTCTTTCTTGTAAGCGTTATTGTTGCCGCAAACCTCATATGGTATTTTGTTGACCCGTATGAATTCATACCGCAGGTGATGGGCGGCAGACTCGGACATGTAACATGGGGATTCTGGATAATTCTTACGGGGATAATATTTCTGAATTTTGCTTTACTCAGGCAGAGGTTCTGCGCGACCATATGCCCTTACGCTAAACTTCAGGGTGTAATGTATGACGACAAGACACTTGTCATAGCTTTTGATACTCGAAGGAAAGAAGAGTGCATGGATTGCGGGGCATGTGTAAAGGTATGCCCTGTCGGTATTGATATACGAAAGGGGATGAGTAATGCCTGCATAAACTGCGCGGAGTGCGTTGATGAATGCGCGAAGATGTTGGAGAGGAGGGATAAGAGATCACTTATAGGCTACTTCTTCGGACTGCCCGGAGGAAGAGGGAAGATATTGCGCCGTAATGCCGTGATGCTCGGTTCCGTCGCGGCTCTCTTTCTCATCTTCTTTGCGTATCTTTCTTTTTCGCGCGTTGCTCTTGATATGATCATTCTACCGAACTATTCATTTCCTCCAAAGATCACAGAGGACGGAAGGGCTGTCAACTCGTATATATTATCTCTTAAGAATACCGGAAGGAGTGATATTGCTCTCTCGGTTGATGTCACTGGTATATCAGGCTCTATAACGATATTACCTGACAGGGATATTTATATAGGAGCAGGAGAGGCAAAGAAGGTCCCTGTTTACGTTGCAGTAAGAAACTTTGATGATAGAGCGTTGACAAACAATATTTACGTAACCGTTAAATCAAGAGAAAGTGATAAACTAAAGGTGACAAGAAGGGCTAATTTTATCCTTCATGAAAGGAACAGATGAAGAGCTTAATAAGCATTGTAGTTCTAGTCGGGCTTGCAGCGGTGATCGGCGCTGTTGTTGTCGGTGTAAAGAGTTTTGACGGCACTGTAACCGCAAAGCCTTATGAAGAAGGGCTTGCATGGGATGAAGCCCTGAAGGAGAAAGCTGAACTTGGGTGGAGCGTTAAACTGGATAACGCTGTCTTAAAAATGGGTGATAATGATCTGCGATTTGCCCTTTTTGATAAAGAAGGCGCTCCGCTTGACCTCTCCTCAGCAGTATATCTTGCCCTCAGCAGGCCGTCAACAGATGACTACGACAGGAAGGTTGACGCTGAGAAATTTGGGGAGGGGCTTTACAGGGCATCGGTGAATTTCCCATTATATGGACAGTGGGATATTAAGATATACCTTAATAAGAATGACAAGAAGATTGAATTTAAAGAGAGGGTTTTTGTGGAGAAAGGGTGAAAGACGGTTGAGGAATTGTTCTTATTCCCCCTTAGTAAAGGGGGATAGGGGGTTGTTAAAATAGATTCCGGACAAGCCGGAATGACGACTTTTTCACATACTATTTTCT
>JBFLVX010000026.1:0-20032 GCA_040758255.1 Nitrospirota bacterium
GACATTGCCATACTCACCACTGCGGCCACAGGCAGGGCAAGGGTGGGGAAGATGGTGCGTAATGATCATTTTGACCTAACGTTTGACATAACCGGTTAGTCACCTTCACGCAATCTCAGAGACGGCAAGAATAACCATCTCTGATACGAAGCGTATAAGTGGAATTTCCATAATCAGAGCGCACGCACATGATTTGGGTTATCCTGGATTGTGTCGTCCTCGCCGACGGCGTCGCTGACGGCCACGGTCGGTATCGAACTTGGGCAGGCAGTAATAGCAGCCATCGTAGCCATCGGCAAGAGCATCCCCGATCGTAGCGTAGAGCTTCCTGTGCGACCTGGACATCTTTAACACCCTCGAACATGTGGGCATATGTAACTCCTTTTCTTCCACATTGCCAACAAAACCAAGGCAAGGGTTTATCTCAACATCTTCCCAAACTGAGGGTTCAATCTCTACCATTCCTGCCTTCGGGCGAGGTACCAATATATGCTTGTATTTCTCGTCAGTTTTTTGCTTGATGACGCAACAAAAAGGGTAATCATATCGAGATACACTTGCATCCATCCCTGTCAAAAAGCCGCATTCCTGGTGCCCTTCCCTATGCTCGAATAACTCGCCCCCATCTGCAACGAAATCACGAAATGGCTCAAGCCACTCATTGGCTTCTAGAAGAGGCCAAGGGTTTCCGCACCCCACATCAATAAAAAATTCGTCAATATCAGATGTGGGCGCTTGAATAGTATGCCACCCGGGATGATTTTCTCTTTTAAGACCACGCCCGGCATCCCCGTCGTACCAAACTTCAGTGAAATTAAAACTAAGAGGGCCCAAATTCAAGGCCTCTGGATTGTGCGCATCAATTCTAATCCAGTGAATGTTGCTTCCTTTAGTCGCTGCCACGACGGAATGGGAAGCACAGATTCTGCTGTTCTCATCAAAGGTAGGTGCTTTGTCCCCTTTAACCTCATACCATTTCTGCACTTGAGGTTCCTCATCGGTGTAAAAAATCTTGCCAGATGATTTCATCAACACGTAATAGGTAACGACCGAACTCATCCAATTCCCAACGGCTATATCAACGATGTCGTCGCTGGGAAGCCCTGGTTTATTAAGCAGATTCCATCGCCTGTCATGTGACTCGATGCTCAGTTGTCTATAGGCAGCTGCATATGAGGTTAGTTCAGGATACCATTGTCCATTAATATTAAAACAATTTGTCAAAAGAGAAATAATCAATTCAGCCAAACCCAATCCAAATAGTATTAGCAATACTCCATCTATCATTAAGAGATCTAACAAGAAGATTACCCAACTGGCCGTATCAATTTCCATACATCGCCAGTAAAGCTCATTGTCAGATGTCAAAACAAATAATCTATTGTTGTCTGCGGCAATTCTCTTGACTTGACTTCCCTTGATCTTTTTGTCGCCGTATTGAACGATCGGCATCCAGTCATTTAGGCCTACCTTGCATAGTATTTGTTCACCATCAATGCAATAAGAATATTTTTGACCACCATGAAAATGGTTTTGCGTTACAGCATGGGTGTAAGAATTTGTGATGAATTCAGTCATAAAACCTCCACACTAAATTTAACTTTAATGATCAAAAAAGTTAAACGCATCAAAGGGTTTTCCGTGAAAGATTACCATCAAACTTTTATATTGTCAAGAAATAATTACATATAAAAACGTTGTTGATTTCCACTTAAAATCTTGCATTCTGAGCAAGGTTAAAGGAACAAGATAACAGGAAGAAAGTGTGATTTTGCATCTTCTCTTTTAAGTATAGATAAATAACATCAATCTCGAGCGCATGAACTGCCAGGATGATCTGGAAAAAGAAATCGGGATGTGAATTTATGAATTATCAGCGCTCGGCCTTATCGCCTTAAGGTTCAACTGGAGGCTCCTTGCACCGTTCCATTCGTTTATACAAGGGACAAAGGCTATATCCGCAGCTGCTGTCATAGATATCTTCTTCATTATATCGCCTTTGCCAAAACCGATTGCATCTATGCCGGTATTATTCTGTAAAGCCCTCATCTTAAGATGCCCGTTGCCGACAACTCTGTAATCGATCATCTTTACACATCTTGCGCCGAGCAGGGGTTCTCTGTTTGCCTCACCATAAGGCTCGAGAAGGCTCAGTTCCTTAACAAGATCGATCCTTATATCTGAAAGCTCTACGCTTGCATCTATATTGAGCACAGGAGTTATGTCATCGTCTCTTAAGCTCTTTTCCGCGATCCGGCCAATCCGCTCTCTGAAGACAGGCAGGTTCTCCGGCAGAATCTTAATGCCTGCTGCCTGACCGTGACCGCCGAATCCGATAAGTATATCCGCGCATTCTGCAACGCCGTTATAAAGGTGAAACGGCGGGATACTCCTTGCCGACCCTTTAGCCAGAGAATCTTTTACTGAAAAGAGAAATACCGGCCTGTAAAAGAGCTCCACAAGACGTGACGCAACAATGCCTATAACACCGGGATGCCACTCGGCAGATGAGAGCACAATGGCATTTCCCGGATTATCCTGATCTACCATATTAAGGGCTGACCTGAAGACCCTCTCACCTATCTTCTGCCTCTCTCTGTTCTGCTCTTCAAGGAGGCCCGCTATCCTTTTTGCCTCCCCGTTATCCTGCGTTAGAAGAAGTTCAACAACGACCCCGGCATCATCCACCCTGCCGGCTGCGTTAATTCTGGGGATCAATGTAAAAGAGAGCTGCCCTGACCTGAGTTCCCCCTCTATGTTGGCGGAATCCCGCAAGGCCTTTATCCCAGCCCTGCATTTTTCGCTGTTAATCTCCTTCAGGCCATAAGCCGCTAATATCCTGTTCTCACCTGTAAGCGCAACAGAGTCAGCAATAGTGCCTAACGCAACCAGATCAAGATATTCATTTAAGTCTGCTTTCTCTCCACTCTTTCCCATGCTTTGCAAAAGCGCCTGCACTAATTTAAAAGCAACACCGACTCCTGCCAAATATTTAAATGGATAGTCTGAATCCGTCCGGCGCGGATTTATAACTGCTGTTGCCTCAGGAAGTTTATCAGGCGGTTCATGATGGTCTGTAACAATAACATCGATGCCTATGGAACGGGCTGAAGCGATCTCAATTGCTGAGCTTATACCGCAGTCAACAGTAATCATAAGGCCTGCCCCGCATATTTTTGCCTTCTCTATTCCTTTACGGCTGACTCCATAGCCTTCTGTGAACCTGTTGGGGATATGATAAAAAGTCTTTAAACCAATTTTTCTTAATGCGGAGACAAGAAGCGCTGTCGATGTAATGCCGTCAGCATCATAATCCCCGTGCACGAAAACGGTCTCGCTTCTGTCAACAGCGGTTCTTATTCTCTCAACAGCGGCCTTCATATCAGGCATAAGCAGAGGATCGCAGAGATTATCCAGGGAAGGATACAGAAAATCTTTGATTGAATCAGGTTCTTTGATGCCGCGATTCACTAATATCTGAGCCAGTGTTGCGGATATGGATAATTTATCTGAGAGGTATTTGAGGAATTCAGGATTGGTTCTCTTCACCAACCAGTGACGATTCATAGGATTAACCCGGAAACTGCAATTAACCACAGAGAACGCAGAGGAAACATATTGATAGTAAAAGAAGAATTGACCGTTTTAATGATTTTCTCTGTGCACTCTTTTATGCAAGGGTAAAGTTGATTATTTCCCAAAAATATAAGAAGAGAACACGGAGAATTACTTGAAAATTAAGGTTATTTAAAAATCAAAAATGTCTCTGTGAACTCTGTGGTTTTATTTAAATGCATTTTTCAGATTAAATAAACGATATTAAATGAAGGTCTGTACAGAGTCAACCGGCTACTTCTTCCTGCTAAGCGTCTTCTCTTTTCCCAGCATCAGCACAACCGGGCTTGCGACAAAGATCGAGGAATAAGTGCCGACAACTACACCAAGTATCATTGCAAGAGAGAAGTCGTGGATCACTTCCCCCCCGAAAAGAAAGAGGGCCACCGACGTAAGCAAGACAGTGAGCGACGTAACAATGGTCCTTGAGAGCACTTCATTTACGCTTTCGTTGACAATTTCAGGCGCGGATTTTTTAAGTCTACTTCTGAGGTTCTCTCTTATCCTGTCGAAAACCACCACTGTATCCGTAAGCGAATATCCTGCAATCGTCAGAAGAGCTGTGACAAGCAGCAGATTGATCTCCCTGCCCATGATGTAAAATATGCCTAATACTGCCATCACATCATGAAAAGTGGCGATGGTTGCTCCAACGCCAAACCGGAATTGAAACCTGAAAGCCACATATACCAGAATGCCAAGCGTGGCAACAAGTATTGCGACAAGGGCGTCCCGGCGCAGTTTGCCGCCGACTTTCGGGCCTATCTCGGTCGTTGAATCAACTACCACGTTTTTATGGGAGAATTTCTGAGACAGAATGGTTATTATCTTCCCGGAGAGATCCCCGAGATTCCCCTCGCTCTTTTTTATACTGATAAGCATTTTGTTCTCAGTGGGCAGATCCTGGAGTTCAGCATCCCTGATACCTCCCTCTTCCAACGCCTTTCTTACATCATGCAGGTTGGTGCGGGAGTTGAATTTGATCTGAACAGATGTGCCCCCAGCGAAATCAATGCCGAGATTGGCTGTGCCTCTGGCAACATGAAAAGCGGCAACGAAGCCGAGGATTGTCAATATAGCTGAAATACCGAGGGCTATAAACCGCTTGCTCATGAAATCTATTTTTGTGTTCTTTATAATTTCGATCATATGCTCAGTTTCTTAACCTCTCGATTGGCAGTAATTAAATCAAATACAGTTTTAGTCCCTATAAGCGCTGTGAAGAGATTAATAAAGACGGCAACGCCAAGCGTTACGGCAAAACCTTTTATAGGGCCGGTTCCGAACTCGTACAAAACCACAGCGGTTATCAATGTTGTAACGTGCGAATCAAAGATGGTCCAGAAGGCTTTGTCATAACCGGAATCAATGGCAGCCCTCGGGGTCTTTCCGAGCCTCAATTCATCGCGCATTCTTTCAAACATGAGCACGTTGCTGTCAACAGCCATGCCGATCGCTAATATTATTCCGGCAATGCCCGGCATTGTGAGTGTTGCCTGAAAAGCCGATAAGGCGCCGATAAGAAAGACGATATTAAGAAGAAGCGCAAAATCCGCGATAAGTCCTGAAAGCTTGTAATAGAAAATCATGAAGACAATAACCAGAAGGGCGCCTATAATGCCTGCCTTTAACCCTGCATCTATTGAATCCTTTCCAAGTGAAGGGCCGACAGTTACATTCTGGAGCATTTTAAGAGGTGCGGGAAGCGAACCGGACCTCAGCACAATAGCCAGGTCCTTGGCTTCATCCATAGTAAAAGTGCCTGTTATCTGGGCATTGCCGCCTGAGATCTTATCCTGTATCATAGGGGCTGAATGCACATTGTTATCAAGTATAATAGCCAGTCGCTTCTTTACGTTATTGCCGGTTATCTGCTCAAACAGCTTCGCGCCCGTTGAATCAAAAGATATGCCGACATACGGCTCATTGTATCTGTCATCTATATTTACCCTCGCCTCTGTGAGGAACTCGCCGGTCATGAGGGTCTGCTTCTTAAGCAGATAAACTCTCTTTTTAACATATCCGGTATCCTTATCAGTCGCATTTTCAAAGAGTATCTCATCATCCACGGGGATTTTATCCGCATACTGCGCTAATAGTTTTTCTTCTTCTCCCGCGTCAATAGACCCGGGAAGCTCTGCCGCCAGAGCGCTCTCATCGTCAAGGAGCTTGAACTCAAGTATCGCTGTCTTTCCGACCAGATCAATCGCCCGCTTGGCATCCTTAACACCGGGAAGCTGCACAACAATCTCATTAGCCGCCTGCCTGTGTATTGTCGGCTCTGAGACCCCGAACTGGTCTATCCTGTTCCTTATCGTCTCCAGCGCCTGATCCGCGGCAAGGTCTTTAATCCTGCCGACTTCTTTGTCGCTGACCTTATAAGAAAGTTTCCCGCCTGATTCAGAAACAAATTCGAGGTTTGGATAATTATCTTTTACAATGCCCTTGATCTTATTGTCAGCAGGCGTTATCACAATCTCCATCTGCTGTTTTTCAGCCTTGGCCGCAATCTTCTGCTCGCTGAATATATTTGTCAGGCTTCCAGCTATACGCTCTGTGGTTATTTCTGCCGCCTTATCGCCGTCAACCTCATAAACAATGTGCACCCCTCCCTGGAGGTCAAGGCCGAGAGTTATGCCTTTATCAGGCAGGGAGTTTTTCAGCCATGCAGGCATGGATGAATACATTGATGTCGAAGGAATGAAAAATATGATTGACAGCAGCATCGCCGCGGAGATTAATGTTATACGCCAGAAAAATTTCTTCTTCACTGAAGCCCTACTCCTCTTTTCTTAAACCTGCTATGTGGCCGCGGTCAATTTTTATCTTTACTTCATCCTTTATGCCGATCTTCAGCGTTATAACATTGCCGTTAAGCTCTTCCACAAGACCGTGTATGCCTCCGGTTGTTATAACCTTATCGCCCTTCTTGATGTTATCAAGGAGTTCCTTGTGCTCCTTTGCTTTTTTGGACTGAGGCCTTATAAGGAGAAAGTAGAATATAACAAAGATCAGTATCAGCGGAGCGAAACTTGTTAACATTCCGGCTGCGCCGGTTGGCTGAGCGCCGCCGCCCGCCGGCGACCCGCCCATTGCATATACTGATTCTGTGAACATAGTTAACCCTCCAATAATTTTAGAGTTATAAAATAAAGCGTGATAATATAACCTGTAAGGGGTTATTTAATCAAGAGCTATTAAAATGTTTTCGTAAGCCTAAAACTGATGAGGCCGTAAACCCTCCGATGCTTAATCATTCCTCATATATCCTTTTCATTTCAGCGGTATATTCCCCGTCTTCTTCGTAAATACAGAGAGGCGGATCAACTTTAAGCCATGCGCCTGAGTTCTTTAACGCCTCTATGAGCACCATCTTTGCCTCGTCTCCTGCCTTTGAATGAACAAACTGTATCCTCTTTGGCTCAAGATGTTTATTCTGAAGCAGGGCAATTAACTCTATAAGCCTGAAGGGGTGGTATATCATATAAAACTTTCCGGCATTCTTAAGCAGATACGAAGCTGTATTAATGAGGTCAGGCAGTTTTATATTTATTTCATGCCTTGCAACTGCGCGCTCGCTGTCATCGCTTATCAATCCTGTTTTCGTCTTTCTGAAGGGAGGATTTGAGAATACAAAATCGAATTTGTTCGTAGGGAAAATCTTTTTTAACCCAAGAATATCTGTTTCCAGTATCTCAATCCTGTCATCAAGATTATTTAATTTGATATTTCTCCTTGCCTTCTCCGCAAGGGATTTCTGAATCTCAACCCCGGTTATCTTTGTCTTCTTGAGCCGCTTTGCAAGCAGGATTGATATTATCCCTGAGCCTGTACCAAGCTCAATGCCGCTGGCAGATTGCCCTGCCTTTATGAAGTTCTCAAGCAGAACAGCGTCCATGCTGAACCTGTAGCCCTTCTTTGACTGAAAGAGTTTTACGCCTTTGATGGTGTCAAGCGTCTCGTCAGGTTTTGGATTCATTGATTTTACGGGATAATCTTTAATAATTCATCAAAGCTGTCAATTATATAATCAGCATCCTTCAGAGTTTCCCTTGAACGGAAGCCGTATGTAACCGCAATCACCTTCACGCCTGCGGCTCTGGCAGCTTGAATATCATAACTGCTGTCGCCTATCATGACAGCCTCATCTTTTGATGCCCCATACCTCTTCATAACCTCAAGCAGCGGAACAGGGGACGGCTTCTGCTCCCTCACACTATCGCTGCCGAGAACTATGTCAAAGAACCGTGAAATACCAATGCCCTCAAGTATCTCTCTGGAGAAGCCTTCTCTCTTGTTGGATATTACCGCCTTTTTATAATCAGCGAATTTTGAAAGGGTATCATTTACGTAAGGATAGGCTTTTGTGTTGTCAAGGAGGTGTTCTGAATAATAATCAAGAAACCTTTTTATGATATTCTCTTCCGGGATTGACGCTTCTGAAGGAATCAGGGAACGTATGAGCTTTGTTATGCCTGAGCCTACCATTGCCTTGATCTCTTCAACAGAATAACTGCTCTTCCCAAGCGGCTCAATTGCATAATTTACAGCATTGGCAATATCTACGCTTGTGTCTGCAAGTGTGCCGTCAAGATCGAAGATGAGAAGTTTTAACATCAATAAGGAGAACTAAGGGAGATAGGGCTACTTTGTTTTTTCTGCTATCTGTATTCTTGCTATTGCTCTATTTAGAGCTGCTTCTGCCCTTGCTTTATCAAATTTGTCCTGCTGATTAAGCCTCTCTTCAGCGCGTTTCTTGGCTTCCTGTGCCCTTTCAACATCAATATCAGCAGCCTTTGTAGCGCTGTCGGCAAGTACCGCCACCTTGTCAGGGCCGACTTCTGCATATCCTCCGCTTACAAAAATATATCCTGTCTCAGAGCCCTTTTTATAGGTAAGCATCCCGACCTTTAGCGTGGTAAGGAACCGCGCATGTTGAGGCAGTACCCCGAATTCACCCTCGCTGCCTGAGGCGACTATTTCATCAACCTGGTCCGTGAAAACAAGCCCATACGGTGTTACAATATCTAAAGTCAGTTTATCCGCCATTTATAATCCTTTATATAGTTCGGAAGTCATTAGCACGGAAGATAGGAAGTTTTTGCTTCCGCACTACAGACTTCCAGGCTTCTGTTCTGTTTTATCCGCCCGCCAGCTTCTTCGCCTTCTCTACAACTTCCTCTATGCCGCCGACCATGTAAAATGCCTGCTCCGGCAGGTCATCGTATTTGCCTTCAACAACGTCTTTGAAGCCTTTTATCGTATCTGCAAGTTTTACATACTTGCCGGGGGTTCCGGTAAATGTCTCCGCAACATGGAACGGCTGGCTAAGGAACCTTTGAAGTTTCCTTGCGCGGGAAACAATTAATTTATCGTCTTCAGAAAGTTCTTCCATTCCTAAGATAGCGATGATGTCCTGAAGCTCTTTATATCTCTGGAGAACTATCTGCACCTTTCTTGCAACTGCATAGTGTTCTTCCCCAAGAATAAGCGGGTCGAGAATCCTTGATGTTGAATCAAGGGGATCAACAGCAGGGTAAATACCAAGTTCTGAAATCCCTCTTGACAGAACGACCGTACCGTCAAGGTGTGTAAATGCCGTAGCAACAGCAGGGTCAGTAAGGTCATCAGCAGGAACATAAATAGCCTGCATTGATGTAATAGCGCCTTTGTTTGTGGATGTAATCCTTTCCTGAAGCACACCCATATCAGTGCCCAGTGTAGGCTGGTATCCGACCGCTGAAGGCATTCTGCCAAGAAGCGCTGAAAGCTCTGCGCCTGCAAGTGTGTATCTGAATATGTTATCAAGAAAGATAAGAACGTCCTGTCCCTCGTCCCTGAAATATTCGGCAACTGTAAGAGCTGAAAGCGCAACCCTGGCCCTGGCCCCTGGCGGCTCATTCATCTGGCCGTAGATGAGGGCTGTTTTTTCGAGAACGCCCCCCTCCTTCATTTCCAGATAAAGGTCATTTCCTTCTCTGGTTCTTTCACCGACACCCGCAAAGACGGACACGCCGCCGTGGACCATCGCAATATTATGGATCATCTCCATGATAACAACTGTCTTGCCAACACCTGCGCCGCCGAACATTCCCATCTTTCCGCCTTTAACAAACGGCACAAGCAGGTCAAAAACTTTGACGCCTGTCTCAAAGACCTGTGTCGAAGTATCCTGCGAGGTGAATTCAGGGGAAGGCCTGTGAATCGGCAGCCTCTCCTTTGTATCTATAGGCCCCAACTGGTCCACGGATTCACCGATAACATTCATGATCCTGCCGAGCGTTTTTGCTCCGACAGGGACTGTGATCGGTTGTCCTGTATCAACAGCCTTGGTCCCTCTGACAAGTCCGTCGGTTGCCGACATTGCAACAGTCCTCACCATTTTATCACCAAGGTGGGCCGCGACCTCAAGTGTTATATTGATATCGGGTATGCCTTTTCCCTTATCTCCCGGCTGGGCAATTATAAGCGCATTTAAAATTTCAGGCATTTTATCTTCAAATTCAACATCAACAACTGCGCCGATGACCTGAGCAACTTTACCTTCATTCATGATCTATGTCCTCCATTAATTAAAATCAAATATCAAAAGTTATTAGTTTTCAGTTGTCAGTGGTTAGCCTAAAAACTAAAAACTGACAACTCAATCTCTATCCTTTCAACGCCTCGACACCGCCCACTATATCCATCAGTTCGCCGGTAATGGACGCCTGTCTGGCTTTATTGAACTTGAGTGTGAGTGAGCCGACCATTTCACTGCAGCTCTTTGTCGCGTTCTCCATAGCAGACATCCTTGCGGCCTCTTCAGCCGCCGAACTCTCAAGGAGCGCCCTGAAAATCTGTATATCAATATTCCTCGGTATCAGTATGTCAAAGATCGCCTCCACTGAAGGCTCATAAATAAAATCAGCAGATGCTCCTGAAGCCGCCCCTTCCTTCCCATCTTCTACGGGAGAAAGCGGAAGCAGATGCGCAACTGTCACAGTCTGCGTGGCCATGGATTTGAAGGCGTTGTACACCACGGTCACCTCATCAATAGTTTCATTTATAAAATTATCTTTCAGGTCTTTTGATATCTCCTGAGCGTTTGAGAAACTCACATTCCCTGAGATGCCTGTCCATGAATTCCGGACGGCAAAGCCCCTTCTTTTAAAGTAATCCCTTGCCTTCTTCCCTACGGTGCTGATGCTTACATGGAACCCATCTTTTGTATGTTCGTCAATGAATCTTTGCGCTGCCTTAAGGATATTTGTATTAAAGGCTCCGCAAAGCCCTCTGTCGGAAGTGATTACCAACACCTCCACAGTCTTCCTCGGCCTGCAAGCTAACAATGGATGTGATTCCCTGTCAGCGCCTTTGGCAAGGCTCATAAGAACTTCGCGCATCTTGTCCGCATATGGCCTCAGATCAAGCATCCGGTTCTGCACCTTTCTCAGCTTTGAGGCAGAGACCATCTTCATGGCCTTGGTGATCTTCTGGGTGTTCTGGACCGCCTTTATTCTTTTCTTTATATCTCTTAAAGTAGCCATCTCAGTTGTCAGTTGTCAGTTGTCAGTTGTCAGTTGTTAGTCTAAAAACTAACAGCTAATCCATAACAACTTATTTTACGCCTGAAATCCTTTCTTGAATTCTTCTATAGCCTGAACCAGTTTTGCTTTCAGGCTGTCGTCAATCGCCTTCTTGTCAGCGAGTTCCTTGCGTAGATCATCCTTTGTTACTTTAATGAACTTCACGAATTCCTCTTCGAATTTCTTGACGGCTTCAACCGGGATGTCATCGAGATAGCCCTGAGTGCCGGCAAAAAGGACAATGACCTGATCCTGCATGGTCATGGGAACATACTGGTTCTGCTTGAGAAGTTCAACCATCCTCTTTCCGCGTTCTATCTGTTTGAGAGTCGCTTTATCAAGATCAGAGCCGAACTGTGCAAACGCAGCCATTTCCCTGAACTGCGCGAGGTCGAGCCTTAGAGTTCCGGCAACCTGCTTCATCGCCTTTGTCTGTGCAGCGCCGCCGACACGGCTGACTGAAAGACCGACGTTGACCGCGGGCCTTACGCCTGCGTAGAAGAGCTCCGGCTCAAGGTAGATCTGCCCGTCTGTGATGGAGATAACGTTTGTCGGAATATAACCGGAAACGTCACCAGCCTGCGTCTCAATGATCGGAAGCGCAGTAAGCGAGCCGCCGCCTAATTTATCGGAGAGTTTTGCCGCCCTCTCCAGCAGTCTTGAATGGAGATAAAATACGTCTCCAGGGAACGCCTCACGTCCCGGAGGGCGCCTGAGCAGCAGCGAAAGCTGCCTGTATGCCGTGGCCTGTTTGCTAAGATCGTCATATATGATCAATGCATGCTTGCCTTTGTCCCTGAAATATTCTCCCATGGCACAGCCTGTATACGGAGCGATATACTGAAGCGGCGACGGTTCACTCGCTGTCGCGGAGACGATGATTGTGTGCTCCAACGCGCCTTCTTCTTCGAGTTTTTTGGCAACACGTACCACGTTGGAACGCTTCTGGCCAACAGCAACATATATACATAAAACGTCTCCGCCTTTCTGGTTGATAATGGCGTCAACTCCAATTGCGGTTTTTCCTGTCTGCCGGTCGCCGATTATAAGCTCTCTCTGTCCCCTTCCAACCGGTATCATAGCGTCTACTGCCTTCAGTCCTGTCTGCATAGGCTGACGAACAGGCTGCCTGTCAATGATACCGGGAGCCACCACATCAACTATCCTGCTTTCTGTTGAGTTGATTGGGCCTTTCCCGTCAATCGGCTGGCCGATAGCATTGACCACTCTTCCGAGCAGGGCTTCTCCAACAGGGACAGACATGATCTTCCCTGTGCGTTTTACAAGATCGCCTTCCTTGATAAGAGTATCTTCACCGAATAGAACCGCGCCGACTGAATCCGTCTCAAGGTTCAGCGCCATCCCGAATACATTATTGGGAAATTCGAGAAGCTCGGAAGCCATGCACTTATCAAGTCCGTATATCTTCGCGATGCCGTCGCCGACCTTAACAACTGTGCCGACTTCGCTTACGTCAACACGTTTCTCAAAATCCGTTATCTGCCTCTTTATTAATTCACTTATTTCTTCAGCTTTAAGCTCTGAAATCTCCATTAAGTCACCCCCCGAATAATTATCAGTCGTAATTTATCTTGCAAGCTCAGCTTTCAAAAGTTGAAGCTGGCCTCTAAGGCTGCTGTCATATACAGTGCTGCCGACCTTTACAATAAAACCGCCGATGAGCGAAGGATCAAGACTGCTCTCAATCTCAACCTCTTTATTTGTCATCGCCCTTAACGCCGCTTTAAGCCTGTTGCTGTAGTTTTCATCAAGCGCCACCGGAGATGATACCTCTGCTGTCACCTTTCCGATTTTCCCCTCATATATGCTCAAGGAAGCGCTGACTATCTCTTTGATGGCTGAAACAACGCCCTGCGTAATTATCAAAGTCAGGAATTTAGCCCCTTGAGGCGATGCCTTCATATGAGAAAGTATCTGATCAAGCGCCTTCTTCTTTTCGTCTTCGGAAAATATCTGGCTTGCAAAGAGGAGCTTAAATCTTCTGTCCGCGTCAATCAGCCCTGAAAACACTTTAAGCTCTTCTATAACTCCGGGCACTGCTGAAATATCAACAGTATTTATCAGCGCCCTGCTGAACTTTTTTGCAACATAGGTCTTGTTCAATTATTTACCTCAAGTTTCTTGATATAGTCATCAAAGAGGCCTTCCTGCTCTTTCTGTCCTAACTTCTCCTTGATCTGTTTCTCCGCAAGCTCAAGCGCCATAAGCGCGGCCTCGGTCTTTATTGATTTCTTTGCTTTCTCCAGTTCAAAATTCATATTTGCTTTTGCCTGCTCAATTATCCTCTCTTTAATGTGTTCACCTTCGGCAATAAGAGTAGCCTTCTCTCTCTCGCCGGCCTGTTTTGCTCCTTCAAGGATCTTATTTATTTCGCTGTCGGTATTTTTAAGTTTTGCCTGAACCTCATCAAGCGTCTTCCTTGCAAGCGCCTTTGCCTCTTCAGCCTCTTTTATTGACTTTTCTATCAGCTCTGTGCGCTTCTGAAGAAATTCCCTGACCGGCTTGCGCCCGAAATGGAAAAGAACGCCAAAGAGTATGGAAAAATTAATGATCGGCCATACCCAGTCTTTCCATGTGAAGTGCTGCTCTCCGTGCCCTCCGCCAAATGCAAACGCAGACGCAGCGAATATAAAATTGGCAGCGATTATAAAGAAGAAGAGTATCGTGATTTGGGATTTGGAAGTTCTTTTCATGCAGACACCATCTTTTCCACTATCTTCTCTGAAAAGGCCTTAATATCCGCCCTCAGTTTATCTTTTGTCTCTTTCACTACGGCGTCAAGATCCTGTTTTGCCTTCATGCCGATAGCTGCAGCATCCTTCTGGGCCGCTTCGAGTGTCTCTTTCTGAACTCTGGCACCTTCACTCTTCAGCTCTTCGTGAATGCCCCTCGCCTTTTCATTTGCCTCAGCTATTTTTGCATCAAACTGAGCAAGCAGATTGTCCTTCTCCGCAGCCATATCCTTTGCTTCGTCAAGGAACCCCTTTGTACGCTTCTCCCTTTCCTTGAAGAGCTTTAAGATAGGCTGAAAAAGGACGATATTGAGGATTATCAGCAGTGCGAGAAAATTAATTAACTGTGCAAAAAACCACTTGTTGAGTTCTAACATCCAAGCTCCTAACCATTTAATATAAATGAAGAAACTCTAAGGCGCAAAAAAACAAACAGAATAAAAATAGCAGGACAACCGACTTTTGTCAACCAGCCTATAAAAATATTTGCGAAACTTATAAAAGAAATGACAATTCGATTGTTTATTTGTGAGTTTATTTTGTCGTCATTCCAGCGTAGGCGGGAATCCACCCTTCGACAAGCTCATGGTGACTGTCATGGTGAACCTGTCGAACCATGGATGCAATAGATTGCAATTTATACTGATTTCTGATATTCTGAAATCAGTATAAATGAAACAGGGAGGTCTAAAATGGAGGCTATAAAAACAGCTGTAACGGAGATAAAGTCCCGAGGGCAGTTAACTATCCCAAAGAAAATAAGAGACTTAAGCCATCTTGAGGAAGGCCAGGTTGTTTCCATAATCCCGCTTGGAGATTCCGTAATCATCACACCGCAAAGGCTTGAACTCGATGAGGCAAGACGGCAGATAAGAAAGATAATCAAGGCTTCAGGGATTTCAGAGGAAGATTTGCTGGCAGGACTTAAGGAAGAGAGAGATAAACTCTACAAAGAAACCTATGCCAAAAAGAAGATTTAAGGTATTTCTTGATTCCAATGTCATAATCTCAGGCCTCTTCTCGGATAAAGGCTCTCCGAGAGTTATTCTTGATCTGTTAAGCCTAAACCTCCCTGTGCTTTCAAGTGTAACAGGCGAATATAATATCATTGAAATAGAACGGAATTTATTAAAAAAAATGCCCGGGGTTCTTCCTGTCTACAAGAAATATCTTAAGCTCCTTAATCTTGAGATCGTGCCGCTGCCTGCGTCCGGTGATATAAAAAAACTATTCGGACATACCTCCGACAAAGACATTCCTGTTCTTGCATCCGCAATGATCAGCGATGCAGATTTTCTTGTTACGGGAGATAAAAAAGATTTCTTAAAGCTAAAAGGCAGATATTCCTTTAAGATCCTGACGCCAGCGGAATTTCTTGAGATAATTATTCCTGAAATTGTTAGTGTGGTTGAAAGCGAGTAGAAATGAATGTTTGACTTTAAATAAGGTAATACCTAAAATATAGGTAATACTATTTTGGAGGTAGGAAAATGTCAACGATAACAAAAAAGGGGCAGGTGACTATCCCGAAGCCATTTAGAGAAACCCTGCATATAAAAGAAGGCGACCGTCTTGAATTCGAAATGAAAGACGACATGCTGATCTTGAAGAAAAAGGAGAGAAAATCAATACTCAGTCTCGGCGGAATTGCAAAAGGCAGGAAAGTTGGATTTGGAGACGAGAGGGAGTTTACCAAAAAAGTTATTACGAAGCGGATTGCAAAAGGGGAATGAAAAGGTGAATGACCCTGTCTTTGTTGATACCAATGTGTTCCTGAGATTTTTCGTCAGAGATTCTGAATCTTTCTATCAGAAGGCCAAGGATCTTTTTGAGAAGACAGAAAAGGGGCAAGTCAAGCTTGAAACAAGCGATCTTGTTATCGCCGAAATTGTGTGGGTTTTGGAGTCATATTATGGTTTTTCACGGACAGAGATAAAAGAGGTAGTTGAAACGATCCTCGAAACAAAGAACCTTAAAGTAGCTAACCACTTAAGAGTCAAAGAAGCAGTTCATCTTTATTTTACAGGGAAGATGGATTTTATAGACGCCTGCAATATTGCTTACATGCGAGCAAAAGATTATAAAAAAGTCGCCACTTTTGATGTTAAGCATTTTAAAAATATAGAAGGTGTTTCAAATATTTGGTAGAAAATTTACGAAACTTATAAAAGAAACGTCAATGGCATTGTTTGTTTTTGAGTTTACTTTTCTTCTGCGCCTCTTCCACGCTTCTGAACTATTGTGCCCCAGTTCAATTTTCTCCCGACATATTAAGACTCACATCTGTGAGTGTGAGCTTTTATTTTAGCTGTTATTTTTCTCCTCGCGTTCTTCTGCCGTGCATTAGTCATAGCAAAAAAACGAAACCGTTTTGGCACGGGAAATTTTTCGTCGGTGAAATATTAGATATGTTTAAGTCCTTTTTTTCTGAATTGTTTTGCCGTAGTAAGGATTTCTTTCACAACATTTACAAACCCCCCGATGTCAAGAAAGAAGTTTGGATAAGCTCGACGCAATGTATCAATAGGGCCTGCAGATACGAGAACTGGCTCTATTTTTTTACCAGATGCCGCCTCTTTTTCAATTTCTGTATAATCAAACATTGCCTGATCAAAACTATCTCGATCATATGGTTGGATTTTAACTGTTCCTTCCAGTGAATCAAGAATGATTAAGTGGTAAAACCAACCTTTTCCGGATCTTACAATTTCTTTTGCAGCACTAGAGAATCCTTTCATTTTTTCTAATGCCCTAAGATTTGCCTCTGCATCTGCAACTGCTATATAGGTTTCTGATCGTGACAAGTTCGCGAAACGAGGAATGAGAGGGCTTTTTTCTTGATATGCAAATGCCGATGAAGTAAGAGCGAAGAAGTCGAGCCACTCTTGGTCTCCTTGACGAGACTTAAGGGCTTGCCCAAGAAATGTCCCCATTGTTTCTACTGCAGTTGCCCAAATATGTTGTAGTTTTGTTCGTATCTGTAATTCTATTCTTAATCCATTATATGAAGGATTACGCTGATTCTTGTATTTATAAACTAAATGTATACTCCTATAACCGTCTTCATCCCTTGGCGTTTTAATATAGTTATGCTCATTAATAAGCTCGTGTAAAAATCTGTCATTCTCTCTATAATTCTTTGCAAGAATATTAACGTCAGAAACCGACTTTAAAACTGCACGTACACCGCCAATATCTTGCATAGTTGAAAGTTTCATTGCGGGATACCGTTTAAGCTTATCAATGATGGTTGGCATACGTTTAAGGCGCTGGGCAACGATAGTATCTGGAAAATCTCGAAGCTTATCTCTTAAAGTCGATTGAAATGTATTGATTGGATAAGCATGGCAAGCACGCCATTGATCAGCTAAAAATCTTGCAAGAAAAATCTCTTCTTGACTTGAATTTTCTTTGACAAGGATTTGTCCTGCTTTGTTAATTTGATTTTTAGATACTTCTGGTACTTGAGAAAAAGCCATGCTATATATTATCAAATATACTTATTTTGCGCCGAGTTGAGCCTTTTACGCCGGGACTGGTATATATCAATATTATCCAAACTTTGAATAATTGGTTTTTGTATTTACCCTCCTTTACGAAACAATATTATCATAAAACTTTAAATTTAAAACTACCGCTTTTTTGTATGGATGCAGGGAATGATGCCTTATTGTATCCTTGATTAATTGGGGTGGGGGGTCTCATACCGTAAGTATTCTTTTTTGAAAGAGAAAGGCTTAAGAAAACTTTCCTTATGTTCTTTTAAGAAGCCATTGCAAAAGATCAGCCGCCCCATCCTATACTGATAATTATGGCATCAGCGGGACAGACCTCTTTGCAGGCTCCGCAGCCGATGCAATAGGAAGACCTGTGAGGCAAGCTCTTGCCATCTGACATCTCAAAACACTTAACAGGACAGGCGGTTATGCAATCCCCGCACCCAGTACATTTGTCCCAATCCACTAAAGCTATAAACACCCGCTATCACCTCTTCATTAACCCAATAAATACATTTAAATAAAACCACAGGGTTCACAGAGACATATTTGATTTAAAAAAATAGAAGAAGTAACCACTGAGTTCACAGAGCTTCTCAAACATCAAAAATTATTTTTCTCTGTGTCCACTGTGGTGAAATAATTCCTTGCCTCTTTTTTTATGAAACTTTTTATATATCAATCTTCTTTTACTATCAATATATTTCCTCTGTGTTCTCTGTGGTTAATTGCAGTTTCCGGATTAATATTTCCATGCCACTTCATTTAGTTTTGCATATTTAAGGTTCACTGCAATATGACATGCATCATATCCTCGAAGATTTGTCTGACGGCAGAAAGATGGTATTCAGCAATAGGTCAAGATATATTTCAGCACAAGTCAAACTGTGTTGATTCAATCAAATCTGTTATTATCTATTACGAATATGATACATATGGGGATATTAATAGCGTTCTTAGGAACACTTGTCGGTGTCGCATTATTAGCCGCTTTTATAGCAGGTTTTTTTATTTGGGTAGGTGCAAAATTAGCAGGAATCAACAATACAACAATAGGGAAATCAATTTTAGCTGCCATTACGTGTAGCCTTTCTCTATGGTTTCTTACTGGTGTTTTCTTCTTTCTCCCAATTATCGGATTTTTTATAGGGCACTTTATCTGCCTATGGATAATAAAATCTATTTTTGAGACCACCTTTGGCAAAGCATTGTTAGCATGGATTTTTCATTTTGCAGCTCAAGTTCTTGCAATCATCATTGCGATAGCAACATTTGCAACGGGATTAATGGCAATGTTCATGGTATTCTAACCCGAACTTGGTTCTCCTGGAGAACCAAGTTAACCTCAACAACTTAAGTTATGTCATTCCAACCTGTCTACCCTGTATACCGCAAGAGCCTTAAATACAAAAAATACTCTGAGTACAGCCGCCTAAGAAAGTCTATTAGCCGCTTGCTCCTGCTTTATCCGCTCATGAAGCCACACTTTTATTAGAGCCCCCCTGTCAACGCCGATCTTTTGCCGTATCTTATCTATCTCATTTACCAGTGATTCCGCGATATCAAGGGTAATGCGCATCTTCTTGCCATGGTGTAAAATTGCGGCCTTTGACATATCAACGAGGTCATGAATATCTTCCCCTTCGTCAAAACGGCGGTCAAATTCTTTTGTGCTTTTAGCCGGAATTTTCTTTTTCATATAACTCAGCCTCCTTTTTTCTGGAACGTCTTACAGAGATAATACGAATTGCGCCGCCACGCATGGCATACACAGCAGTCCACAATTTCCCCTGAAATTTACTTATAATAATATGCCTGTTTTCTACCGGGTGCGGCGCTATAATTTCAATCCGGTTTTCATCAAGCCATAAGCCTTTTGCAGTCTCAAAATCAATGCCGTGTTTTGCTGCGTTCGTATCATTTTTGGACGAATCCCATTCAAACTTCATACCAATAATATTACATATATTGGACAAATTTTCAACAAATAAGTACTACATCTCAGCATATGCGTCTATCTGGAGAAAAAAGAAGAGGAGGCACTTGCCTCCCCTTCTTTTACTGCGTAGATGTTTAGCTCTCGGCTGAATCTACTCGATCTTCAGCTTCACTTCTTTAGCCTTCGCCTCTTCAAGCTTCGGCAGGGTTATCTCAAGCACGCCGTTCTTGAATGTGGCCTTTGCTTTGGAAGCGTCCACCTCCTTCGGAAGCGGGATCGTCCTTACAAAGCTGCCGTATGAGCACTCAGAGCAGTAGTAGTCTTCCTCTTTTACCTCTTCTTCCTTCTTTGTCTCTCCTTTGATGGTGACGGAATCGTTTGTGATCGTGAGATCAACATTCTCCTTCTCGACTCCGGGAAGAGATGCCTTGACCACTATCTCGTTCTTCCTGTCATACATGTCAATGCTCGGCAGACCTCCCGCGTGCTCAGTCAACCTCGGAAAGAAGACCCGCCTTTTGCCGAAAGGCTCAACAACATCTCCAAAGAGCCTCTCCATGTCTCTTCTTATGGTGTCAAGCTCTTTAACCGGACTCCATCTTACAAGTGTCATTTTTTTGTCCTCCTTTTATTGTTATATTCAGGCCAATGGCCGGTTTT
>JBFLVX010000027.1:0-19852 GCA_040758255.1 Nitrospirota bacterium
GTTGATCTGAAGCGTCACCCCGTCTAACAGTTCCGGTCCACCGAAGGCAAGCTTTATATTTTGCAAAGAAACTAATGCCACATATCACCTTAGATAAAATTATGGTTCATTCGTAAAAAACCTGAAAGAGGCTATTAAAGAGAAAAACATTCTGTAGGTAATGCTGTCATTCCCGCGCAGGCGGGAATCCAGGTTGAGCGCAACATATTAAAAAAACTGGATTCCCGCCTGCGCGGGAATGACGCATAAGCCTGTTTTTCCTGATCACGACTTTGTTTCTTTTGCCGCAATTTCTCGATGAATAAGCGTACCTGCTCCGATCTGGTTTCGGGTGCCGGATATTTAGCGCGAAAATCCAGGAAATATCTGAGCCATTTTTTTAAATCTGAACGCTTTGCGGGGGCAACGTCCCGTTTTTCGAGAGCAGCGTCAAAACTCTTCAAGATGTTATCTGGAATGGGCAGCATCGGAGTTGAACAGTTAACCTTCTAAGAACGAAAAATGAGTATTGAACAACTTAAAAAGTATAATGATATTTTATAGTTATGTCAAAATGCTTTTAAAGCCTGCATTGACATAGCAAAATTTGTCTGATATTATCAGAAAACTATTCAATAACTGGTTATGATCGCCACAGATGATAAGGTCGTTGTATTATATTTAGAAGACATATGAAACGGAGAATAACTCATGGAAGAAACGAAAAATTATGTAATGGGGATGGTTATTGGAGAACTTTGTAGAATTCAGGGTAATAGCTCATATTTATTATATGAGCCACATGATAGCAACCTTTATTCAGAAACGATAGTCAGCGCAACTGCAAATATGGATGCAGTCCCTGTTGAAGCAATGAAACAAGTAAAATGGGTTCGTGACCATGAATTAGCTATGGCTATTGTTAAGGAAATACGAAAAATATTTTCTGGACATAAAGAACTTCTACTTAAAGGACTTCCTCCATTCTTTGACTTGGATATTAATGGAGATAGCTGTCGGCTAACAATTTTAACTAAAAAACACTAAAGGGATTGGTGGGCTTTGACATGGGACATTTAATGATTTTCTAACTACGCTCTTTGCGTCGCTCAGCCGCTGAATTTCGTGTTATGTCTCAAATAGACTGGTAGCTTTTATACAATTTAATAAAATATATGCATCAACTATTTGGAGGTATCAATGAGAAAATATGCCCTACTGCTATTTGTGGTCACGTGTGTACTTTCGGATGTCTCTGCAGATAGCGGTATTGATCACAAGAACTCTTCAATTGCGCCTATGCTTCCAATAAAATGTTCGGGCAATATATATACCCATGCTGGAATGTATCCGAGCAAAAAAGGACAAGACTACCATGAGATCGACATATTAAAGGATACGAACTCACGCCCAATGGAAAATATCATTCTTCAAAAAGACAATAAAGTTTTAATGGTAGATAATGAGCAATTCAGGATAGTAAACACTGACAAAAATGACTTGATGGCAATTTATGTCGATGAAAGAAACATCATAACTGTTGTCATTAATCATCAATATGGTACATTGCTTTACAATAAAACATTTACAAATTCATTATTTGGAAAACAAAATTCTATGAGTTATATTTCTAGCTGTTCAAATTATTAGAAGGAAGACATAACAACCAGATGCACGTGAACGAGTGCCACAGGACGCTTTTTGAGCAGGTGTATGGTGTGAGATATTCAAATCAGTTTCATGCTTTTTAATGTCTTACATGGCACTCGTCAGTGATAAGGGCGTTAGAAGCAACGAAGGAGAGTACATGGTTCATAACCTCACTGATTTTGTTCTCATTGCTGGTAGGTTGTGAATTAGGGCAGAAAGAAGTGGATCAAGGCGAAGTTAAGAAGTTCTTTTCTAAGAATCGCGTTGGCTCTTCTCCAGATTATGCAGTAATGAAAAATGGGACGGACCATCTACTTACGGTTCACGGTTATGCTAACGATCTAGATGTATGTCAGCGCCTGATCGAGCCTTACAATAATGATCCGTCTTTATCAGTTGTTCAGGGCAGTTATACATGCGTGCCTCTGAACAAATAGTATCTAATGATTAGAGTAAACTGGCATCTTAGCTTTATCGTTAGAAGAGAGGATAATAAAAAAAATGAAAAAAGTTATATTAACGTTTATCTTGCTATTGGCTGCATCACCACTATTCGCAAAAGAAGAAATTATTTTTACGGGTATTCCAGACATTAAAATCAGCGAAGGTGGAACTAGTCGAATACCGGAGAAAATAAATAAAGATAGAGCCATTGGATTTAAATGTACAATTACAAAAATAGATGACCGCTATTATTGGACGACTAGAGAAAATATTGAATTAGTCCCTATCCCTAGTGGGGCATTTATTACCTACTGGGCTGCTAACGGTTCAGGGTATGTCCGGATTGTGAAACCTGAAATGAAAAGCAGGGTAAAAGAAATGGGAGCTATGGCAGGAGATCCAGAAGAAATATTTGACTATGTTGAGCATTTGCTCATAGGTTTAAAGTCGATAACATATTACGGTACATCGAAATAGGAGCTTCTTACCATGCGCTGCAGATGAACGAGTACCACAGGACACTTTTTTAGCCTGATTATGTTTTATGATTATCGCATTTGGTTTTTAGCCTGTTGATATTATCGAGTGGTACTCGTCACTGAGCTTTACGTCATATGTCTCAATGCGCCAAAGCCCAGTTTTTGCCTATGCCGATCTCCACTTTAAGAGGTACATAGAGTTTGATCGCTTTTTCCATCTCTTCTCTGACAAGCGAAGTGAGCAGATCTTTTTCATTCTCCGACGTCTCGAACAGCAGTTCATCATGAACCTGCAGGAGCATTCTGGTTTTGAGCTTCTCCTTCTTCAGCCTTCTCCATATATTGAGCATTGATATTTTGATTACATCAGCCGCGGAGCCCTGTATCGGGGTATTGATTGCAAGCCTCTCGCCAAGCTGTTTTGTATTTTTATTTGTGCTCCTCAGCTCCGGTACGGCCCTCTTCCTTCCGCATATAGTCTCAGCATAGCCCTTCTTCCCCACCTCTATTATTAATGTGTCAATGTATCTTCGCACACCTTCATGCTGAAGAAAATAGGCATCAATGTAATCCTTTGCCTCACCCGGTGTTATGCCTAACTCTTTACTCAGCCCGTACGGGCTCATGCCGTATACGATCCCGAAGTTGACGACCTTCGCCCTCCTCCTCATCTCCGGTGTGACATTCTCCGGTGATACGCTGAAGAGTCCGCAGGCTGTCATTGTGTGAATATCACCTCCGCTCTTAAAGACATCTATAAGTTTTTCATCGCAGCTTAAGTGCGCGAGGATGCGAAGTTCTATCTGCGAGTAGTCGGATGAGAGGAGGAGACAGCCCTCTTCGGCAATAAATGCCTCGCGTATCCTCGTCCCCCATTCTCCCCTTGCCGGGATGTTCTGCAAGTTCGGATCGGAACTGCTTAACCTTCCTGTTGCGGTAATTGTCTGATTAAATGATGTGTGAATTCTTCCGGTCTTCGGGTTTATTATTTTGGGAAGCGCATCAACGTATGTGTTCTGTAGTTTTGATAATCCGCGAAATTCGATGATCTCTCTGGGAAGTTCATGCTCAAGGGCCAACTGCTCAAGCACGTCAACGTCTGTTGAAAATCCTGTCTTTGTCTTCCTGATAGTCCTGAGCCCGAGTCTTTCAAAGAGTATCTCCTGAAGCTGTTTCGGTGAATTGATATTGAACTCCCCGCCCGCTATAAAGTAGATTCTCTTCTCAATGCTTGCAAGTTCATTAGTCAGTCTCTTTGAGAAAGCTGCCATAAGCGAAGTGTCAATCTTGATTCCTGCCATCTCCATATCCGCAAGCACTTCAATAAGCGGCGCCTCTATATCCTGAAGCAGTCCTGAAAGTCCTTCCTTCTCTATCTCAGGCTCAAAATACTTCTTCAGCTTTAACGTTGCGGCAGAATCTTCCCCTGAGTATTTAGCGGCATCTTCAATTGGAACCTCTCTAAAATTCAGCTTGCCTTTGTTCGTTACATCATTGTATGAGGATTTCTTTAAGCCTAAAAAATCCATACATGCGTCTTCGAGATTGTGATTCGTTTTATTCGGATTCAATAGATAAGAGGCTAACATTGTGTCAAAGGCAATGCCCTGCAGGGATATTCCCTCATTCTTCAAAACTATTAGGTCATATTTTATATTGTGGCCTGTCTTTTTAATCTCCGGGTTTTCAAGGACCGGTTTTAATTTATTCAGGACATATTCTTTTGACAACTGTTCAGGCGCTCCTGAATATGAATGAGTCAATGGAATGTAATAAGCCTTTGCAGGGTCTGCGGAAAAAGATATGCCAACAAGCTCAGCCGTCACAGGATATTTTGATGTGGTCTCAGTATCAATAACTACTTCATGCGATATGGAATTTAGGGCTTCTTTTAAAGTTTCCTTATCAAGAACGGTTATATACTCTGTTGCCCTGGAGTCTTCAGAAGCCTGCTCCGGTATCAATTTCATCAGGCTGCTGAAATTAAACCTGCGGAAATACGCCAGCAGTTCCGGCCAATCAGGCTCGCCCTGTTTAAGATCTACCACCGATACATCAAGAGGCACTTCCGGATGAATAGTTGCAAGCTCCCTGCTGAGTTTGATCTTATCAATATTTTCAGAAACAGCCCTCTGGGCCTTTGCATTCTTTATTGACTTATAATTTTTCAAAAGCTTATCGAGGCTCCCGAACTCCTGTAAGAGTTTTATTGCTGTCTTTTCTCCGATGCCCGGGGCTCCCGGTATGTTGTCTGACGCGTCGCCCATAAGTGCAACAATTTCAGGGAATCGTGACGGCTCAACCCCGAAGCGATCGATAACATCCTTCTCCTCCGTGATCTTCTCCTTCATCGTGTCGTACAGTTTAATCTTCGGGCTGACAACCTGGCACATATCTTTATCGCCGGTGACTATGTAGACGTTCAATCCTTCCGCCTCAGCCTCTTTTGCAAGAACGCCCAATATGTCGTCAGCCTCGTAACCGGGTTTTTCAATGGTCACTATTTTGAAAGCATTGATTATCTCTTTGATCAACGGAACCTGTACTTTGAGATCATCGGGCATCCCGGGCCTGTGCGCCTTGTAATCCTTATAAGCCTCATGCCGTGTAGTCGGCGCAGGCGTGTCAAAGACAATGGCAAAATAGTCCGGGTTCTTCTCCCGCAAAATCTTCAATATCATATTGGTGAAGCCGTAAATGGCGTTTGTGGGGAAACCGTCTGCTGCTGAGAGATTCCTGATAGCATAAAAAGCGCGGTACATATAGGAGTTGCCGTCAATGAGGTATAACGTGGGCATGCTTCAAAGAATATCAGATAATTTTGTTATAAAGCAAATGAATTCCCTCCTCAGCAGAGCCTGCGGGGCGTATGATATTAATAAAAACTTGACACTGATTTTTATCGCGGAGGATTTGTAACTGCTGGCGGATTTTGGGGCGGATGTGCTTGTTGTCGGGCTTATGCGGTTTACTTAAACAAAAGAGACTTTAAAGTCAAAGATATCGTGTATTGCTTCAAAATCTTTCCGGTTCTGTGTATATAAAACAGCGCCCATGCTTCTGGCAGACGCCGCAAGAAGGCAATCATTTGTTATAGATGCAGATTTTTTAATGTCATACCCTTTGATTCTTTGCAGGCCCGCGATAATTTCTCCTGCCTCTTCATAGGCTTTTGCAGAAGGAGCAACAATCCTGTCCACCCGACTGAATAAATTACGCAGCTCGTTATATGCGTGAATTGCTTCCTTTGAATGAGCGCCAGCCCGAAGTTCCATTGATACAACAGAGGATAGGTAAACCAAACCTTCTGATAAAAAAATATCCTGATATGCGTCCGGATTTAAGAATCTGTCAATGAAGATATTGGTGTCTATCAGCTTCTTAAGCATAGACCTTTTTTATTTTTACACCTTTGCACTTCTGGAAGATATTCTCCAACTCGATCTTGCCAGATGCCATATCCAATGCTTTTCTTACAGCTTCGGCATTATCTTTGACATCAAAGATTTTTTTGACCCGTTCAATATCGCTCTTTTTGACTTCAAGATGTTCAATCCTTACCACGCCGGCTTTTGACATTATGCTCATCCCTCCTGATGCGAAATTTTGTTATCCATAGTATATCAAAAAGTACGCTATCCTTGTCCTCTTTATGCGCCTGCTGAGAATGACAAACTTTGGAGTTAAGGAACTTCCGCGCTATTTAACTCCGTACCTCCCAACACCTTTAAATTCAAGAATGCCTTTGTCGCGGAGAATTTGTAACTGCTGGCGAATTTTGGGGCGGATGTGCTTGTTGTCGGGATGGAGTTTTTGAAGCTGTTCATCAAATGCATACACTTCATCCAAAGAGAATTCCCGTTTGCCGAGTTCTCTTACCATCTTCAATACATCTGCTGTCCAGCCTCTTGAATCAAATTTCTTTTCTGCTAAGAATCTGAATCTGTCATAATTCACCCTGACTGTTTCGGGACTCAAAATTTTCTTCTCCTTGATAATCGGTATCTTTCCGTCAAGGGGTATTTCCCTTAAAACAATGTTGCAACCGACCCACCCCGCGCGACGTGCATTCTGCGAAAGAGGTTTACGAGCCTCTATACATGAAAGCGTCAGAAAATATCGGGGGATTATTAATAAATTTTCAGCGCAGTAATTTTGTGAATTGTAATGAAGAAGAAAGAGGTTCGGGGTTTTATTCCCTTTAATCGAATCAATCATTGGCTTGTAGGCAGAATCCAACACCTTATCACCTAACCGTTTACTCTGGCTTTTTAACTGGTATGTTTCGGAACAATCATTACATATAAAATCGATAACCTTTGTATTATCACTTGCCGTTTGAAGTTTGGGTTGGTTGCAAGAGGGGCAGAATAGATTCCTTGACGCCCAATCTTCGGTTAGAACCCTGGCTACTTGCGAAAGGCTTTTATAGTTTTTTGCCTTTTCAATATTAAAAGATAAGTCCATTTTAACCTTCTCATAATAACGATTTTGAGCTATTTTACCACTTTTTAAAATGATACTTATAGTCTATTGACTTTTTGATCTGATTCGATCAAAGATCGATCAAGATAGGTTTCTCAGACGGTTCTCTCTTTGTGCAAATAATGACTTGCGATAATTCATACGATCGAGGATCGTCTTGAGGGCCTGATTAGAACTTTAAGCAGGCGGCGGTGGGTGTAAAGAAGCTTCAACCTGAAAGCTTTGACCTTGAATGCACCACAGTTTGGTCTTTTCCAAAAAGAGGCAACTGGGCAACCCACAGATCCGACTACAGAGGCAACTGGTCGCCGCAGGTCGTGAGAAATCTTCTTTTGCGGTATTCAAACGAAGGAGAAACTGTGCTTGACCCAATGGTCGGCGGGGGCACAACCTTAGTTGAATGCAAGCTGACCGGAAGAAAGGGAATCGGCATTGATATTAATCCTGATGCGATTAAGATTACTCAAGAGAGATTGAATTTTGATTACCTCTATTCGCAGCCGCAGAATTGTTTTGTGGGGAACGCGAGAAAACTTGGATTCATCGAAAATGAATCAATTGATCTCATCTGCACGCACCCGCCATATGCGGACATAATCAAATATTCTGAAGGACAGATTAATGATGACTTCTCCAATATTTATTCCATTGATTTATTTTGTGATGAAATAGAAAAAGCCGCTTGTGAATGTTTCAGAGTTTTAAAGCCCGGCAAATTCTGCGCAATCCTTATTGGCGATACAAGGAGAAACAAGTTCTATATTCCCCTTGCATTTAAAGTCATGGAGAGATTTTTAAAGGCAGGTTTTGCTTTGAGAGAGGACATCATCAAAGTCCAGCACAACTGCAAGGCAACAGGCTTCTGGGTAAAGAAATCAAAAGAGTACAACTTTCTTCTGATAATGCACGAACATCTGTTTGTGTTTTATAAAGGCAGCTATTAGCGCTCAGCAGTCAGCTTTCGGAAGAACACCCCCTTGCGCCCCCTCTTGAGAGAGTGGAAATAATTATATGATTCTAAGTCTAACCCCCCTGTTACCTTACAAGTTCTGATAATATTAATATTGTATGGTAATTTTTGTCTGCTTGACTATTAACAGCCTGAAAGTTATATTTTCTGTATGACAAAAAGATATGAACCCATCGCACTGAATAAGATAAAGACCTGCAAGCTGCGCCAGAGAAGAAGCAAGGTCAGTATTGATAAGACCGGAAAACCCTTTAACGGCGGGAGCTTTGGGAAATTTCTTGACTCTCTTCCCAACATACTTGCGGCCAAAGACTTCAGAGAGATAGTGCGGGCGATAATAAAGGCAAGAGATAAGAACAGGCCTGTAATCCTCGGCATGGGGGCGCATCCTATCAAGGCAGGGCTTTCACCGATAATCATTCACCTGATGAAGAAAAATATTATTACCGCTATTGCAATGAACGGCGCGTGCATTGTTCATGATTTCGAATTCAGTCTCATGGGGCAAACCTCCGAAGATGTTGACGCCGAGCTCTGCACGGGCGCTTTCGGCATGGCAAAAGAGACAGGCAGCGAATTGAATAATGCTATAAACAGGGGCGTGAAAGAAGGGCATGGAATAGGCAGGGCTGTAGGGGAGCATATACTTAAGAGCAAAGCTTCTTTCAAAGGATTGAGCATCCTTGCAGCGGCTGCAAAGCTTGACATTCCCGCAACTGTGCATGTTGCGGTTGGGACGGATATTATACATATGCACCCTGAAGCAGACGGCGCGTCTATTGGAGAAGGGAGCATGAGGGACTTCAGGCTCTTTGCGTCTGTTGTATCTGACCTGAAAGGCGGCGTATATATAAACCTCGGATCAGCAGTAATAATGCCGGAGGTCTTTTTAAAGGCAATCGCGGTTACGAGGAATCTCGGGCATGATGTGAAGAACTTCACGACCGTGAATATGGACTTTATCCAGCATTACAGGGCACGTGAGAATGTGCTGAGGAGGCCGGTTCTTTCAGGCGGCAGTTCATACGCACTGACCGGCCATCATGAAATAATGTTCCCTCTTCTGGCGGCGGCGGTAATGGAGGGAATAAGATGAAACCTGTTGTTGATGAAGAGCTATGTATCGGCTGCGGGAATTGCGCGGAAATATGCCCCATGGTCTTCCAGCTTGTTGATGAAAAATCAAAGGTCATAGATGAGGAGGCATGTGAGTTTGCCGACTGCTGTGAGGCAGCGGCTGAGAACTGTCCTGTTGAAGCCATAACAATAGAGCATGAAAGCTGACCCGCTTCCCCTTTCTCTAATGTCCGGCTTTTAAAAAATTATTCCATGAAAAGATTCTTATTCCGGCTTATCACTACAGTCGTTGTCCTCTCCTTCGGACTTCTCACAGGCGGTTATTTTGCTCTTATGAAGGGGGCGCCGCAGGTAGATGAGATAAGGGGATATATACCGTCAAACGGCGCAAAGGTATATGCAGATGACGACACTTTCTTGGGAGAGTTCAAGATTGAGAAGGGCGAGTATGTCCGGCTCGACAGGATTCCAGATCATTTACTAAAGGCCATTGTTTCTGTTGAGGACTCAAATTTCTGGGTCCATAAGGGGCTGGATCATCTTGCCATTGTAAGAGCGATCTTAAAAGATATTATCGCGGGCAAGATCAAGGAGGGAGCCAGCACTATTACGCAGCAGCTTGCGAAGGTCGTCTTCCTCTCCCCTGAAAAGACAGTGATCAGAAAACTGAAGGAGATGATCCTGGCTTACAGAATTGAGCAGAAGCTGACAAAAGAGGAGATACTTGAGCTCTATCTCAATAAGGTGTATTTCGGCAACGGAGCGTATGGCGTTGAGATGGCTTCAAAGGCATACTTCGGCAAGTCTGTTTCAGATATAAATCTTGCCGAGGCATCGCTGCTGTGCGGACTTGTAAAGGCTCCGAGCAGGTACTCTCCTTACAGAAATCTTGACGAGGCCAAACAGAGACAATATATTGTGCTTAAGCGGATGAGTGAAGAAGGATACATAACCAGGAAGCAGCTTGATGAAGCATATAAGCAGCCGCTCTATCTCTCAAGCCTCAGATATAAAGAATATACTCCTAACTATTTTCTCGAATATATCAGAAAGCACCTGGAAGATGAATACGGCGTTGATATGGTATATAAGGGCGGGATTAAAGTTTATACAACCCTTAACCGGGACATGCAGGATGCGGCGGTTGCCGCGCTTAAAGAGGGGCTGAGAGTGCTGGACAAGAGGCAGGGGTTCAGAGGGGTTCTTGAACACAAAGAGATAGATGCGGAAAAAGAGCTGACTGAGAAGGGAAAATCGGGGAAAGTGATCATTATGCCCGGGGACCTTATGACAGCTACAGTGCTGAAAGTGGCTTCTGCCGTAGCAACCGTGAAAACAAGAGGCATTATCGGGAAGCTCTTTATCTCAGATGCTGACTGGGCGCGGAAGATTGTAGATTCAAAGGGGAAAGTTATCAGGAAATTTGAAACATTCAGGCTGACCGATATACTGAAACCGGGGGATATAATTAATGTCAGGGTAAAAGATCTTCAAGGAGAAGAGCCCCTATTTGCGCTTGAGCAGGAGCCCCTTGTTCAGGGCGCTTTGGTCTCAATAGAAGTCTCTACCGGATATATAAGAGCGATAGTCGGAGGTTATGATTTCAACAAAAGCGAATTCAACAGGGCGGTCTTTGCTAAGAGACAGGCCGGCTCGGCATTTAAGCCGATTGTCTTTGCTGCTGCTATAGATTCCGGCTATACCCCTGCAAGCGTGGTAATGGACGCGCCGCTGTCCTATGCTAATGAGGGTTTCGGCGACTGGACCCCGGGTAATTACGATGAGAAGTATCGGGGCCCTACGCGGCTCAGAGAGGCCCTTGCCTATTCCCGCAACATAGTCACTATAAAGCTCCTTGAAGATATAGGCGTGCAGAAGGCTGTCAAATTTGCCCGCAAGGTCGGCATTAACGGCCCATTCCCTAATGACCTTACGCTCGCCCTCGGCAGTCTGAGCATCAGCCCTCTTGAGATAACCTCAGCCTTTACTGTCTTTGCCAGAGAGGGTGTTAATATAAACCCTGTAGGTGTAAAATATATTTTAAATTCAGAAGGGAATATTATAGCGAATAACAAGCCCGAAGGCGTAAGAGCTATAGACCCGCAGACAGCGTTTCTTACCACGTCAATGCTCGAGGAGGTTGTAACCCAGGGAACCGGAGGAAAGGCAAAGGCGCTGAACAGGCCTGTAGCCGGGAAGACAGGAACGACAAATGATTACAAGGATGCGTGGTTCATAGGTTACACAAATGAGCTGGCTTCGGGCGTATGGGTTGGTTTTGATGACATGCGCACATTAGGAAAGAACGAGACAGGTTCAAGCGCGGCAGCGCCTGTATGGGTCTCATTTATGCAGAAGGCTCTTTCATCGTCAGGGGAGGAGATAAAACCGTTTCACGTTCCAGATGGAATTGTTACAGCCGTGATTGACCCGCTGACAGGACTTCTTGCTACCAATGATTCTGAAAAAATGGTAGAATTCTTTAAAGAGGGCAGCGTCCCGAAGGAGCGCTCGACAAAATCCCGGCGGGATATGGTACGAAAACAGAAAGAAGAGATGAGCACAATTCAAACAAATTAATAATAATTAGGAGGAGATTATGAAGACTCTCGGTTCGGCAATCTTAGTTTTGGCTTTAGTGATTACATTTTCTTCTGTCTGCATGGCGCAAGACCTGTCAAAGGCATACTCTCTTTATTATCAGGGCAAGATGAAGGAGGCGATAAAGATCATGGAAGATTATGTTGTGGAACGCCCTGATGCCCGCGTCCTCTACTTTATAGGATATTCATATTACGAGCTGAAGAACTGGAAGATGGCGAGAAAGTACTTTGAAGAGGCCTATCTTATTGACCCGAACTTTACACCGATACCTGAGAGAATGCCTGCTGAGGCGAAATAGACCGGCCTCTCCTTCTTCATCTGAGCCAGTATGGTCCTCTGTCCTTCCGGCAGGCTGTATGTCTCTGCCATTTCACGCCTCTTTCTTTAAAATCAGAGCGGTAATGCGCGCCTACGCTCCCTTCTCTTAAGAGCGCTGATTCAGTCATTAAATTTGCAACAGTAATCATATTCTTCAATTCGAGAATGCGCCTGTCAAAAGAAGACAGACTCATCAGAAAATCCCACTCGCTGAGACGCTTTTTTGCGGAATCAAGCGACTTTTTACATCTTATAATGCCTGTCTTGCCCCACATCAGTCGCCTCAGAAGACTCCTTGTCTTTTCAATGTCAAAGTTTTTTAAGCTGTCAGATGAAAGTTCGCTGTTTAGTTTCTCCATGCGGGATTTTGTAAGGGTTTCTATCTTTCCCCTGCCGGCATATTTGACCGCCTTCCTGCCTGTTCTTGCCCCATATACAAGGCCTTCGAGCAGACTGTTGGAAGCGAGCCTGTTTGCGCCATGCACACCTGTACAGGCAACCTCGCCTGCCGCAAAAAGCCCCTTTAAGCTGGTTTCGCCGTCAAGGTTTGTGCGGACGCCGCCCATTATATAATGAGCTGCCGGAGAGACTGGAATCAGGTCTTCTGTTATGTCAATATCAAACCTGAGACAGGTGGAATAGATCATCGGGAAGCGTTTTTTAACAAAGCCCTTATCAAGGTGCGTAAGGTCAAGATAGACATGCCTTGCCTTTGTCTTTATCATCTCAGATACGATCGCCCTTGCAACCGTGTCTCTTGAAGCAAGCTCAGCCATCTCATGGTATTCCGGCATAAACCGTTTTTTATTGATGTTTCTAAGTAGGGCGCCTTCCCCTCTCATAGCCTCGCTCAGCAAAAACTGCGGCGCAGCAGGGTAATAGAGGGTAGTCGGATGAAACTGCATAAACTCCATATCCTCAAGCAAGGCCCCTGCTCTGTATGCTATTGCCATGCCGTCGCCGGTGGCGATTGCAGGGTTGGTCGTTCTTGAGAATATCTGTCCCGCGCCTCCGGTTGCAAGGATCACCGCCTTTGCAAATATATTGATTACTTCATTGCCTCTCAGTACAGAGGCTCCGATGCATCTCTCCTTTGCAACGATCAGGTCTACGGTAAACGCAAAGTCATATCTTGTTATTGAAGAGAAGGAGCGGGCTTTGCTTATCAGGACACGCTCGATCTCCCTGCCGGTTGAATCGCCCTTCGCGTGTAAGATCCTCTTCCTTGAGTGAGCCGCTTCCCTTGCAAAAGAGAGCCTGCTCCCTTCCTTGTCGAATTCAGCCCCCCATGATATAAGCTCAAGTATGCGCTCCGGCCCTTCTTCTACCAGAACCCTTACCCCTTCTTCATTGCATAAACCATCGCCGGCCTTTATGGTGTCTTCATAATGTATGCCTACCTTATCTTCATCGCTTAACGCGACAGCGACCCCTCCCTGCGCATATTCCGTGCTGCTTTCAGTTGGTTTCCCTTTTGTCAGGACAATAACGCTGCCTTTTGAAGCGAGCTCAATTGCGGCTCTCAGTCCCGCAACGCCGCCCCCGACTACAAGGAAATCGGCTTTTTGAAGAGTTGTAATCATAATGGTTGAACTATATAGAATTTATAACACTATGTCAAATAGGATATTTTGAATAATACCAATAAAAATGCTATTATTATTGCTCACGGGGCGTGGCGCAGCCCGGTAGCGCGCCTGCTTTGGGAGCAGGATGTCGGAGGTTCGAATCCTCTCGCCCCGACCAATTTAGCTGATTTGCGCCTGTAGCTCAGTCGGATAGAGCAACTGCCTTCTAAGCAGTAGGCCGGGAGTTCGAATCTCTCCAGGCGCGCCATGAAAATTTTGTTTTGAAAAATTTGAGTTAAAAGTTTAAAGTTAGAAGTGAAGAATTTAGAGAGGTTTTAAGCTCTCAACTCATAGTTCTGAACTGTTAAATTGTTTTAAATTCGGTGAGTGTAGCTCAGTTGGCAGAGCATCTGACTGTGGCTCAGAGGGTCGCGGGTTCAAGCCCCGTCACTCACCCCAACTAAAATTTGCTGTGCAAATTTTAAAGTTAAGAGTTTTGAGTTAGGAGTTAAGAGTAAAAATTTTTAAAACAGTTTCATTCGGGAGTCGGTAACTCTACACTCTTAACTCTAAACTCTAAGATGCGCCAGTAGCTCAGTGGATAGAGCACCAGCCTCCGGAGCTGGGTGTCGGAGGTTCGACTCCTCTCTGGCGCGCCATCGCGCCATTAAATGATTGCAAGCAGGGCCGTTAGCTCAGTTGGTAGAGCAGCTGACTCTTAATCAGCGGGTCGCAGGTTCGAATCCTGCACGGCTCACCATAAAAATCAAGGGGTTGCAGGGTTTCCTGCAACCCTTCTTTTCTGAGAGGTGTCCCTATTAGGTAACAATCCTACACGGAATCCTTGACATTTTAGGTGGTAAAACCTGAGAATATATTGCGGATGGTTCATGCTTCATTCATAAAAAATTCATCTTTAAACAAGATAATAACTGCAAGGGAGAAAAAATGAGGTCAAAGAGTCACATTTTTTTGATAGTTGTTTTGTTCTGTCTTACTTTTCTGCTGTCAATTAATATTTCACACGCCGCGAGCGCTGATAAATGCGTATATGTAACCAGCGCCAGCAACAACACCCTTACGATAATTGATACAACAAATAATAGGGTAGTTATGACGCTGAGGGTCGGCGTTTGGCCTGCTGGTCTGGCGATAAACCCTGAAACAAAAAGGGGATATATTATTAATGGCGGAGATGGCACCGTCTCTGTTATAGACCTCGTGAGCAATTCCACGATAGAGAAGATAAAGGTCGGCCACGGCCCCATGCATATAGCGATAAACCCCTCAGCCAATCTTGCCTATGTAACAAACACTGACGATAAAAGCCAAACTATCTCTGTGATTAATCTTAAAAACAATACCGTAACACAAAACATAAAGGTGGGCAAAGAGCCTTTCGAGACCGCAGTTGACGCAGCCGGCAACAAGGTGTACGTTGTTAATTCCGGCGATAATAATGTGTCGGTTATTGACATGAAGAAAAACAGCGTAATAAAGACTATAGAGGTCGGCTCTATCCCTCTCGGCATAGCCTTTAACAAGGCTAATAAAAGGGCTTATGTAGCCAACCATGACGACGGCACCGTCTCAGTGATTGATACCGCAAATGACAGCGTAGTAAGCACCATTAAAGTCGGCAAGAGTCCTTGGTACATTGGGCTTGACTCTGCAAAGAACAGGATTTACGTCACCAACAGAGGCGATAATACCGTATCTGTTATTAACACTGCGGACAATCGTGTAATTGAGACAATAAAAGTCGGCGCTCAGCCTCTCGGCATCGCTGTTGATACAGACAATAACAGGGTGTACGTAGCTAACCACAAGGATCTTTCTGTCTCGATAATTGATACGACAACCAATAAGGCGATTGGCGAAGTTAAGCTCAGCTTTACAGATCTTGACAGCTCTTACGTAGGATCGCCCTGGGGTGTTGCAGTATATTAGGACTTGTTGATTAATTTAGGTTTTTAAATTATTTTTATAGAATTATTTGATTTTTTTAGTTGCTCAAATTTCAGACAAACCATATAGTAAAACATTCAACAATTCTTATAATTCATTATAGAAAGGGGGTGAACAAATGAGGATAATCACAATAATATTGGCGATCGCAGTTTCAGTTGTCTTTATTGGCAGCGCAATAGCGGTTGGTCCCGGCAAAACACTTGAATTCCCGGGCGGAGAGAAAGGGAAGGTTGTTTTTGACGGCCAAAAGCATGCTGATAAGGGGAATAAGTGTAAAGACTGCCATCCAGCTATTTTCCCTATGAAGGGGCCTGGAAAAGAAGGTACTGTAAAGATCACTGCTCCGCACAAGGCGGGCGAACAGTGCGGCACATGTCATGATGGGACAAAAGCATTTGCACAAACAGATGAAGCTAACTGCGGAAAGTGCCACAAGAAATAAGTAATTTTAACAAAAAAGGCGTCCCGAACATTCGGGACGCCTTTTTTGTTAATTCGTGCCTCAAAATTATTCTGTTTTTTCAGAACCAGATGACTTGAATCTCAGATCTCCGGTATAAACAGGGAGGGCGAACTTCAGGAAGAGCGTAAAGAAGAGAGCGCCAAAAGCCCATATCCCCAGCGACACGCCCTTTTCAATTGCTGAAGGTCCGTACTCATATATCTCGCCCAATACATCAGGGATAAAACCGGGGATGATCAAACCCATGCCTTTTTCGATATAGACCCCTGTAATTATTAAAATGCAGGCCAGATTCAGCGAGAAGAAATTCTCCCTTGTCTTGGGTCTTAAGAAGATGAAGAAGGCTGTCAGATTAAATAGAAAGGCAAGCCACATCCAGATAACGAGTTTTGAGTGGCCGTGAAGCCCGAAATAGAGATACTGCATCGGAGCAAGGTGCACGCTTCCTGAATAGAATTCCTTGAAGAATTCGGCGGCAAACAGGAAGAGATTTAATCCCATGGTATAAGCGATCAGTTCCGCTATCTTGAATATGGCGACATCGGATATCTCCATTTTGGAGACTCTTCTGACGATCTGAAAAATTAAAAGCATCAGGGCAGGCCCTGAGCAAAGCGCAGAGGCTATAAATCTCGGCGCCAATATGGACGCGTTCCAGAACGGCCTTGAAGAGAGACCGTTATAAAGAAACGCCGTGACCGTATGGATACTTATAGCCCATGGAATTGATAATATAATAATCGGCCATAGAACGGACATCTTATATTCCTTGCCTAAGGAGAGCCTGTAAAGGACATAAAAGACAGCTGTGCAATTGATGGCGAGGTACCCGTTCAGAACAAGCACATCCCATGCGAGAAGCGAAGACGGGAAATTCATTGCGCCTATAATGGGCAGGATATGCCATCCCCTCTCCGGCCTGCCGAGATCAGAAATAACAAACATAAGACACATAATAATAGCCGTAATGGCAAGTATTTCGCCAAGAAGAACAATCTCCTTGATGGGTTTGAAGTTATACAAATAGGCAGGGACAACCAGCAGCACGGCTGCCGCTGCCACCCCGACAAGAAATGTGAAGTTGGATATGTAAAATCCCCATGAGACCTGATCTCTCATGGCGGTCAGTATCATGCCCTGATCAAGCTGTTTAATGTAAGAAACAACGCCGATGAGGATAAATAATGACAGGAAGGCAAGCCAGCCGTAGTACCATTTGCCGCCCTTTGCCATAAACTTCATCGTGGTGAACAGATTTTTTACCGGTTGAAGCAGATCGGACATATGAGTTCTCCTTTGTCGAACTAAATCGAAAAGAAATAATAAAATTTCGGCGATGTATTCAGGTCTTCTTTAAGTCGAAATACTCTCTTATTTTCAATGCAATAACGTATCTCGCTCTCCGGGTCCAGTAGGTTCCCGAACTTTCTTGCACCGACAGGGCAAATCTCTACGCAGGCGGGGTATCTGCCGGGGTTTTCTCTTGTCCTCTGGATACAGAATGTGCATTTTTCAACAACCCCTTTGTATCTGGGACGATTGCCTAAGTAGTGAACATCGGGATTTAGCTCTTTCTTGTCAATTTGCGGTTTCCCCCAGTTGAAATGCCTTGCCCCATACGGGCAGGCAGCCATGCAGTATCTGCAGCCTATGCACCAGTTATAATCAACCACCACTATACCATCGCGTTCCTTCCACGTTGCCTGAGTGGGGCAAACCTTAACACATGGCGGATTTTCACACTGCTGGCACTGAACAGGCATATAGAAGTGCCCCTCTTCAGGAACTTCCTGAGGATTATAATATCTGTCAGCCTCTTCAAAGACATTGACCCACTTCTCCCCTTTTTCAAACTGTAAAACCGTTATCCAGTGGATCTGCGGCTCTCTGGACTGATTATTCTCTTTTACGCACGCGTAAGCACATCTCCTGCAGCCGATGCACCTTGAGAGGTCAAGCCCGTAGCCGAACTTTACCCCAGGGAGAGGGCCGGTGGTTTTAATTTTAAAGTCTGTCTTGTACTCATCCGCATACTCCTTCTCCATGCGTTTAATGACCGACTTTATCTCATTGTCATTCATCTCGCGGAAATGCTTCTGAAAGAAGGCATCCCATACCGAGGCGTCAGATGTGCCGAAGGGGATCGCCAAAGACGCAAGGCCGAAGGCTGTGCCCTTAAGAAATGAGCGCCTGTCAACTGATTTAGATGAAGGATTATTGCAGTTCTTCTTTGACATATATATTTAGGTTCACTCCTTAATGCTGTCTAAGGGATTTAACGGTATCGTCTCAGATGTTTTATATTTGGAATCTTCAGGCCTTACAGGAGGCGGCAGAGGCTTTAAAGGTTTAAACCCCGGCTGATGCGGGCTGTGGCAATGCACGCAAAGACGATACTCTTTTTTGCCATTCCAGAACCCTGTTCTCTTGCCGTGCACCCCGACCTTCCAGTCACGAAACATTGTCCCGTGGCACTGGCCGCACAGATACTCTGACTCTTTGAATGAAATTACTTTGCCGCTTGCCAGCCTCAGCGTATCTCTGTCGCCGGGATTATGACAATTGAAGCACCATCCGTCAAAGTGCTTCAGTTTTATATCTTCATGAAATGAAAGTTCCCGGCGGTTAGTATTCGCCTCCATGCCGGCATGGCACCCGGAGCATGGGAATATGCCCTCGGAAAAAGGCGGCGGAGGCACAGGGTAATCCGTGGTATCATCAACTGATGCTGCATATGATGACAGCATTAATAACAGAATAACAGGAATTGAGACAATAAGAAGTATTTTGGATAGGCTCTTTAAGTTCATGCCCTGATCATCTCGTGCGCGACAAACCACTGACTAAAGAAGTTAAAACACTAACAAGACTTTGAACCGACAGACTTAATCTTTATATGTTTTTGATAATATTGAAATAACCACCCCGATCACGATAAAGAGCAGAGACAGGAAAGCAGAGAAATTTCTCCTGAACCGAAGCTCATCAAAGGTGGATTTTATCTCTTCTTCAAGCTGGGAAAGTGTCCTGGCGAACCTGTCAGTGCTTTCATTGACAAGGGATACATCTACAGTATGGAAGAGCGTCCTGAATTCCGCCTGTGTACGGAAGAGGGTCTTTTCTTCCTCATTAAGAACCACGCCGTCTGTCTTCAACTTCCTGAGGTCGTCTGCGATAGCCTGCATTTTGCTTTCAGTCAGAAACAGCGCCTGTTTTATAACCTTTGCTCTTTCATAGGAATGGCATTGGGTGCAGCGCCGTCCGTAGATAATATCTATACTTGCTTTCTGTATGTTGTGAGAGCCGTGGCAGGTTACACAATTAGGGCCTGTGCCCTCAGAGAGAAGCGCCTTTCCGTGGCCACTTTGCAGGTAATTATTCAAAATGCCTATATGGCATTTTCCACAGAAGTCAGGAACTTCAGCATATTTTGGGGATCCTGTAAAGCCCCTCTGATGCGACATTGACATGCTTGCATCTTCGTGGTCGCCGCCGTGGCAGTCATGGCAGGAAACGTTGTTCTGAAAGTGCCAGCTTGTCTTCCACTCCTCCGGTATCTTCTGCAGGTCTGCTTCCATTGTCTCTGAAGAATGGCATTCAATGCAGGCGCTTTCTGCCAGCCTTTCTCCGCTCCACGGCTGGCTCAGGAATTCTTTTTCAAAAATCTCTTTATACCCTGCTGACGCGGGCCATGCAAGCGCAACAATTATCAACACTGAAAAAAGATATCTCAAGAGTACCTCCCCCAGATTGTTAATACTGCCCATGCGGCAAGCAGAAGTATAATGAAACTAAGGAGAACAGGCCTCTTCAAGATGTTCCGTTCTTTTTTTACATCAATAAA
>JBFLVX010000028.1:0-19605 GCA_040758255.1 Nitrospirota bacterium
TCAGCTGTGGAGGGATCTTTATCCGAATACCCGGTTACCGATGCCTTGAGGTTATTATGGCCGGCAAGGGTCGCAAAGTTAAGCGCAATTCCTTCTCTGCTTAAAATGTTGAAATATTCATCAAAGGTATGCCATCTCTCCTTTATTCCAAGGGCATTCATCTCATCTTCCCTGCGTTCAAGGGCTTCTCCGTACAGAGGGGCTGCGGACAAGCCGCAATTACCATTTATCTCGGTGGTAACACCCTGCGATATTTTGCCTTGAGCCCTGCCGTCCGCAAGAAGGGTGAATTCTGAATGAGCATGGGTGTCAATAAAGCCCGGAGATATGTACAGTCCTTCCGCGTCAATAATCCTGTCGGCCTTAATAATAGATGAAAGATCTCCAATTGCTTTAATGCGGTCGCTCTCAACAGCTATATCGGCTCTTTGAAACGCAGCTTTATCATCTCCATACTGAAATAACTTCCCGTTTTTGATCAAAAAATTGATGCCCAAACCTTTAACCTCGTCCGTCTGATAATTTGAAGAACTCCCTAACGAAAGAATATCGGAATTAATGATAAATTCAGGAAGATATATCAGCTTTGCTGCTGCGGGCTGCCGCCTGCTGTTTTCAGATCTTCAAGAATAACATCAATCTCAAACTCATCGGCAGGCGATGCAACAAACCCTGACCGCCTGACATAAGCCGATACCCCCCTGGCGATTGACTCGGCTATCTTGTCTCTATAATCAGGACTGGATAATCTCTTCTCTTCCTCGCGATTGCTGACAAAGGATGTCTCAATGAGTATCGCCGGCATCTCAGCGCCTATAAGCACAAAGAAAAGGGCCTGCTTGACATCAAGGTTTTCTATCCCGCTGTAATTTTTTCTCAGCGTGCTGACCATTGAATCCTGCACGTCCCGAGCAAGCTTCATTGATTCATCTCTTTTATTGGTCCTTGCCATATCAAGAAGGATCATCTGAAGCTCTCCCTGCACCTTCTGCATCTTCTTGTAAGATATTTTGTTCTCTCTTGCCGCGACTTTTGTCGCTTCTTCATCGCTTGTCCAGTTGAGGATGTATGTCTCTATCCCCCTTGCCGCCTTTCTTGGGCTTGCGTTTGCGTGAAGAGATATAAAAAGATCCGCTTTCTGATGGTTGGCGGCATCTGTCCTCTCGTTGAGCGGAATAAAGACATCATCCTCGCGCGTGAAGATAACATCCATGCGATACTCTTCCTTAAGTATCCTGCCGAGCTTTCTGCCGACATCAAGGACTATATCTTTCTCCTGGAGCCCTGCCTGACCTATAGCTCCAGGATCCTGGCCTCCGTGTCCGGGATCAATCACTATCCTCTTGATCCCAATGCCCTCCTTTTTATTCGATTCTTTCTTTTCAGCGGGGCGTGGTTCGCCTGTGTAAACATCAATGACGAGCCTGTGAGGGTCTCCCACAGTAAAAGCGTAAAAGTTCTTAAGCTTCTTAACGTCAAGCACTATCCTGACAGTATCCGGCTTAAACTGGGAGGTCCTGACAGTCTCTATTATGCCGTCATTTAAAGATAATGATGATTTAATATCCTTTGAAAGCACACATCCGCTCAGGTCAAAATAGAGGCGGTCGGGATTTGGAAGGGAATTTGATTCAAACTTTATCGGGCCATCCACGTCAACAACAACTCTCGTGTGGTCTTTGTGCGATGAGTAGCGAAGCCCCCGGATAGTGACATCTTTCGATGCCTCGCTGAAACCTGTCAAAAGAAGAAGCAATAGAGGCAATACCAGAGCCTTCTTCATTTTGAATAAAAGCCTCGCGGTCTTATCGTTATCACTTTATGAACAGTTGGGGTCTACGGGGCTCGGATCCTTTTTGCCTTTACACTCTCTGCCTAAACAACGATCATCAGTTGTACAGGAATCTCCGTCATCGCATGGTTTTAAATTGTCAGGAACACAGACACCTTGCGGATTAAGCCTTTCGCATTCTGTGCATGGTTCCTGGCATGCATGAGCAATAAACCCCTTGTCTCCTTTTGCAATAAGGACATTAAGAAGCTCTTCAGGGATAGTCACAGGGGATGATGGAACCCTGCCGGCAGTGACACAACTCATCTCGCCTTTTGGCACTCTTACAGTGCTTTTTATGGAATCGTCAATGTTTTTAATCTCTACCACTCCTTTAAGCACAGCCAGACAGGATGCAGGCTTGCCGTCTATAGTGCTTTCCCATATAACAAAGTCTAAGGTGCCGAATGCATTCACATAGGCCACATCAGTTTCTATATCAAACTTATCTCCGCATGTCAAAACCCTCATCTCTCCGTATGGAATAGCGAGCACAGCTTCTTCTTTTATGCTGGGCAGTGAATATTTTTTTGCAACCAGCTTAGACTTCAGCGGTCCGCCAAGAACTATCAGACTATTATCCTTTAAAAGAACCAGAGCTTCTGAATTAGGCTCTGTTTCAGCAATATCCAACAATTTAAGATTTTCCCCGATTTTGAGTTCAATATTATTTCCGTTTCTGGTGATTTTGCCAGTACCATTAAGTGTTTTGAATTCACCTATTTTATTTGCTTCACCTTCATTCAGGGCATTTGCCTTTATATCAGAGAATATTAAATTCGCAGAAACGACAAAAAACATTAGAAAAGAATAGAATAAAAACCCTTTTGTTTTCTTCATAACATCCCCCTTTAAGAAAGAACGTCCTTGAAATTTCTTCTCACACGTAGCTAATTAAATATTACAGTTCTCCACCCCGTATGTCAACAGGGCGCAGATATTGCGTCAATATGGCGGGAAGGAACTTCAGGATGAGGCAAAGTAAAGATGCTGACAGGGCAAAGGGTTATGCTGTCATTGAATGGGAAACATGGTTCTAAATGTTGTTTATGCGGCATTCTTTTCTTGAAGTTTTTTGATATCTTCAACTATCTTTTCCGGATCAACATTATGCATTGCAGAGCCGAATGTGATTGTCTCGACATTAATCCCCGGACATGTGAAACAGCCGCCGCCAAAGTATTTTCTAATGACCTCTTCTGCTCCCGGGACTTTTTTAATAACTTCTCCTATCACAGAGTTTTTTGTTATCTCCATCTCCAACCTCCTTAATTATGAACTACTGACCTTTACTTCATTTCTACAGGTTTAATTGTTTTTAGTATATTAAATGCAAACAGAACAATCGCAATTAAAGATAAAGCTGCCGACAGTGTTAACACAGCCCCGGAAAGTGAAGGCATGCTTCCCCTTATCTCAAGCGGCCAGCTTACAGCCATCCCGATCAGGCCGGCATTTGCAAGCCAGAATTGAACGGTCATGATCGCGGGACTGTATATGTGAGCGCCGCTGAATTTGGGGAGTATATGATACCCCACCCCGTAAATCATCATGGACATAAACCCAAGAAGATTTAAGTGGGCATGAACTGCCGTATATGAACCAGCCTCATTCGGCCACATCAGCATTCCAAAGCCGATTGCAGCGCCTGCTGTGAAATATATCAGGCTCATTCTTAAATACCATACGACTATTTTATCCATTTTCTTCTCCGTTCACTGTTTTTAAACTATACCTGCTCAACAGATTTCACTTCAGGAACTTCCTGTTTAAGCGTATTCTCTATCGCATTCTTGAGCGTCATTGTTGCCCCGGGACAGCCGGAACACGCCCCCTTCAGTTTTACCTTTACCACTCCGTCAGGCTGGACATCAACAAGCTCAACATCGCCCCCGTCGCGCTGAAGCAAAGGCCTGATCCTTCCCAATACAGCTTCAATCTTTTCTTTTAACATGCTGCCTCCTTTTTTTGTTTTATGATTTAATGATACGGCTTTCTCAATTTATAGTCTATGATATTTATCATAATGACAGATTTTTCCATAGTATCATAAAAGTAATATTTTTTCCGTAACCGGCCATCAGAGTTCATGTTTTGTTTGACAAAATCTCTCATCTTTCTTAATATTTAGGTCAGTCATTTCAATCTATTGTAAACCTTTATTGCGGGATATACCCTTTGTATTTACAGGATTTAATCTTAAAGCTTCATTCATACTGGGCTGAACAGGGCTGTGTTATTCACCAACCTTACGACATAGAGGTAGGCGCGGGCACATTCAATCCTGCGACGTTTTTCAGGGTGCTCGGGCCTGAGCCGTGGAAGGCGGCTTACGTTGAGCCGTCAAGAAGGCCCACTGACGGCAGGTACGGGGAGAACCCTAACAGGCTTCAGCATTACTACCAATATCAGGTCATACTGAAGCCCTCGCCCAAGGACATTCAGGATCTCTATCTCAAGAGCCTTTCTGCAATTACCGTAGACCTTCTCAGGCATGATATACGTTTTGTTGAAGACGACTGGGAATCGCCCACTCTTGGGGCATGGGGGCTGGGTTGGGAGGTCTGGCTCGACGGGATGGAGATAACGCAATTCACATATTTCCAGCAGGTGGGCGGCATAGAACTGAAGCCTGTCTCTGTTGAGGTGACATACGGGCTTGAGCGTATCGCAATGTACCTGCAGGAAGTGGAGAGCGTCTATGACCTTAAATGGAGCAAGGGGATAAGCTATGGCGATATCCATCATCGGACAGAGGTTGAGTTCTCAAGATACAATTTTGACGAGGCGGATATAGCCATGCATCTAAACCTCTTTGAAATGTATGAGAAAGAGGCCGTCAAACTCCTGAAGAAAGGCCTTGTGCTGCCTGCTTATGACTTCTGCCTGAAGTGTTCTCACGCATTTAATATGCTTGATGCGCGCGGTGCGCTTAGCGTAACTGAAAGGACCGGATATATAACAAAGGTCAGAAACATCGCAAAGAGATGCGCTGAGGGGTATATAAAACTTCGTGAAGACCTGGACTTCCCGCTATTAAAAAAATAGCGCCAACCGAATATACACTGAATATGAAACCATTTTTATTAGAGATAGGAACTGAAGAGATACCTGCACGATTCATATCACATGGGCTTGAATCGCTGAAAGAACGATTTACGCAGTTCTTAAATGACAAAGCCATACATTACGGCAGTATCACTGAATATGCCACGCCCAGGAGGCTGGCCATACTCATTGATGATGTTTCAGAAAAGCAGGAAGACAGGGTCACGGAGTTAACCGGCCCTCCAAAAAGAATCGCTTTTGATGAAAGCGGCACCCCGACAAATGCAGCCACCGGCTTTGCAAAGTCCCTGAATCTTGAACTGAAGGATATCAGGATAGTTAAGACAGAGCGCGGAGAGTATCTGTCGGCTGTCATTGAAGAGAAGGGGGAAATGACAATGGCAGTTCTTTCAAGGGAACTGCCGAAACTTATAGAGTCGCTGCAATTCCCAAAGGCGATGAGATGGGGCGATGGCACGATGAAGTTTGTAAGGCCTATACACTGGATATTTGCGCTCTTTGGCTCCGAGATTATACCCTTTGAGCTTGACGGACTTAAAAGCGGGGATCTCTCATATGGCCACCGTTTTCTATCTCCTGAAGCGGTCAAGATCAATAATCCATCAGAATATGCGTCGCTACTTCTGAAAAATCACGTGGTCGCAGATACTAAAGAGAGAAAAAAGATCATTTTAGACGGGATAAAGAAGATTGAATCGGAAAATAACTGCAAGGTGCATGAAGATATGGAGTTGCTTGATACTGTAACATCTCTTGTGGAATATCCTTCTGTAATCCTTGGGAGTTTTAAGCGGGAGTATCTCTCTCTGCCGAAAGAGCTTCCCGTAACAGTCATGAAGACCCACCAGAAATATTTTTCAGTTGAGGATGCGGAAGGCAACCTCATGCCTCACTTTATTGTTATAAGCAATACAAAGGAGCAGAACGACGATATCGTGAGGAAAGGCGCTGAACGCGTTCTTAAGGCAAGGCTTGAGGATGCAAGGTTTTACTTTGCTGAAGATCAGAAAATACCGTTATGGGATTATGTTGAGAAACTCAAGACAGTGACGTTTCAGGAAAAACTCGGCAGCATTTACGAAAAGATCGAAAGGGTCGCATTTGTCTGTTCCTTTATAGCAGATAAGCTGAACTTTGAGAGGAAAGAAAATCTTCTCAGGGCATCCATGTTATGCAAGGCAGACCTTGTAACCGGCATTGTAAGGGAGTTTCCTGAATTGCAGGGTTATATGGGAATGACCTATGCCTTAAATTCAGGGGAAGAGAAAGAGGTGGCTTCGGGGATTTATGAGCATTACTTCCCAAGACATGCGGGCGATGCGCTCCCCTCATGTGAGATAGGCGCCATAATTTCACTTGCGGATAAAATTGACAATATTGCTTCATTCTTCCTGCTTGATCTGATCCCCAGCGGTTCTGAAGACCCCTTTGCCCTCAGGCGGCAGGCGGCGGGTGTCATAAATATCCTGAAGAATAAAGAGTATCCGTTTTCATTAGACGTTCTTGTAGAAACAGCACTTAAAGGGCTTGAGGGCTACTCGCCTTCAATAAAGGTTTTAAAGGGCAGTATAATTAAATTCTTTCTTCAAAGGCTTGAAGGCATACTCCTGGCAGAGGGTTACAGCCATGACATTATTCAGGCAGCTGTCCCGTCAAAAGAGCTTAATATCAAAGACCTGAAACAGAGGATCGAACTCCTTTCAGCGCTGAAGAGAGAGCCGGCATTCCCTGAGCTTCTTACCGCAGCAAAGAGGGTCTGCAATATACTTTCAAAAGCAAGTCCTGCCATTTTAAAGAAAGAGCTGTTAAGAGAGACTGCTGAGAAGGAACTTTATAGAGTTACCACAGATGTCACTGCCAGGTTAAGATATACGGATTTCAAGGCGCTGTTTGAACTTGAAGAGCCGATAAATGGTTTCTTTGAAGCTGTAATGGTAATGGATAAAGACGCCGGGGTAAGATCAAACAGGCTTGCTCTACTCTTTTCAGTAAAGAGCGCATTTGATATGCTTGGAGATTTCTCGAAAATATCTGAATGATAAAAAAAGATTGACAGGCATCTTTTCTAAGTGGTAGAGTTTCAACTAACGCAGTTTGTGAGCTAAACGGGAACAATCTTATCTGACTGCCTTGCGGCAGGGGAGAGATGGCTGATGAAGGTCAGACCAAAAACCGGAAAGAACAAATTAGTTCGGAACTCACTGGCTCATACGGCAACTTACAGAGATTCATAAATAATTCAGGGCGTTCTCTTTAAAAGGAGACGCCCTTTTTTAGTTGTGAGCGTCATTCCCGCAGACCTTAGGCGGAAATTCAGCTAAAGCAATATAACAATAACTATAATCTTTAAATGAGGAGGGGAAATGAAGGTAAGGGGAAATTTAAATCCAAGTGTAAAACTTATTGGAGTTCTTCTTGCAGTTGCATCTTTCATGCTGACTTTTATTGGTTTTACCCTTGAACTGCAGGCGGGACAATATACGCTGTACAGTCAACGGATTATTATTGATAGTGATGCAATGATAGGGAATGGCAGCGCCCTTGATCCAACAAATTTCCCTCTTTTATTAAAATTATCCGATCCACTTAACCCTCTGTTTTCATATGCCCAAACAGACGGCGACGATATTTTTTTTACAGATGCTGCCGGAGAAAGAATAGATCATGAAATTGTAACGTATGATGCTTCTGATACTGATGGGGATGGAAAAGAAATTATTGCATGGGTCAGGATACCTGTTTTATCTTCAATTGCAAACACTGATATTTTTATGTATTACGGCAATCCGTATGCCTTCAATCAGGAGAATCCCGAAGGGGTATGGGACAATAATTATGTAATGGTTCATCATCTTGACGAGACATCAGGACAGCACCTTGATTCAACGGCAAATTATAATGATTCAACTGTCGTAAATGTTACTGCACAGGGCCAAACAGGCACGGCAAAGATAGGCGGAGCTGATGAATTCAGCGCAAATAAATATGTAAATATTCCTGACAATAATTCTTTGGATCTTGTTGAGAACAATGGTGCGCTTACCCTTTCAGCATGGGTGTATGCAAGGAGTTCTGGTGCGGAAGCGGCTGGTGTCGCCGGTATAATCACTAAAACCGATGGCGACGCAGGATATACATTGCGCATAGATGGACCTAATTGTAGTGGTTTTAATAATATGGTTGTGACGGGCTCACGAAGTGGTAATTGGCGTATGGTATGTTCAACGAATACTTTAAATATAAACAATTGGTATTACCTGTCGTTCACATATGATTCGCTTGATCCGTATAACCTAAATGATGATATGCGTTACATATATATAAACGGCGATTTAAACAATTCAAGAAATACTCCAGTCGAAATTGATAATTCACCAACAGACTTGCGTATTGGGGAGTGGGGGCAAGTGTCATTTGACGGCTTCATTGACGAAGTCCGTATATCTAATACTGCACGTTCAGCAGACTGGATAAGAGCGGAATATAATAACCAGAATACCCCAGGCTCTTATATTGACTTTGCAGACGGTGGAATGCAAAATTGCGCTGATAACGATAACGACGGCTATTCGCCTGATGGAGGAAAATGTGGACTTATAGATTGTGACGACAGCAATGCTAATGTCAATCCCAATGCAACAGAAATATGCAACGGCATAGATGATAATTGTGGTGGACAGATAGATGAGGGATTGACTGTAGGTGACTATTACAGGGACGATGATGGAGATAACTATGGCGATCCATTAAATGCGATTTATGATTGCGCAGTGCCGGGATATGTAGCAGACAATACAGACTGTGACGATACAGATACCTTAGAGCATCCGAATCAGGCATGGTATCAGGATAGTGATGATGATGGCTATAAGGACGGTACGATTAATACTACTTCATGCGAACGGCTTTCAAACCATAAAGTACAATCTGAGTTAGCATCTGTATTGGTAGATTGTAATGACAGCGACTCAACGATCAATCCCGGCTCATCTGAGATAATATATAACGGCAAAGATGACGACTGTAATGCTGCCACAAAAGATGATGACTTAGATGGAGATGGCTATCCAGAAGTCACAGATTGTAACGACAGCGATGCGTTAGTCAATCCCGGCTTTTCCGAGGTTCACTATAACGGCAAGGATGACGACTGTAGTTCTCTCACAAAGGATGACAACCTTGATAGTGACGGCTATCCAAATTCCGCAGATTGTAATGACAGCGATCCTGATGCTTATCCAGGAGCTATTGAGATATGTGACGATAAAGACAATGACTGTGACGGTCTAACTGATGAGGGGACTGAGTGCTGGACAAAGACCGGACTATCAGGAGGGGGCAAGCAGTACAATATCACAGTAGACCCCTTGAATCCGGATATAGTCTATACCACGTCAGATATGATAGGCGCATATAAAAGTATTGATAAAGGCGAACACTGGGAATGGAGCAATAGAGATATCTATATTGATGCCTATAGTATAGCATTTGATCCTGTAGATATTAATCCTGCAGATGGAAAGAGCGATACAGTATATTTAACAAATCCAAAAGGCATTTTTAGAAGTGTTGACGGAGGAGGGACGTGGAATAATGTATATTCAGAGGGAAAATCTTCGGGCAACCAATCAACATGTACTTTAACGCCATATGTATGCATATATAACAAACACCAGATGCACGTTGGCACTGATGGAACTGTGTATGTGCCGACTCTTACTGGTAAAGTTATTGTAGGCAGTAAACACGTAACGGTTTGGGGCGGACTTGATATCGTTGCCCCTTATATAATCAATGGCATCGTGATACCAGATGAAGATGGGTATGTTTGGGGACAACTTAATATAGGCGCCACGTCTGAAATTAATGGCATTGTGTCACCGGTAGCCGGTGTAATAGTAGTTGCCACAGAGACAGATGGAATTATTACATATAACATGAACATTGACCCGCAAACAAACTTGCCTTATGGCGTTACTGGACAATTGCAGAGAGATAATGTCCGAGACATTATAATGGACCCAAGCAATCATAATCTGCTGTATGCGTTAGCTGGTGAAGAAACGGCATGGGTTGTGGCGGATTTCTATACAAGCGAAAATGGGGGATTGACATGGACGCTTAAGCATTCATTTACTGGATGGGTTTATGATAAAAACGGGGTCATTATAAACACGCCGATATATTTAAAAACGCTAAAAGAGAGATACATTGGGGTAAATAATTCAGGCAGGATATTTATTATTGGTCACGGCTCGATTCATCGGAGCGATGATGGTGGACAGTCATGGAGTTATAGCAGATTTGGTGCGACATGGCCTCTTGGTGATTATATTTTCCCGCAGGAAGATGGTGATATGTTTATTACGTCTATTGCTGCCGGGCCGGATTCCAATACATGGTTCTTAACAACCGGGAGTGGTGTTGGGCGAAGCGACGATAATGGGAATACTTGGAAGTGGAAAGTGAAAGGACTCAGAATTAATGGCGGTTTAAAGTGCATTGAGGATCCGAATAACAATAACAATATATATTGCGGGCTTGGAGACAATCAGATGATCAGAAGCACAAACGGCGGAAGCACATGGACGAGCGAGGCTTGGGAGCATAATCCCAACGATTATTGGGGAGATGTGCAGGACCTGGTCTTTGACCCTGACGATCCAAGTATAGTATATGCTTTGATGCTTCAATCGCGTACAGTCTTTATTTTATGTGGGAAAGAAAATACACTTGGAAAGTGGGAATGGACGGAAGTCTATGCTAACAGAGATTGGTTAAGCTACGACGATAGTCATGGCAACATCAGATTTGACCCGTCGGACCATAATAAGATTTATGTTGGATTATGGTTATTTGCCGGTTCCAGCGTTGGCGTGATAGAAGGCGTATTAGATAGGATAAATGCCAGCGTTGTTTGGAGTTGGATTGGTGATGGGAGTAATATCGATCCGGCAGTCAATCGTGGCCTTCCGAGTAATACAGCATATAGTTTCATGGATATAGCATCAAACGGCAATTTATATTTAGGCACGGATCATGAATTGTACAAATACAATAAAAATAGTGGGCAGTGGACATTCATATCAAGTCAAGGTTTCCGCCGTGGCAGCTTCAGTATTGACCCTAACAATCCTAATACCTTATGGGCCGGCGGCAATTATGGCGCGTACAAGTCAACAGATGGAGGAACAACATGGAGCTTTATGACAGAAGGCATAGGACTTGGTAACTATTACGTATCAGCAACCCATACAACTGAATCAGGCGTAGTGTTTATTGCATTCGGTCCTGGAGGAGGGCGCCTATATCCGGAACAGACGCCATCAGTTCTCGCATTGTGGGGGGTGTGGTATTCGCTTGACGGGGGTGTGTCATGGGCAAAATTCATTGATGGGATGAACGATCTAAGAGTTAAACAGTTTACATCTGTTAAATCGCCTGCATCTAATTATCAAAGAATATGGCTGACTTCAGATACAACGCCGATGTATTTTCAATGCACTGACAGCGATAGTGACGGCTATGCTGCTGAGGGCGGGCCATGTGGAGAGATTGACTGTAATGACAGCAATCCGGCAATACATCCCGGAGCAACCGAGATATGCGATGGCGTGGATAACGACTGTGACCAACAGATTGATGACGACTTAACGGCACCGCTGAACGATTTACAGGCTGGGGTTTGCTCAGGTTCTGTAAAGACCTGCAATGGAACTGGCGGATGGATGAATAATTACAATAGCATAGCGAATTATGAGTCAGCAGAGATCACATGTGATGCTTTGGACAACGACTGTGATGATGAGACGGATGAAGGCGTGCAAAGCACCTACTATCAGGACGCTGATTCGGATACCTTCGGCAACCTTGTAGTTACCTCACAAGCGTGCGATGTGCCTGCCGGTTATGTAACTAATAATACTGACTGCGATGACAGCGATGCGTTAGTCAATCCGAGCGTAGCAGAAATACACTATAACGGTATAGATGACGATTGCAATTCCTCCACATTAGACAAAAATATTGATGCCGGCTTCGATCCTAACGCAAATGGCACAGTTCGTTCTATAGTAGTACAGAGTGATGGGAAGATACTCATCGGAGGCCTTTTCACAACCATCGGTGGAACGACACGAAACCGCATAGCGCGGCTGAATGCGGACGGTAGCCTTGACTCTACATTTAATCCCAATGCAAACAATACTGTTTGGTTCATTACTGTGCAAAAAGTGGGAAATGAAGAAAAGATTCTTATCGGCGGAAATTTCACGACTATTGGAGGGATAACGCGCAATCGCATAGCAAGGTTGAACGCAAACAACAGCCTCGATGTTGATTTTAATCCCAATGCGAATAACACAGTACGTTCAATAGCGGTGCAGTCAGACGGTAAGATACTTGTCGGAGGATATTTCACGGCAATTAGCGGCGTGACTCGCAATCGAATCGCTCGACTTGATTTAGATGGGAGCCTTGACTCTTCATTTAATCCAAACTCTGACCATATAATATTTTTTATAAAGGTGCTGGACGATGGCAAGATACTTGTTGGTGGCGCCTTTTCGTATATAAGCGGAACAAGCCACTACTGTTGTATAGCGCGTCTAAATGTGGATGGAAATCTTGATTCTTCATTCTCTGCAATAGCTAATCAAACCGTAAATTCAGTAGCTTTGTTAGAGTCTGGTGACGTACTTATCGGTGGAACTTTTACAGCAATTAATGGAACGCCCCATAACCGTATTGCACGACTACATGCAAACGGAAGTGTTGATGCTTACTTTGATCTTAACGCAAACGACTATGTCTTATCTTTGGCTGTACAGGGAGACGGGATGATACTCATCGGCGGAGATTTCACAACGATTAACGGAATAGTGCGCAATCGTATAGCGCGGTTCTGAATCAAAGTTGGGAAGGTAGGGAAAGAAGAACAAAGCAAAGGAGCAGGCTTATAACCTGCTCCTTTGTATTATGCCATTTTAAGTTTAAGATTATAAGACTGCAGAACTACCCTCCGCCGTTCAGGCTCTGCCTTAAAAACTTTCCTGCGGATTCAACATCCAGAGGCTTGGAGAATAAGTATCCCTGCATGTTTTTGCAGTTTAGGTGTCTGAGATGGGCAAGTTGTTCGATTGTCTCCACCCCCTCTGCAATAACTTCCAGATTAAGGTTGTTGGCAAGAGATGCGATCGCCTTCACGATCTCCAGCTTTTCATCATTATCTATGCCTATTTTTGCGATAAAAGAGCGGTCTATTTTTAACGCATCAAGGGGGAACTGATGTAAATAGCTTAAAGATGAATAACCTGTTCCAAAATCATCAATATGCAGTTTCACATTGAGCACTTTCAGTTCCGCTAACAATTTTGACGCGGATTCGGCATTCTCCATGATCATGCTTTCGGTAATCTCAAGAATCAAACTCTCCGGTCTTATCCCTGCATTCAGGATCGCATCTTTCACAGTAGAGACAAGATGCGGCGTAAACTGCTTTATGGATAAATTTACACCCATGGATATATTGCAGGAAACCTGTTTCTGCCATATGCTTAACTGTCTGCAAGCCTCTTCGAGCACCCACTTGCCTAAAGGCAGGATCATTCCGGTATCTTCAGCTATTGAAATGAATTCACCCGGCATTATCATGCCGCGGTTAGGGTGGTTCCACCTTACAAGCGCCTCAAAACCCTTTATCTTGCCGGTATCCATAAGCATGATAGGCTGATAGTTAAGATGAAATTCATGATTTTCTATAGCGTGCCTTAGATCTGTTTCCAACTGTAGTCTGGCCACTACGTGTGCGTGCATTCTTTCGTCAAATATTTCATAACGTGCCCTGCCGTTCAGCTTTGCGTGATACATTGCAATATCGGCATCGCGCAGCATATGTTCAGGATTAACGTATCCGGCTGCGCTTAAGGAGATGCCTATACTGGCAGAAGTAAAGACCTCGTTACCGCTAAGATTAAAAGGCAGCTCAACTTTATGTTTTATACGATTTATAATATGTTCTACATCATTATTGCTTTTGATATCTTCAAGGAGGATTGCGAACTCATCTCCCCCCAGGCGCGCTACGGTCTCTCCAGGGCGCAGACACTCCTCAAGTCTTTGACTTACTGCAACAAGCAACTGATCTCCAATCGTGTGCCCGAGACTGTCATTTACCACCTTAAAGCGGTCCAGATCAACAAAAAGCACGGAAAAAATGTAATCTTTATGCCGCGCCGCACGCCTGTCAGCATGTTTCAGCCTGTCCATAAAGAGAACACGGTTTGGCAGTCCTGTCAGGGTATCATGAAAGGCATCGTGTATCAACTGTTCCTCGGCAATCTTGCGTTCGGTAATCTCTGTCTGGGACCCCGCCATTCTGTCAACAATTCCGGACTCATTCTTGACCGCAAGCCCCCGGCTGAGCATCCAGCGATAAGTTCCATCCTTATGCAGCATGCGGTATTCGCATATAAAATGCGAAGCAGGCGTTTCTATACTGCTGGCTATTTCCGACTCAACCCGCTTTCTGTCATCAGGATGCACCCTGTTGAACCATTCTTCCGGGGGGTCTTTGACTTCATCTTCATCGTAACCGAGCATCGCCTTCCATCGAGGAGAAAAATAAATTTTATTGGCTGTTATATCCCAATCCCACAATCCATCATTGGCGCCTCTTGCGGCAAGCTCATACCGTCTTTCGCTTTCGCGTAAAGCATCTTCTGCAAGAATGCTTCTCCGTATCTCTTTCTGTATCTTTTCATACCCATTTTTGATGGCTGTGCTCATTTCGTTAAAATGTGTAGCAAGTTCTCCAAATTCTGTCCTGTCGTGATATTCAACCGTAGGATTGAAATCTCCTGAAGCGATCTTTCTTGTGGCCTCCAACAATTTACTTATCGGATAGGTAACGAAATTTATCAGGTTTGCGGCAACAAATATGGCTATGATAAGTGTTCCCAAAAGAGTAAAGACCATGATTGTCTTAACATTATTGACATTATCCATGGCGTTTTTTGAGAGCGTTTCGAGATGAAGGCTTGCCCTGTGCGACATATTTTCCGTGATCCCAAGAAGATTATTGCCTTGCTCTACAGCATTAAGTTTGAGTTTATCAAGTCTGCCCGCGTTTGCAGAACCGGTTATGTAGTAACTTATGTAATCTTCGTATTGATGAATAAGCTGCTGCATCTCTTGCAGATTTTTTGTCAATTCAGGAGAGTGGTGGCAGGCGGTGCAATTATCGCTGGCGTCATCAAGTATCCTTACGTTTCCGACTATGGAATCAAGCTCTCGCGCAAATCCGGTTTTTACACTATACAGGTCTGCCTGAACAGTCTGAAGGCTAAAGACAAGCGACCGCCTCATGCTTTCAACCTGGTGCAGCTCTATTACACGGCGCAGCCTTTCAGTGGAATCGTGTATATACCATATAGACAATACCGCTCCGACACTGAAACAGGCAAAGAGGATAAAGAGCGACGTTATTATTTTCTTTTTCATTTACAATGTAACCTTCATTTGTTCAGATAATCGTAATTAAGAATGTCAATCCCCGCCTCTTCAGCTATCTTTAAAACACTCTCATAGTCATCTGTCGTTGTAGGTATAAATTTTTTTGATCCGAAAATCTCAAGGATCTTATGCCCCTCAGGGTCTTTGTCCATATCGAGCAGCGTTTTTTTGAGCTTTGTCTTAATGGAAGCATCAATCGTGCATCTTACGCCCAGCCCGTTTGAAGGCACATCAGGCGATACGGCAATTATAATTAATTCGTTCTTTACCCGTGGATCTTCTTTTGCCATTTTTTCAAATACCGTATTTTTTGCGCATCCAATATCAGCCTGTTCTTCCAGCACTGCTTTTATCGCTGCGTCATGACTTCCAGTAAAATATTGCTCCCTGAAATAACTCTCCGGACTCTTTACGCCATTTTTCCTGAAGTATGCCAGAGGAAAGACATAGCCTGCGGTTGTCGCCTTATCTACAAAGGCGATAGTCTTTCCCTTCATGTCAGCCGCGTTCTTAATTCCGCTGTCTTTCCTGACTAACAGGTAGCCTTTGTAACTTGACGTTCCGTCGGGGTTTACCGGACGGGCAATAAATTCAACATTCAACTTCCTGACCGCCAATGCCCCGGTAAAACTCCCCCAGAAAGCAGCATCCATCTTATTGTTTTCAAAGGATTCTATAATGTTGCCGTATCTTGAGAGCATTGTAAATTTAATCCCGATTCCTGTCTTCTTCTCTATGTACTCACCGAGAGGTTTATATCTTTCTAACTGCTTGAAGACATTCTGTTCAGGGATAAGGCCTATGACTAACTCTGTTGAGTATGCAATCCCTGAAAATAAGAAAAAAATAAGCGAAGAGAAAAAAAGACAACGCACATAACCTGTCTTGCGGGCATTTCTCTTTCTTCTTCTCATAATGTATGCCTCAAATCTATTGTTCCCCAATTAAGTTCTCTCTATAATTTAATTGCATATTTTGTACCAATCCAGATTTCAATGAATTCAATGAGTTGCAAGTCCCGAATAATAAGATACCGGTATAACTGTGTTATTTTACGCAGTATTTTGGAAATCATAACAACTATCTTCGCCTTTTGTAAACAGACTATAATTATAAAAACACAAAGAGACCGCATTTAATGAAAAAGCCATGCGAATTTTCTAATTAATATTGTTTATAATCTTCTAAAAATTATTGTCTTTGATTTTACCTCTTTAATTTTGTAAAATATTTTCCTGCTTTATACTTGAAATTTCTTTATTAAATAATAAAAATCATAAATTTTAATTTTTGGAGGAGCAAGATGGCTAAGAAATATGTCTACTTTTTCGGCGCCGGCAAGGCTGACGGCAGCGCCGGGATGAAGGACCTTCTCGGCGGCAAGGGCGCAAACCTCGCGGAGATGGCAGGGCATCCAAAATTAAAACTGCCCGTGCCTCCCGGATTCACGATCACCACAGAGGTTTGCACCGAGTACTACGATAATAACCGCAAATACCCGAAGGAGTTAAAAGGGCAGGTTGACGCGGCTATGAAAAAGGTCGAGCAGATAATGAAGAAGAAGTTCGGCGACCCTACAGATCCTCTTCTCATGTCTGTACGTTCCGGCGCAAGGGCCTCAATGCCCGGCATGATGGAGACGGTCCTCAATGTAGGGCTCACGACAAAAACGATACCCGGCCTTATCAAAAAGACGAATAATCCACGCTTTGTTTATGACGCATATAGAAGATTGATGATGATGTACTCTGATGTTGTGATGGAGAAGGCCGCCGGCATTGAGACTGAAGACGGACACGGCATACGCCACAAACTTGAGACAGCGCTTGAAAATGTAAAGAAGAAGAACGGATATAAGAACGACACAGACCTCTCAGTCACTGACCTCATGAAGCTCTGCGATGAATTCAAGAAGATAATAAAGAACACTCTCAAGAAGGATTTCCCCGATGACCCACAGAAGCAGTTATGGGGCGGGATAGGCGCGGTATTCTCATCATGGATGGGCAAGCGCGCTGTCTCATACAGAAAGATAGAGGGCCTGCCGGACTGGTGGGGCACAGCGGTAAACGTGCAGAGCATGGTCTTCGGGAACACCGGCGACAGTTCCGCAACAGGAGTCGCGTTCACACGCAACCCGGCAACGGGCGAGAACATGTTCTTTGGCGAGTGGCTCCCAAATGCGCAGGGAGAGGATGTTGTGGCAGGTTTGAGGACGCCTAACCCTGTGAACAAGGCAGGCAAGACTGCTGACACGAGACATCTTCATTCACTTGAAGAGCAGATGCCGAAGCTATACAAAGAACTCTACAGCTATCAGAAGAGGCTTGAGAATCATTACACAGATATGCAGGATATTGAGTTCACGATCGAGGATGGAAGGCTTTGGATGCTTCAGACAAGGGTCGGCAAGCGTAACGGGCAGTCTGCAATACGTATGGCTGTTGAGATGGCAAAACAGGGGCTCATCACAAAAGAGACAGCAATCATGCGCGTGAGGCCCGACCAGATAGATGAACTTCTCCATCCGAGCGTTGACCCGGCGGCTGAGAAGAAGGCGATAGGGCTTGCAAAGGGACTTCCTGCGGGGCCGGGCGGGGCAAGAGGGAAGGTGGTCTTTACTGCCGACGATGCTGAGGCATGGGCAAAAAAGGGCGAACAGGTGATACTCGTAAGAAACGAGACATCGCCTGAGGATGTTCACGGGATGCATGCGGCTGAAGCGATACTTACAGCAAAGGGCGGGATGACAAGCCATGCGGCGCTTGTTGCTCGCGGATGGGGCAAGTGCTGTATCGTAGGTTGTTCCGAGCTTGATATAGACGTTAAGGCCAGGAAGATAAATGTAAATGGAAGGGTCATCAAGGAAGGTGAATGGATAACACTGAACGGCTCAAAGGGAAGGGTGTATGAGGGGAGCCTAAAGCTGATACCTGCAGACCCGGAGCATAACAAGTGGTATAAAGAGCTCATGACATGGGCTGATAAGATAAGGTTCATCAAGGTGAGGACAAATGCTGACTCGCCGGAAGACGCAAAGGCGGCTATAAAATTCGGCGCAGAGGGCATAGGACTCTGCAGGACAGAGCATATGTTCTTCGGGCCTGACAGGATAAAGGCTGTACGCGAGATGATACTCTCTGAGACTCTTGAGGGAAGGGAGAAGGCTCTTGCCAAGCTTCTGCCGTTTCAGAAGAAGGACTTCCTCGGAATATTCACCGCCATGAAGGGGCTGCCTGTTACCGTTAGGCTTCTCGATCCGCCGCTTCATGAGTTCCTTCCTCATACCGACAAGGACCTTCAGGACCTCGCAATAAGCATGAAGGTCGATCTTAAACAGCTTAAGGCGAAGAATGAATCCCTGCACGAATTCAATCCGATGCTTGGTCACAGGGGATGCAGGCTTGGCATCACTTATCCGGAGATATATGCCATGCAGGCGAGGGCGATAATGGAAGCCGCATGTCAGCTCGCGAAGAGGAAGGTGAAGGTCATCCCTGAGATAATGATCCCGCTTGTCGGGCATGTTAAAGAGCTTGAGGCAATGAAGAAGGTTGTAATTGCTGCTGCTGAAGAGGCGCAGAAGAAGACAAAGGTAAAAGTCGCGTATTCTGTCGGCACGATGATAGAGCTTCCGCGCGCATGTGTAACATCCGATGAGATAGCGAAGGTAGCTGACTTCTACTCATTCGGCACTAATGACCTCACGCAGACGGTATACGGCCTATCACGCGATGACGCGGGCAGGTTCCTGCCGTTCTATGTTGAAAACAAGATACTTGAAGATGACCCGTTTGTGACCATTGACACAGTCGGAGTCGGCTCCTTCATGAAAATAGCGGTTGAGAAGGGCAGGGCGGTCAAGAAAGACCTGAAGTTAGGCATCTGCGGGGAGCACGGCGGCGAGCCGAAGTCTGTTGAGTTCTGCCACAATATCGGGCTTGATTATGTGAGCTGTTCGCCATTCCGTGTTCCTATTGCGAGGTTTGCGGCGGCAAAGGCGCAGTTGAAGAATAAGAGAAAGAAGTAAGTATCTGGTCATTCCTCCTCGCTTGTCGAGGATCTGTCCGGAATCTATCTTTGTTTGATTGTTAGATATATATAAACCTAAAGGCGGTTCTTTTAAAGAACCGCCTTTTTTTATGCCTGCTACAGTCTTTTTAAGGTCAAAAAGCTTGCTTGCTTCCTGAAAC
>JBFLVX010000029.1:0-19537 GCA_040758255.1 Nitrospirota bacterium
AGGACCCTGTCCGCGTCAAAAGTACTTGCAAGGTACCAGTCCATGCTGTGTCTCTTAAAGCCTTCCATCGTAATCTCTTTGTGATAACCCCTTGCTTCTGCGCAGGCCTCGCATGCTGTTACATTCAAGCCCTTTGCCATAAGCTCTTTCAGGGGTTTTTCAAGGGAAGAATAATCTTTGAAAGACCGCTGATCTTTTATTGAGAGCATTGTTCCGTTTCCTGAAACCCAGAAATCAACTTTATGCCCCTTATCAATGGCAGCGGCGGCAAGCTTTACAGCAAAGTCAAGGCTCATAGAGCCGACAAGCGAAGAGAAACACCCAATCGTAAGTTTTCCCATTATTATATCCTCCTATAACCAGGCAGTTTTTTCATAATCATTAAATATCAGATCAACAATGTCCCCGTAACTTATAACCTTAACATTGCTTTTCACGTTTGAAGTGTCTATCCCTCTCGTCTCAAGGTCTTCGGCAAGCGCGTAAAAGTCAGCGGATGTCTTCAAAACTGGCGAAGGCGCGCCGTTTTCCTTGATAACAGCGTGATATACACCGTTTCCAACTAAGATGACCCCGAGCTTTTCAGATTTCAGCCTGTCCAATGTGTCAACAGTATTCCTGAAATCACTCACAAAAACAGCTAATTTCATGGCTACACCTCCTAAGGTGGGAAAAGATTTATAAGACAGAAGATTTTATCTTCTGTCAATATATTTTGTCAAGCAAGCGAATTGCTCCATCCAAGAATCCACACAAAAGTAAGATAATTGCCTCCTAAAGAGCGGACAAGGTGAATATATTTTTCTACCGTTTGCCAATTAGCTCTCTTCTGCTGTCGCTACATAGTAATCATCTGTCCAAAGCAAGCACCAGTTCTCGGAACTGAAGAAATTTGAAGTCGCTGAGGGCGACATATTGATTGCTTGTGCTGGCACGCTTTTATCCGGTTCTTCTCCCTCTATGCTATAATCTTCAGCATGCAGCAATCCGGCAAATCAGAATTACGCTTTCAATTAACCAAAACCAATGGCAATGCCCGTCTCGGGCAGATACATACATCACATGGAGTAATCAACACACCCGCATTTATTCCTGTCGGCACTATCGCCACTGTAAAATCCATGACTGTCGAGGAATTAAAAGATATCGGCGCTGAGATAATACTCTCCAACACATATCATCTCTATCTAAGACCCGGGCATGAGGTGATAAAAAATCTCGGCGGGCTTCATAAGTTCATGAACTGGGATGGCCCCATCCTTACCGACAGCGGGGGATTTCAGGTCTTCAGCCTTTCGCCTTTGAGAAAGATAAGTGATGAAGGAGTGGAGTTCAGGTCTCACCTTGACGGTTCAACTCATTTCTTTACTCCTGAACTTGCGATGGAGATACAGGCTGCATTGGGTTCGGATATTGCGATGGCGTTTGATGAGTGCACGCCTTATCCTGCGACAAGGGAATATGCGCTTAAATCTCTTCAATTAACTACTAAGTGGGCGGAGCGGTGTCTTAAAACTATGAGTATGAACACACCCCTGCCCCCTCTTAATAGAGGGGAAGTAAGGCAGGCTCTTTTTGCCATAGTGCAGGGCGGAGTGTATAAAGACCTGCGAAAGCAAAGCGCTGAAGAACTGATGAAAATGGGTTTTGATGGTTACGCCATTGGCGGGCTAAGCGTGGGCGAACCGAAAGAGCTTATGTATGAGATGGTGAATTACACAACGCCTCTTCTGCCGAAAGAGAAGACACGCTATCTTATGGGCATCGGGGATTTAAATGATGTGCTTGAGGCGGTAGCAGCAGGCATTGATATGTTTGACTGCGTCATGCCTACAAGGAACGCAAGGAATGGCACTCTTTTCACGAGCCGGGGCAGGATAAGCATAAAGCGCGAGGAGTTCAAGGAAGACCCGAATCCTCTTGACCCTGAATGCGGCTGTTACACATGCAGAAACTATTCAAAGGCATATCTGAGGCATATGTATATGAGCCGTGAAATTCTCTCAATGAGGTTGAATACCTACCACAACCTTCACTTCTACCTTCAGTTCTTCAGAAAGATGAGAGAGGCGATCTCAAATGGAGAATTTGAGAAGTTTAGAAAAGAGCAGGCGCAGATAATGCAGAACAATTTCCATGATGATTAATATAATTATCCCATGAATATCCTTATCACAGGCGGCACCGGTTTTATCGGGACGCCGTTAAGCCGCGAACTTTGCAATTCAGGACACACTGTTGTAGTCACCACAAGAAGCCCCTCCGATTCAAAAGAAAAACTTACGTGGAATCCGCCAGCTCTTATTCCTTCTGAGGTCATTTCCGGCTTCGATGCTGTCATAAACCTTGCAGGCGAGCCTGTTGCGCCGGGGCGATGGACAAAGAGACGCAAGGAGCTTATCATGTCAAGCCGAATTGATACAACCCGGGCTCTCGTAGAATCAATTAAGAAAGTATCTTCAAAACCTAAAGTGCTGATCAGCGCGTCTGCGATCGGATACTACGGCGCTCACAGCGATGAATATGTTACAGAAGATACTCCGCCAGCATCTGGCTTTCTCGCGGAAGTCTGCAAGGCATGGGAATGGGAGGCCATCAAGGCAGAGGATTTAGGTATTCGCGTTTTACGAGTGCGAATAGGAGGCGTGCTGGAAGCTGACGGAGGTGCGCTGCCAAAGATGATGACCCCTTTCAAATTCTTCTTGGGCGGCCCCATCGGCAGCGGAAAACAATGGTTTTCGTGGATACACAGGGATGATGTTGTAGGTATCGTAAAATATGCGATTGAGAATGAATCCGTCTCAGGTGCTGTTAATGCAACCGCGCCGAATCCGGTCACAAATAGAGAGTTCAGTTCTGCGCTTGGAAAGGCTATTCATAAGCCCTCATGGCTTGCCGTTCCCTCACTCGTCGTTAAATTGACTTTAGGAGAACTCGGCGGCATGCTTCTCACAGGACAGCGTGTCATGCCTGAGAAGATATTAAGGTCAGGATATAAGTTCAAATATGATGATTTAGAGAGTGCGCTGAAGGCGATATTCAGGAAGAAATAGACTTGCCGTCAGGAAGGTCGAACATCTTTAACCCGTAGAGTTAATGAATCACGCATAAATAATGTCCGAGAGCACGTCATTCCGTGCTTAATGAGCAGCGGCTTCGACGTGGAACTTCAGCCCCAAAGCCCGCACCACTTTAAGTATCGTGGCAAATTCAGGATTTCCCCCCGGGGACAAAGCCTTGTAAAGACTTTCTCGCCCAAGCCCTGTTTCTCGGGCGATTTGAGACATTCCTTTGGCGCGGGCAATATCGCCGATTGCGGCAGAAATTACAACTGGATCGCCCTCTTCAATAGCAGCCTCCAGATAAGCAGCCATGTCTTCCTCGGTTTTGAGGTGTTCAGCCGCATCCCATGGAGTTGTTTTAACTTTAGCCTTTTTCATGTTCGTTCCTCCTTAAGTATTCGTAACAATTTTATAGCCGTTTTAATATCAGCTTCCTGACTGCGTTTGTCGCCGCCAGCAAGCAGGAGCACCAACTCCCGGGCACGTTGCGCAAAATACACCCGGTAGCCGGGGCCATAGTCAATACGTAATTCCGATACTCCTTCCCCGACTGGTTTAACATCACCGAAGTTGCCTATTGACAAGCGACGTATACGGATATCAATTCGGGCACGCGCCTGTCTGTCGCGCAAGGAATCAAACCATTTGGCATATGTCTCAGTCTGGCGAACTTCGATCATGTTACATTGTATCCCAAAAGATACATAAAAGCAAGGCTACTATTTCAGCTTGTTGCAGGCTCATTTTGTTACTTTGCAAAGGCGTAGAGAAGATTCAAACAACAGTTTTCGCGTAGTTAACAGGAAAAATCTTTTAGCGGCATGCTGCGACCAGTCCCTTCATCTGACAAAACTTCATTCTTAAGCGTGTCTAATATAACAAACAGCATATTAGTCACTTGAAAAATATAATGATGTCAACTAGCCTTCAATGGCGATTGACTGGATAACGATTTTGTGCTACTGTTTTCTAACTACATAATACTAAGGAGTGAAGACAGGATACCTGATAAATATGGCGGTCTTTGTGAACAATCGAGTTAATTATCTGATTGAGCAATATCTGCATTTTTCGGATTAATATATTTCTCCTCTATTATATGTTTTGCCTTCATCATGATATCCTTCTCCCCTTTATACTGAAGCCTCTCTACCGCCTCATCAACCGGAAACCACTTGGCTTCCTCCACCTCATGGTCATGATCATCCGTGCTTCCTGATTCATACTTCAGCAGAAAAAAATGAACGGACTTGTGAACCCTGACAGTCTTCTCTTTCAGAAAATACCAGTAAGATATATACCCTATCGGCTCAAGTATCTTCCCGTTCAGCCCTGTCTCTTCCTTTACTTCCCTTAATGCGGTTTTATCCGGCTCTTCCCCTTTTTCTATAATCCCCTTGGGCAGGCACCAGACGATCCTTTTTTTGACGGAGACGAGCGCAACCTCAGCCCCTTCCGCTGAATCACGGAATATGACGCCGCCTGAAGATGCGAGTTTTCTTATTACCGGGGGTCTGGGCATGTCGTTGCTCTTTTATTGATTAAGCGACTTCTGTATCCACGGGACAATTATCCTCATTATATCGTTGTAAAAGACAAAGGCTATAAGCATTAAGAGCAGCGCCATGCCGACCTTGTTAGCCCAATTCAGCACCTTCTCACTGAGCGGCTTTCTTCTCAAAGCCTCAATTGAGAGGAACATCAGATGTCCTCCGTCAAGCACAGGCACAGGCATGAGATTGAGGATCGCGAGGTTTACGCTGATCACCGCTATAAAGTTGAAATACGCAAATGCACCGACAGAGGCTGCCTTGGCTGCCGCATCAACAATTAATATGGGCCCGCCTACCTGTTTTGCCGACACCCCGCCGGTAAATAACATTACAACAACTTTAATTGTAAGTACGCACCAGCCGTAAAGAGCCTCCAAAGCTTTAAAAGGGGCCTCAAAGATCCCCTTGCTCTCAATAAAATGAGCATTCATCTTCTTTGAAATCCCTATCCTGCCGATAACGGTATCTTTGCCGTCTTCACCCTTGGCTGATACTGATTCGGGGATAATTTTGACATTGATTATTTCACTGCCCCTCTTTACCTTAACGGACAGCTCATTCCCCGGATTTTTTGCGAAGACCTCCGCCATCTCATTCCAGTCGCTTACAGGCTTTTCATTGATCACAACAACTGTGTCATCTTTTTGAAGCCCGGCCTTCATCGCGGGTGAATTATCCTGAACGCTTTCAATCGTGGTTGTTATGCTGTCTAAATCCGGAATTACTATGGGCTGATTAATGCCGAGGAAAAATAAAAAGATAAGATATGCCAGGACAAGATTAAAGACAGGGCCCGCAAGGATAATAGCCGCCCTCTTCCACGGAACCTGGAAATTAAAAGCCCTCGGCTTCTCCTCCTCAGTAAGCTCCTCCCCGGGCTCCTCGCCAAGAGGCTTGACATAGCCTCCAAGAGGAAACGCAGAGATTACGTATTCGGTCTCTCCTATCTTTTTGCCTATAACTTTAGGCCCCATGCCGAGAGAGAACTTCAGAACCTTCACGCCTAAAATCTTTGCCAATAAAAAATGGCCAAGCTCATGAAAGAATATCAGAATGCCAAAAAGAACTACCGCCCACAATAATGTCATATTTTATTTCTCCGTTTCATTTATTATCTCCTCTGCTTTTTGCCGCGCCCAGATGGAAGCGCTTAAAACCTCTTCAATAGTCTCGCCCTTCAATACAGAATGCTCAGACATTGTTTTGGATACTACGCGGGTAATCGCTGTGAATGAGATCCTTTTATTTAAGAAGGCCTCAACAGCAGCCTCGTTGGATGAATTAAGGACACATGGCATGGTCCCCCCTCTCTTAAGCGCATCATAAGTCAGCGATAGCGAGGGATACTTTTCATGGTCAGGTTCTTCAAATGTAAGCTTCGCCACATCCATCAGATTCAAAGCGGGTATAACACTTTCAGTCCTGTGAGGATAAGAAAGGGCGTAGCTTATAGGCCCTTTCATATCCGGTACTGACATCTGCGCCAGGATACTGCCATCAATAAACTCAACCATCGAATGTATTATGCTCTGCGGATGAATGATCACGCCTATCTTCTCAACAGGAAGGCTAAAAAGCCAATATGCCTCTATAACTTCAAGCCCTTTGTTCATCAGTGTCGCTGAATCTATGGTGATCTTCCTTCCCATATCCCAGTTTGGATGATTCAGGGCATCTTCAGGAGTCACGCCCTCTAATTCAGATGCGCTTCTGCCAAGAAACGCGCCTCCTGAAGCGGTCAGTATGATCTTCTTCACCTCTTCAATGTCCCTTCCGTTTAAACACTGAAAGATCGCGCTGTGCTCGCTGTCTACAGGTAAAATTTTGACGCCTCTCTTTGATGCCTCTGCCATGATTATCTTGCCAGCCATTACAAGGGCCTCTTTTGTGGCAAGCGCTATGGTCTTCCCTGCCTTTACAGCGGCAAGCGTCGGCATAAGCCCGGCAGAACCGGCGATTGCAGAGACAACCATGTCAACGCTCTCAAGAGTTGCAGCCTCGATCACACCTTCTTCACCGGAAAGTATCTTCACAGAGAGTTTCTTGCTCCTAAGCCTCTCCGCCCCAGACTCATCAAAGACCGCCACAACCTCAGGCCTAAACTGCTCTATCTGGGATTCAAGCAGACTGATATTATTCCTTGCAGTAAGCGCAACAACCTTGAAAGCATCAGGATTACGGCTGATTACCTCAAGCGTATTTTTGCCTATGGAGCCTGTAGAGCCTAAGATGGAGAGTCTCTTCACTAATAATTCCTTTTTAACCCCAAAAATGAATTGTAAAAAACCACAGAGTTCACAGAGACATTATGGGTTATTAAAAAGCCTTTATTATTAAGTAATTCTCCGCGTTCTCTTCTTATCTTTTGGGAAATAAGCAATTTTATCCCTGCACAAAAGAGTACACAGAGAAAATCATTAACAACATTCAATGCTTCTTTTACTATCAATATATTTCCTCTGCGACATCTGTGGTTAATTGCCGTTTCGGGTTAATAATATTTCAATATAAAGTACAGCACCGGGCCTGAGACAAGAAATCCGTCCAGTTTATCAAGCAGCCCGCCATGCCCCGGAATAAGACTGCCTGAATCCTTTACCCCGGCATCGCGCTTAAACATGGACTCTATAAGATCTCCGGCGATTGTTGCCGTGCCCAACACCGCGCCGATTATTGCAGCCTTTGAGGTTGTAATATCCTGAATGTTAAATACAGATACTGCAACAGCCGCTCCTGCCGCTCCCCCGATAATGCTTCCTAATGCGCCTTCGTATGTCTTGTTTGGACTTATGACCGGGCAGAGCTTTCTCTTGCCAAGATATGTTCCTACATAATATGCCGAACTGTCGGCAGCCCAGCCCGCAATATATAGAAGAAAAATATATTCCATGCCCTGAGAATAGTTCCTCAGACACCACTGATAGGAGAGCAATCCCCCTATATACAGAAAACCGACTCCAACAGGGCCTAACTCCTTCATGCTCCCTGACGGGGCCCCGCCTGTAAAAAGCCTCAACAAGAGCAGGAAAATTATGCCTGCAAAAAAAGCCTCCATAGTTCTGGACGGAAATACGCAAACAACATAAAAAACCGCTCCGCCGGTCAAAACAGCAGGCAGGCGCATCCTTACAGGCACGTTATACATGGAAAAGAATTCTATCATGCAGAGCATAGCGATGACTAATAGGAGTCCCAGAAAATACGGTGAAGCCGGCAAGGAGTAAACATATACAAACAATACAGGGATCAACATCCCTGCCACAGCCACCCGCTTAAAATTAAAACCCTTCTTTATTCCGGTTTGCATTGTGCGCATATATCAGAAGATTTATCCCGGCCTCTTTCGCTGGGGAATAAATGAAGAATCAAGAGATTGCGGAATTAATTTCAACTCTTCTCCGTCAGGCCGCCGAATCTCCTCTCCCTCCCCTGATATTCCTTGATGGCGGATATAAACTCCTCCCTGCCAAAGTCAGGCCAGAGGGTATTTGTGAAATAGAACTCGGCGTACGCGGACTGCCACAATAGAAAATTGCTGAGTCTCATCTCTCCGCTTGTGCGTATTATCAGATCAGGATCAGGAATGCCCGCCGTGTAGAGATAGGATTCCAATATTTTTTCATCAACTTTTTCAGGTCTCACATTATTGCTTAGCATATTTTTTACTGCATTGACTATCTCTTCCCTTCCGCTGTAGCTGAGCGCGCTTGTGAGCAAAAGGCCCGTATTATTCTTTGATAATTTCTCAAAATCCCTTATCAGTTTCTGCACCCCTTCAGGAAGTTTCTTTATATCGCCGATCGCCCTGAAGACCACATTCTTATCAACGAGCCTCTTCATTTCACTCTTAAGATAAACGCTCAGAAGACGCATAAGGGCGTTCACCTCGGCTCTCGGCCTCTGCCAGTTTTCCATGGAGAAGGTGTAGAAAGTGAGCGCCTTCAGCTTCTTCTCAATGGATACTTCCACTATCTCATTTACCCTTTTGACGCCCTCCCTGTGCCCCTGAATGCGGGCAAGCCCCTTCTGCCTCGCCCACCGTCCATTACCGTCCATGATTATTGCAACATGCTTAATCTTCATTTTTCACCAAGATTGTAATAATAGAGCCTTCCGCCCCTTGCGAAATCTCCCCTGTATGATTTCTTAAGAAAAACGGCCAGCCCTTTTCTTGCGAGTATAAATATTTCATTACCTTCTATAAGGTAATCCGTGACCGGCCCTGAGATACCGCGCATCATAAACGATTCATCCATATTTGCGCCGTCCCACCATAAAGAATATATCTCGGCACTGTTAGTGCCGAGTCCCGGAACATTTGACAATAAAGGGATCTTCTTCACAGCTATGATCTCCTGTCCGCGGGACGTATTAACAGTAAGCAGCCTTCCCCTTACATGCCATTCGGATTCAGGGTCGCCGGGTGAACTGTTATCACTCTTTGAAGAGCTGTCAAATAATGAAGCAGCCTTCCTGTCAAAAGAGATAGGAAGTTTTCCATAAGTGTCCCTGCTTTTCCATATTGACTGGCCGTTCATGTATAAATTCAGATAACCTTTATCATCAAATGAGATTATCTGCCCGCGTCCGTCCTTCTGCCAGTCTACGAACGCGAACCCATAGATATTGACCCCTTTTGGAAGCTCAAGCGCTCTGTCCGTCTGATAATTCTCGTCCTTCCAGATTCCTTCAAATACAGGGCCGCTGAATATCCCGAAACTCGTGAACTTCTGCATAAGCAGGGACTTTCCAATAACCCTGAAGAAGTAAGATGCCTTATCCCATATCCTTTTGTATCCTTCGGAAGGGTCATACTCCAGAACAAAAGAGCTCATTATATTGTTACCCGGTATGTAAGAGGTAACAAATATTTCGGCGCGTCCGTTATTGTTCAGGTCAAGAATATCAATGGAGAGGTGCCTCTCGTGAGAGCCGCCGTTTATGAACCACTTCTCCAGCGGTTTCTCTTTAATATCATAGACCCTCAGGTTAGTCCCATCGCTGACCACCATCTCCCTCTCGCCATTGCCGTCAACATCGCCTGTTGCTATTAATTCCCCTCCCGCGACATCATCGCTTCCCCACGGCTCTGTTCCGGCCAGATTAATATTTATAAATTTTTCATCGGATACCGGGCCTGCTGCTGCGGAACCCGCATCCTTTTCAATCTCCGCAAAGAGATGCGCGTCCTCAGACCAGAAAAGCTTTACATTCAGAAACTTATTCCCGGATTTTGAAGGCGTTGAAAAGAAGAGAAATGCCTCAGCGCCAAGCCCTCTGGCAAGACCTGATAAATATTCCGGTTCATATTTATCGGCATATGCTTCAAGTATCTCAAAACGGCCTGAATCCTTCAATGAATTATAAAAGAGTTCCGAGAGCTCCCATGCGGATTTTCTATCCTGAAAAAAGGCGAGCTTTATCTTTGAAGATGTAACCCTGATTATATCACCGGCTTTAATATCGCCCTTTACTGTCCGGCAGGTGTATGTCCGTTTATCAGAGCCGCTTTGCGTGACCTCTATTATCCCTGTAAAATTGTCTGTCTTGCCGATCAATTCCTTTGTTACAGGATGATAGAAAGGGGTGCCCTCTCTGTAAACAGATAAACGCGTCCTGTTCTTAATATCCTTTTCATCTGAAAGGCTGATACTTACAACCCCATCCGCTGACTCCTTTACCTCTCCGCTTACAGGACTGAAATATGAAAGAACGGAATCCCTGACAGAACTAACCCCGTTTTCAGGGCTGACGGAAGGTGTCTCGGAAAAGGCTGTTCCGGCGCACAAAAGGAGCGCCACAAAGAGCAATAAAACTACATGAGGTTTTTTTATAATACGCATATGTTAATTTCCATATAAAATCCTTATTAAAAACAACTTGATATTATAACTTAAGTCGAATGTTTTGTTACAGAATCCTGCAAGAGCGAATTGCCTCACAAAAAATGTTACCACAGGTAGAATAAAAACATTGCGTGTAAGCACTGTTCTGGCACCCACCATTACAGAGCGTTAAATATTGACATTTCGAACAACCCTCCAATGTGCTTACTAGTTTTTAGAATACCTTCATGGCCACTGGTTCCTTTTTCCCTAATATCTTTTACTCCAGAAAATCTTCCGCACGGATAGACATCCCCTTCTGTATCTATTGATATGAATCGATTCGTACATGATTTGCCAAAGGAACAGGTTCTTGAGGTTCCTGTCAACAGATCTCTATGATGTAAGAGAGTACTTGATGATCGTCTCATTTTTTTCAGAGCAGAGAATTATCCATCTATAGGGATAATTTTTCTAATTGCCAACGAACCGCATAGGTGATATTATAATCTCAGAATCATTTACAAACCTGTTAACGGTATATCTATGGGATTTTTCAAAAAGTCAGAGGACGAACCGCAGGATTCAGTCTTTGAGGAGCTTAAGGCAAAGGTTGCCGGAGCGCAACTGCCCTCTCATGCAGGCAAGATAGCAGACAAGGAACTGAATCTCCTTCACAGGATGGGCGATGCTACAGCGGAATATTCAATAAGCCTTGCCTACATTAACTACCTTGTCTCCCTGCCGTGGAACAAAAAGACCGCTGACAATCTTGATATTGAAAGGGCGGAGAGGATACTTAATGAAGATCACTATGGACTTCATAAGGTTAAAGAAAGGATCCTTGAACATCTTGCAGTCAAGAAACTGAAGGCTGACAGGAAGCCCCGTATATTGGTGGTTGATGATGAAGAGATAGTAAGGAGAAATTTATCTTATACCCTGACAAAGGAAAATTATGTTGTTAAAACCGTAGCTAACGGAACGGATGCGCTCAATCAAATGGCATTGTCCGAGTTTGATGTGATCCTGACGGACCTTAAAATGGAAAAGATTGACGGCATGGAGATACTTAAAAGGGCAAAGATAAAATACCCTGATACCGAAGTTGTAATGATCACGGGCTATGCCACGATTGACAGCGCCGTGGAAGCCATAAAACAGGGCGCGTTTCATTATATCGCAAAGCCGTTCAAACTTGATGATGTAAGAAAAACAATAAAAGAAGCCCTGGATAAAAAAAGCCTTAAAAAGGAGACGAAGGGCTCCGTCCTTTGTTTTGCCGGGCCTCCCGGAACTGGAAAAACCTCTATAGGAAGGTCTGTCGCAAAAGCGCTCGGAAGGAAATTTGCCCGGATATCTCTTGGGGGCGTAAAGGATGAGGCGGAGATCAGGGGACATAGAAGGACTTACGCGGGCGCAATGGCCGGGAGGATCATTGAAGAGATACGCAGGGCAGGTTCATCCAACCCCGTGATCATCCTGGATGAACTGGACAAGATGGGACAGGACTTTAAGGGCGATCCGGCTGCTGCCTTGCTTGAAGTCCTTGACCCGGAACAGAATGCAAATTTCACAGACCATTATCTTGATATCCCGTTTGACCTCTCAAATGTAATATTTATCATTACGGCAAATATCGCGGAGAATATTATTGACGTATTGAGAAACCGCATGGAGGTCATTAATTTTTCCGGCTATACGGAAGAGGAGAAGCTGAATATCGCGTCCAGGTTCCTTATCCCTAAAGAGATCAGAGAAGCGGGACTGCCGGATACGCCGGAATTTACCTCAGAGGCTGTTTCTAAGATCATTCAGGAATATACATACGAGGCGGGCATAAGGAATCTTGACAGGGAGATCGCCAAGATATGCAGGAAGATAGCCAGAGAGTATGTTCTGCATAGTGAAAGATCGGAGAAGATAACGATAACACCCGACGCTGTTGAAAGATTTCTCGGACCGAGGAGATATTATTTTGAGATGGCTGAAGACGGGAACAGGATAGGGATCACGACCGGCCTCGTCTGGACAGAGGTGGGTGGAGATATCATCTTTGTTGAGGCGGCAAAGATGAAGGGGAAACAGAAGCTTATGCTTACCGGCTCTCTTGGAGAGGTGATGCGGGAGTCGGCGCAGACAGCCCTGAGCTATATACGCAGCAGGTCGGATTTATTCGGCATTCCTGAAGACTTCTTTGAACATAATGACATTCATATTCACGTGCCCGCGGGCGCAATTCCAAAAGACGGCCCTTCTGCCGGAGCCACGATCGCGCTCTCCCTTATCTCGCTTCTGACGGGGAGGCCTGCAAGAAAGAACGTTGCAACAACCGGGGAGCTTACACTAAGCGGCCGTATTCTGCCCGTGGGAGGTATTAAGGAGAAGATCCTTGCCGCCAAAAAAGCTGGGATAAAGACCGTGATCCTGCCTATGAAGAACAAGACCGACGCTGATGATATTGTAGCTGAAGTGAAAGCGAGTCCTGAGATATTCTTTGCGGATAAGATTGAAGACGTGATAGATAAAGTTTTAACAAACCCGTAATTCCTCGACAGAAATGAGCAGTTTCCCCTTGCATAATATATAAAAACTTATATATTATAAAACCAAGATTATGAAACCTCTGAACTTCATAGGTTCAAGCCTTGACGATCTCCGAAATTTTCCGGATGACGCTCGTAAGGCGGCAGGCTTCGAATTATATTCTGTTCAATGCGGACTTGAGCCTAACGATTGGAAACCCATGCCGGTCATATGACGCGGAGTCAAAGAAATCCGCATACATGTCATGGGAGAATGGCGCATTATTTATGTAGCGAACTTCAAGAGCGCGGTATATGTGCTTCATTCATTTCAAAAGAAGAGCAGAAAAACAAATCAGCACGATATTGAATTGGCTTGCAAACGATATAAGCAAATTGGAGGATAATATTATGAAAGAATCAATTATTAAATCTTCAGGCAACGTATTTCTTGATCTCGGTTTCCCTCCTGAGGAAGCTGCGATTCTTCAGATGCGCTCTGAGATCATGGCTGATCTTCGAAAGTTCATCAAGAACAAGAAACTGACTCAGGCAAGAGCGGCTGCGATTCTTGGCGTCAGTCAATCCCGCGTCTCTGATTTAATAAGAGGGAAATGGGAAAGGTTCAGTCTGGAAATGCTTATCACTCTCGCAACAAAAGCTGGTATGCGTATAACTCTCAAAAGGGCCGCATAGAGGCTGAGAGAGCTCTCTCTGCCTCTATGCCCTATATTGATGTTTAAGACGCTCTGAGTTGTTTTCCCGGCCTTTGAGACGGACGGATGTTCTCTCTCTTTTCAGGCCTTTTATCTTCTCTCATTATTTCTGTAGCAGTATCATGTTCACCAGCCTCAGCGAATGTTACTGCCATCATCAGCTTCTCCCATCTCTTCGATAAATTGTTCATGACATCCTCCTTTTAAAGATCATCCGGCCTTCACAACGAGCACCGGGCACGGCGCATAGCCTATGACCTTCTCCGTAACATTACCTATGAGAAATCTCTTCACCCCTGTCCTTCCATGACTGCCCATTACGATAATTCCGGAATGAATTTCTTCGGCAAGCTTGGTTATCACCTCAAACGACTCACCTTCTTTTACGAGTGTTGTTGTTCTGATGCCGTCAGCCCTCTTTGCAATACTCTCTACAAAGCGTTTTGCGTTTCTGATAAGCTCTTCAACCGCTTCAGGAGCCTCACTATAGAACTCCTCAGTCACGTCCACGATGGAGACCGCTGTTATGCTGCTGCCGTAATTGGACGCAAGCTCTAAGGTCTTGTCAACAGCAATGTCGCTGTATCTTGAGCCGTCAGTAGGAAGAAGGATATTTTCCCATCCTAATGCGGTCTTATTCGGCACAACAAGGACATCCCTGCTGCTGTGCGCGATTACACTGGCGGTAACGCTTCCTACAAGGGCTCTTTCAATACGCGACATGCCTCGCCTCCCCATAACGATCAGGTCAAAATTGTTCTCCTCAGCAGTATCCAGAATCATCTCAAAGGCGCTCCCCTCTTTGAGCTTCGGTATGATGTAGACATCCTCTTCCTCAGCGATCCCTTTTATGCCTGCGAGTATCTTTTCCCCTTCCTCGCGCAGAGTTTTGCTCGCCTTCTCTTTCATGCTGAGCATATCGAACTGGTCTTCAAAGAGAGGGATAGCCGTGATAACAGTTATCCAACTCTTGTTGTCGCGGCCAAGCCTGCATGCCTGCCTGAATGCGTTCTTGCTTGACTCAGAGCCGTCAACCGCTACGAGTATTTTTCTGTATCTTGTCATGGCTGTTTCTCGCTATTTACGCCTCTTTCTTTATCTTTGCCTTCTTCATGCTTAAGCCGAGGCCGTCAAACATGTAGAATATGGCGTATCCCCACCACATGGTGTAAGCAACGTAGAATACGAGCAAACCTGACATCATACCCGCGTGGTCGGCAACTTTATTTGCATCGATCTTGTAGAAGTTGTAGCCGGGTTCGATCCCTTTCTTGACAACATCGGAGACGACCTTCGCCTCGGCAATGAGCTTGTCCTTCTTAAGCTGTTTGTCTATTTTGCCTAACGCAGCCCACCAGTTTTTCATGGCGGTCTTTTCATCGTATCCGTAGCGGTCCGATACAGCCTTGCCGTCATTTTTGTACATTGCGTCTGCGTCATTTAATGCGCTTGAGAGAATTGCGCCGAGGTCGCCCTGTATCGTCATCTCAGCGCCGTTCGAGTTCACGGCTGCGCCTGCTGCTGTGAAGAGCTTTGCGGTATTTTCAGCTTCTTCAGCTTTGTCAAGTGTTATACTGACTGACAGAGACTTACCTTTGACCTTCTCAACCGACTTCGCTACCTTGGGAATAAAGTATGATGAGCCTTTTGAGAGTTTGTTGAACATATCATCCGAAAAAACCAATCCGTTCTTCCCGTTAAAGACAGGGGAGAATATAAGCATGAGGACGATGAAGAACGAGATCGCGAAAACCACTCCCAAGCTAAATGTTTTTTTATTCCTTATTAACATGTTATGCCTCCTCCTTTACGAGAACAGGAGAAACACCCTCTTCCTCTCCTCTTAATGTCTTTATATTTACCAGGAATTTGCCGATTACCCATGCCGCAAAGATTGTGACAACTACCCAGAAGACAACATTGCCTCCGGTTTCAATGCCCTTAACAACAGGCTTGGACCAGTTTATCACCTCAAGATCAACAAGCTTCTTCGGCAGTGTTGCCGCCCTGTTGATAAAGCCCGCAAGGATTGACACCGCATAGAAACCTCTGATGTGTATTCCCTTTACAACCTTTGTTGTGAGCGCTCCGACCTGTATGCCGATAAGAGAGCCGAGAAGCATCCCCATTGCAAGCGTGTAAAACACATAACCGTAAATTGCGTACTGTGTTACCGCGCCTAATCCTGCCGTGAAGATGATCTGAAGGATGTCTGTTCCGACTGTTGTCATTGAAGAAACACCGAATACGTACACGAACATCGGGAAGGTGATGAATCCGCCGCCTACTCCCATTATCGCGGCCATGACACCTACAACAACTCCGCCGAGCGCGACGATTACGCCGGAGATCTTCTTGCCGCCCGGCACAAAGTCTTCATCAAATCTTATCGCGGGCGGAATGTTTATGTTCTGGATTTTTAAAGCAAGGTTTGTTGTGCCTGATGAGCCGCCGTGCGCATCGCCGGTGTCATGAGATTTTCTTGCTTTAAGAAAGTCTGCAAGCGCGTAGAAACCGAGAAAGCCAAGAAGCACAGCGTAGATAAGGCTGATAAATGTTTCGCTCAGGTTCGGGTCATAATCATAGAGACCTTTGTTGATTGCTCCTCCGATGAAAGTACCGCCCGCTGAGCCGACAAGAAAGGCTATCGCAAGCTTACCCGAGACATTGCCTAACTTCTTATGTACGGCCGTTCCCATTATCGCCTTTGCAAATATGTGAAAAAGGTCTGTTCCAACTGCGAGGATACCTTTGACTCCGGCAGCCATTAGAGCCGGGGTGATGATAAAGCCGCCGCCCGCTCCGATACATCCTGTTATCAGTCCTGCGCATAAGCCGATTGCTATGGATATCAGAAATATGTTTGTTGAATAGAATGCGGGGGCGTATGCCGTCTTACTGCCTAACATATCGCCTGCGCCTGCCACAGTTACGGCGATGATAGGCAGCAGCATAATGAATAGTATCCACAAGCTCTTCCTTCTCTTCAGAATATTCATTGAGACTTCATAGTCCCATTTGGCGTGCGCAATGGACGCCATCTTTAAGAACTCAAATACACGTCTTCCGGTTCCCATTTAATTCTCCTCCTTTTGTTTTTAAGTCCTATAATTTTTATGCCGTTGAGGGCATTTCACCTTTTGAAACAACTACTAATGGACATTTCAGCTTCTTCCAGGCCTCTGAAAGCGCCTTACCACCTCCTTTACATTCAATATCAAGCTCCGGTGTCGAGCCGACCACCACAAACAATACTTCTTTCTTCTTCTCCGTATAGTCGAGAATCGCCTTCTTCATACATCCTTCTTCCATAACCAAACGGCATTGAATTCCTTCCTTTGCCGCCTCTGAAAGGAATTCATGCAATGCAGTGTTCGCTGTTTCAGATATTTTCAGATAGAGTATATCTATGGCAGACTTGATCCTCTTGCTCATGTTTATGGCGTACTTGAAAACGTTCCTGTCAAACTTCTCTTCAGAGACAGCAAGCAGGATCGTATCTTTGCCCTTGAAGATCTCTCTTGCTGTTTCATGCTCTCCTGCCTCCGCAAAGGTGATTGCCGACATCAGGTCTTCAAATTTTTTCATATTGACGTCCTTTACTTTTTAGGTTTTCTGCTAAAGAGACTGGGATCTGTATCTCAATATTCGTGCCATGATGAAATAAAAACGCATCTCCTTGAAATAATTGGTTTTATTCGCTTGCTGATTAAAGTTGGAAAACAGCGGAAATGATGCAAATTGCAGCGCGGTTAAATGGATCTTCTGCAACTCCCTATGGAAGAAGAGAAATCAGCGACGTTGCGTACGCACTGCCTGATGTTGCAATTTGCAATAAATAGTGGTAATATTTTTTTATGTTTAAGTTCCCCTCAAGCATCCGCAGAAAGATTAGGCTTGGTTATGGACTCTTTTTTATTGTAATTATCACGGGCATACTCTTTGTATCCGGCAACCTGAAGATGATTGAAAGAAAGATCCTTCTCAGCAACGTAATATCCGAGCTTTTTGAAACGACCCTTGAAATACGCCGGTTTGAAAAGAATTATTTTCTCTATAAAGAAAATAAAAACTATCTTGAAATACTGCACTTCATCGGGAAAGCCGAAGACCTTATTAACGCTAATAAAAAAAGCTTTAAAGGATTGGCTTCAATGGACGCTCTTACTGATTTTGAAAGGATACTTGCTGAATATAGAAAAATCATTTTGGATAATAAATCCGCATTAATAACAGATCAGGCATTAGAAGAGGAGGTAAGAAATAAGGGTAAGGAGCTCGTGACCGTTGCTGAAGATATTTCATCAGTGGAAAGGGGCAGGATCCAGGCGCTTCTCTCACGTTCACGGCATTATGTAATAGTATCTATGGTCATTATCACGATCATAGTAATAGTCTTCGGGTATATGCTGATGCAGTCAATAGTGAAACCCCTAAAATCCCTCGAAGAGACGATGCTGAAGATATCGGGCGGCAATATGGAGAGGGTCTCAATTGATTCTTCGGACAGAGAGATAGCATCCCTCAATGAAGCCTTTAACAGGATGCTCAGCGAGCTGGAGGCCAGGCAGGTGAAGCTTATAAGCAAGTCAGACAAGCTCGCGTCTCTCGGCACTATGATCTCCGGCGTAGCTCATCAGCTTAACAATCCGCTTTCCAATATCTCCTCTTCCTGTCAAATACTTCAGGAAGAGATAGAGGAGCCGGATGTCGCTTACAAAAAAGAACTGCTGGAGCAGATAGACGGACAGGTTGAGAGGGCCAAGACGATGGTGCGCTCCCTCCTTGAATTCGCGAGAAAGAAGGAGTTCAAGAAGAAGCCGTGCTCCCTTAGGGATATGATCGCAGATACCTTAAGGCTGGTACAGGGGGATATTCCCACTCATGTTGAGATAGTTACGGATCTGCCTGAAAACAACTGGGTCCCTGCGGACAAGCAGCGGCTACAGCAGGCGATTTTGAATATTGTTAAAAACTGCATTGACGCAATAGTAGATGAAGGAAAGATAACTATTACCGCGCGGGAGGTTGTTGATAACGGCACAGTGGAGATAAGAATACAGGACACCGGGATCGGCATCGGGGATGAATATATTGGAAAAGTATTTGAGCCTTTCTTTACTACAAAAGAAGAGGGAAAAGGCTCCGGTCTCGGCCTCTTTGTTGCGCGTGAAATCATTGAAGAACATGGCGGCAATATACAGGTAAAGAGCAGAACCGGAGAGGGAACGACCTTCATAATAAGATTGCCGTTAGAGGAGTCATAATGGAAAATAAGATAAAAATGCTGATCGTTGACGATGAAGCTATAGCGCTCAGAAACCTTGAGCACGTAATGAAAAAGGAAGGCTATGATGTTACAGGGACCACTAAGGGACAGCAAGCCCTGAAACTGATTGAAGAAGAGCGGTTTGATGTTGTCCTCACGGATTTAAAGATGGACAAGGTTGACGGCATGCAGATACTGAAGAGATGCAGGGAGCTCTATCCTGACACTGAGGTGATAATGATAACAGGATACGCGACTGTCCAGACCGCTATTCAGGCGATTAAAAAGGGCGCTTATGATTACATTGCAAAACCTTTCAAGCTTGACGAAGTCCGGGGTGTAGTAAGAGAGGCGATAGAGAAGGTAAAACTGAAAAAAGAGAACGCGCAGCTTCGGGAACAGCTTGAAAAATTTGAAGGCAAGGTCAAGCTCATCACCCAGGACCCTGCAATGCAGAGACTGCTTGAGACCTCCCGGCAGATCGCGCCTACGGACTGCAATATCCTCCTGAGCGGAGAAAGCGGGACAGGGAAAGAGATGTTCGCGCGATACATACATTTTAACAGCACGAGAGGTGACGGCCCGTT
>JBFLVX010000030.1:0-19096 GCA_040758255.1 Nitrospirota bacterium
CTTTTGAAAGCGAGGCGTTGGCGCAATACCCGCAGTTAAAAGGGCAGCCCCTTGTTGTGATCATCATATGGCATGTGCCTCCATACAATGCGTAACTTCGGAAGAGTCCTGGGTTTTGTGCAAAATTATATATCTTGTTTTTATGGAAACCATAAAAATATTCAGGAAGATAATCCTGAACAGGCAGGCTGTCAAGGTTTGCCTCAGGAGCATCGCAAGGCTGTCTTGTTTCCTTCCCGTTTAGGTTCGCCCATACGCCGGGAATATTGGGAATAACGCCCTTTCCTTCAGAATGCAGATGTTCAAGTATTGCCGGGACAACATTCTCTCCCTCTCCGATGCACAGATAATCGGCATGCTTTAGACAATCCTCTGGATCGGTTGTAACATGCACCCCGCCCCAGATAACGGGGATTTGGAACTTTTCACGCAAGAGACGAGTAAGATTCTTGGCGGGATAATATTCTATCGCCATAAGGCTTATGCCGATCAAATCAGGGCTGTAGTCTCTGATAAACTCCTCTATTGCCGGATGCAGCTCTCTTTCGAGATATCCTGACAGCAATAAAATACGGGCATCATGCCCCTTGTTTAATACGTTAGCGGCTATATACTTCAAGCCGGTGACATATGAATTGGACTGGAGTGAAATAAGCAGGCATTTCATAAAGATTCTTTTGTTTCTAATTAATTTACAGCTATATTATTATATAAAAATTTTACAGTCAATTTTTTTTGAATACGGTATACTATAACGCAAAATGAATATATCTTTAATTAAAGTTAGAGAACCCTCTGTAAGCATCCCTGAAGTGACGCCGCCTCTTGGCATCATGTACCTTGCCGGTTATTTAAGAAAATACAGGCCCGGCAAGGATAACATAAAGATATTCGACCTCTCGGTTCAGGAGAAAGATTATGTAATTGAGAATATCAGAGACGCGGACATTGTGGGACTTTCATCAACAAACAGGGATGGTCTATATCTCATAAAAGTTATAGAAGATATACGAAAAGCAAACGCGCATTGCAAGCTGATCCTGGGAGGGCCGATAGTATCGAGCCTGATCAACGAACTCTTTGACCGCTTTGATATTGATTGCGCGGTTGCTCATGAAGGAGAACGGACATTCCTTGAGCTTGTTGAGAAACTTGACGGCGGCTCCGCCTCTTTTGAAGATATGAAGGGCGTTGTATACAAGGACGACAGCGGCAAGAGCAAATTCACCGGCAGAAGAGAGACTATAGAGGATCTTGACGAGGAAGTGCCGTTCCCTGCATGGGACCTTATTATTAATACTCCGCTTGCAAAGGAGTACTCAAAGAGAAAAAGTTTTGCTTTCTTCAGAATTGAAAATAACTATATGGGCCTCTTCACATCCCGGGGATGTCCGTACAAATGCATATATTGCCACGATATATTTGCAAAACGCTTCAGGGCGCATTCTGCCGAAAGGGTTGTTGAGGAACTGGAATATTTAAATAAAAATTTCGGGATAAAAGATTTTGAATTCTATGATGATACCTTCAACTTTGACAAAGACAGGACAAGGAAGATATGCGACCTTATCTTGGAAAAGGGCCTGAAGATAAATCTCTACTTTCCAAACGGCCTTAGAGCTGACAGGCTGGAAAAAGATATAGTGGAGAAGATGGCAAAAGCCGGGACAAGGGTCATGTGTTTTGCCATTGAGACTGTATCCGAGCGCCTGCAGAAGCTCCTGCAGAGAAATCTGAAGTTTGAGAACATAAACAATATGATAGAGGTTGCGGTAAAGAACGGGATACATGCCGAAGGTTTTTTTATGATCGGGCATCCTACTGAAACGAGGGAGGAGATGCTCAATACAATTCATTTTGCGGCGAATTCCCCTTTACATTCCGCTGCATTCTCCATAGCCATACCGCAAAAAGGAACAGAGCTATACTCGAAATATATCGGGGAGGACTCTCCCCAGTCTCTCGGGCAAGGATATTATGAGTATGACAGCTCCATATCACAGGTTCCGCCGGACGAGGTAAGAAAACTACTGGCTTATACTTTCAGGAAATTTTACCTCAGGCCGGTCAGGATATTCAGGATCATAAAAACCTTTCCGTTAAGCTTTATCTTCAGCAGGAGATTCCTCGTCCAGATACTTAAGTGGCTGGATGTAACTTTTCACAATAAAAGCCTCGCCAAAGAATAAGCGGCCTGTTTTATAGTTATCTGCTAACTCTTTGAAAAATATCTCTTCTGACAAACAGCCAGAAGAGGCTCTTGACCCCTTTTAATGCTGCATTGATATCATTAATGCTCCTGAGTTTAAACAACCTGCCAAGAACATATCCCGGCCTTGAATAAAATTTCTTAAAAGCCAACTGCCTGAGTTTTGTTATCTCATCCCTCGTCATTGAGTAAGGGACAAAGGCAGCCCCCTGATAAGTGAAATCATTAAGGTCATCAGACATGGTGCCGTACTTTTCAAGGTTGTCATAAAGCTCGGAGCCGGGAAACGGTGTTATTGCGTGGAAGTTGGCAATGTCAGGGTTAATCTCACAGGCAAATTCAATACTCTTAAGCCCGTCTTCATATGTCTGCCCGGGGATGCCGAAGAGAAACGGCGTGTAAACTGTAAGTCCGGCATCTTTAGCCGCTTTCACAGCCTTGCGCGTCTGCTCAAGTGTTATCCCCTTTTTTATGGTGTTTAGATCCTTCTGCACGCCGCTCTCCGCTCCAAAAAGTATCGCCCAGCAGCCCGCGTCTTTAAATGCCTTCAGGAGTTTGTAATCAACCTGATTCACACAAGCAGAAGCAAACCATGTGAAATCGAGTCCCCGTTTTTTTATCTCATGCGCGATCCGCATCGCCCTGTTGTAATCAGCGGCAAGCGTGTCGTCAATGAATTTAATCTCCCTGTAACCCTGCTTGAGGCAAAGCTCAATCTCCTCCATAACATTATCAACGCTGCGGAAACGAATGCCGCTCTTCCTCGTCTTATCTATCTGGAAACAGAAGAGGCACTTCCTGTTGCACCCTCTGGAAGTCATGATAACAGCGACCGGCTTTCTTTTGTATGTTGCGGGCGGAGGGATGTAATTGCCGGCATCTCCGAGAAGTTCGCGGGCGGGAAACGGCAATGAATCAACGTCTGTGATCAGGGGCCTCGGAGGATTCTTAATTATCTTATCCCCAGCCCTGAAGACCAGGCCTTCCACACCGTCAAGACCTTTTCCCTGCGCTATCTTATCCAACATTTCGACAAAAGTGATCTCACCCTCCCCTGTCACCACAGCATCAATATCTTTAGAATCTGCAAGACATTTCCCCTGCATTGCGATCGGATATGGACCTCCCACAGTGATAAAGATATCGTCAAATACCCCCTTGCCCCCCTTTTTCAAAGTGGGGGATTTTAAAACCCGCCTTATCTCAGAAGCAGTAAACATCGCCTTCTTCCATCCAAAAGCAGTTGAATATATGCCGACAACATCAGGACTGAATTCGAGAAGTTCCTTGAATATCAGGCTGTGGGTCATGAAAGCGCCGTTCAGGAACCTTACCTCATGCCCCGCCTTCATGAGCGAAGACGCGACATAAAGCGTTCCGAGCGGCTGCCAGTAGTTTATTTGGGAGCCTGCTGTCTTCGAGGAAAAGATATCCTCAGGGATCCATGATGGTATGACAAGAGCGCACTTCATTTAAAATTATAGCATGCTGGGTGTTATCTTCTGTTATACTTCACGGCGTTGTCTTTGGAGAGTTTGACAGTATACTTCTTTTCATTAAGGGCGATCTTGGCGAGGACTTCTTTTTCGATGTCAATGTTCAATTTATCCGCAAGGCGCGCAAGGTAAATAAAGACGTCTGCTATTTCTTCCTTCACCTGTGATAGCTCTTTTTCATACTTAACAATGTCCTTTGACTGTTCTTCTGTAACCCATTGAAATATCTCAAGAAGTTCAGCCGCTTCGGCGGCAAGCGCCATTGAGAGATTCTTGTGGCTGTGTAACTGGTTCCAGTTTCTGTCTTCGGCGAACGTGGGAGCTTTTTGTTGGATGTCGGAGAGGTTTATATTATTTTTCTCAACATTAGATAATCAGGGGATGAAGGGCTGCTTGTGCATATCGCCTAATTTAAAACAGGTTAAGCTTTTTAAGAATTCCCAAACTTTCAATAACAAAGTTTTCTATCTCTATCGGCTTTGCTTCAACATGGAGCAAAGGATTTTCAAATGGATGTTCATGATAAAAGCCGCCTTCCTTGTCAATTCCGTATAATCTTTCACCGGCAACTACGAGAGCCATATTCAGCTTCTCTTTTATCTCATTGGCATAAATTTGCACAAAAACCTCACGTGAAAAACCAATTCGTGCAATTAACGTGATATCTGTGTGGTCTAATTCTAATAGCTTTAAGCCGTATCTATCAATAATATCTCTTATGGCATGATCAACTTTTTCAACTTTTATCATTCGCTTATTGCTTGGATCTTCTTTATTTTATCCGCAAGATACCTTATGCCTTCAACGGCGTGCTCCCAATTCATGGAGTCCTGCTCTGAATCCCATGTGAAGCCTTTTTCTGCTACGAGATTTTTTTTCTCAAATTCCTGAAAGCTCATACCGTATTTCTTCCTGAATTTCTCGTCTGTCAGCTTAAATAAAGCAAGCCGTTTCTCATATTCACTCAGAACAGCCTCTTTTATTTCTTTTTCGGGCAGCAAATCAGCAAGTTTCATTTAAATCACCTCCTGTTTGTCAGTATTTTACCATATGAGGGGGTTTCGGGATTGTCGGCGCGGGGCTTCGAGAGGTTCTTCGGGCTGTGAAACTGTTCCCAATTTCTTTCCTCGGCGAATTTGCGGAGTTTTTGCTGGATGTCGGGGAGGCTCATATCTTACAGTGCCTGAGAACGATCTCACATATCTTGAACTTAGCCAATCATCCGTCCCTTTTTTTGTACTGCCTGCTGATGGCCTCTCTCAAGCCTGTCCAGAAGCGATTCGTTGGTTTGCTCTTTCAGCCATTTGATAGCCGCGTCTTCATTTTGCTCTATAGCGATTTCCACCGCTCGTTTGGCGCATTCCAGAAGGTGCTTTGATTGCTTGCGCAGGTTGAAGGACTCGGTGATTTTCTGCTGGATAGCTTTCTGGGTCTTATCGCGTATAATCGGTAAAACGATCTGTTTAAATTCTTCCTGATTAATAGCCGTCAATATTGTTCCGCTACATCCTTTTTTGAATTGTAATTGACCAACCATACTTTTAAGGAGAACCAGCAACGTCTCTGAATTGAAAGACTTGGAGTTTATAACATGAAATCCGGTCGAACAGAGAGCCTGATTGTATTCTTTCTCAATCAAGGCGATGCTTGATAGCGAGCCTTCGATGGATGAAACAATCACATCTCCGGTTGCAACTTTTCTCCTTGCTCTGCTTGGCAGGTCTTGACCTTCTTCAATCATGCAATCTGTAATCTCTCCGTTACCGCCAATATTGGATAGCTCTATATATTTATATTCGTTTTTATCCAGTGGATTGAAATTCTTTTCTTTTAATTGAACCAAATTCCCCAGTGTATCCCACCCGCCGGAATAGCCCTTTATGGCTTTGACGATTTCATCATACTTGGGCTGGAAGTATTCCGCGTCAATGCGCTCGACTTCTACTGTATCGGAATAGTTTTTTACGAAGGATAGCTGGTGTTTTGGTTGCCAGCTTGAAAGATCGAGTTCAAAGAGGAGAAGGGTTTTGGCATAATCCGTCAAATGCTCGCTATTCTTCCTCTGAATATAGCTTTCTTTAACAATTTGTTCTATTTGGTTTTGTAATGCGGATTCTATATTGCAAACTTTCAGGTTCTCCAAAATTGTTAAATTGACATGCCCCTGAAGCCCGCCACTTGCAAAGCGTAGTAACTGATTCATGCCGTAACTGGAATTCAAGTATGTAACTAAATAATATGGATTTATTAATTGCTCTTGAGGTTTAATGATTATTACATCGGCAGAATTGATTTCGTCATTTTCTAAATAGATGCTGGCTGTACCAAAAGAGCCACTTCTTGCTATAAGAATATCTCCTTTTCTTACCTTAGATTTTTTCAAATACTCATGAAATTGTTGAGTTATGAATATTTTGTTTGCTTCATCAAGAAAAAAGGCCTTAACATTCTGTGTTTGTAACAACCAGATGCCAGCATTAGTATATTCATTTACCATTGACCCAACATGGCCAACGTCTATTTTTGAAGTTATGTTGTTTAATAAGTTGAAACCATGCTTTTCGATTGTAGATTCTGCATTCAAATAGGTAGGCAAATAGAATTCAGCATCTATACGATCTCCGAATACTGATTGTTCAATTTGATTTTTGTTTACCACCGAATACTGCATTATTACACCTCAGCCCAAAACGACAACTTTTCTTGTTTAGCAAACTCTATAAAGGCTTCTGCTATGCCGTCCGGCAATTCCCCGCCGTGGTTGTGCAGATCATGGTCTACTATTAGATGACCGTTTCTATCCAGCTTTTCTTTCCCGTTGCCGTTCTTCAAATAAACATATTCGCCGGAGTTGTCTTTGCCGCCTTTCTCGCTGACCGCAAAGAAGATAGGATAGTCATCTACTTTGGGGCAAAGTTTGTCGTCCCATTTCTGCACAAACAGAACACTGGTTTTGACGCCCGCGTGAGGCTTAAAGGTGTTACCATGCAACCCGACAACAGCCAGTATCCGCCCATGCTGAGCAATAAATTCCCGGATGTATTTATCGGTAGTGTTGTTAAAACGGCCTTGAGGCAGGACGATTGCCATGCGCCCGCCGGGTTTGAGAAAGTCTAGGTTTCGCTCGATAAACAGAATGTCCCGCCCGACCTTGGACTGCGCTTTATTGTTGGCCTTAAAACCCAGTTCGTACTGATGCAAAATGCGGCTCTCTTTAATGTCTCCGGCAAAAGGCGGGTTGGCCATGAGGATATCAAACTTGAAATATTTGTTTTCGCCCTTGTCGGCCCTGAGTTTCTTCAGCCGCTCAAACCCCTTGCCATACGTATTAATCCATCGCGGATCATTTTCTGTTTTGTCGCTCCAGCGTTCATAGTCGAGCGTATTTAAATGCAGGACATTGGTTTCTCCGTCACCAGCAATAAGATTCAAAGTGCGGGCTACGCGCACAGTTTTTTCGTCAAAATCAATTCCGAACACTTTGAGCACATGATCTTTGTCTTCTTCGGGTATTTCCTCATTGGTAAAAAGATGGCCAGTGAGCTTAAAGATAGTGTGGACAGGAAAACCGCAACTGCCTGAAGCAGTGTCGATCATGTATTCCCCCCGTTTGGGGTTGAGCATCTGCACACACATATCAATTACGTGTCTTACTGTGAAGTATTGCCCCTTTTCCCCTTTGGAGGATTTATTCACCAGATACTCGAAGGCTTCATCCACAACCAATAAATTGGAGTTGAACAGCTTTACATCTTGAAGACTTGAGATGCAGATTGCAAGATGACTATCTGATAATTCAAAAACTGCGCCTTCAGGAAATACGCCTGTCCATTTATTCTTGGCTCTGTTGAACAAATCCTGAATCTTGTTTTTCAGTTCCGTATCTGTCTGGCCGGTGTTCCTGAACTCCATCACCCTGAAGCCTGTATCATCAATACCGCTTACAGCAGCTTTGAGTGATTCATAATCCGAGCCGTCAAAGTAAGCGGGCTTTTTGTTATATTCCGCGCCCTCTTCATGCACTGCGGTTTTTGTAACTTGTTTTAAAAAGTAGTTGATGACCTCTTTGTCCTTCTGGCTCAAGGATTCATCGTAAAGTTTGGTGAATATAAGTTTAAAGACTTCCTCAAATACATCCACACCTGCATTTGCCAGCACCTCGTCTTCCATTTCCAGGATGATGTCTTTTAATGATTTACGCTCGTTGGCAAGTTTATCCTTGATGATGAGATCTTTCAGAGTAAACCGTTCGCTGAGTATGTCCTTAAGGCTCTGGCTTGACTTGGGAATATCAGTGATGTCTTCAAAATAGTTAGGATCTTTCCGGTGGTAATGAGAAATCTTCTCGCCATTGGTCCATACGCTCATCGGCGCGCCGGTTGCATTGCAATATGAACGGAGTTGGTCTTTGCCGTCTTTCAGTTTCGGCTTTTTCAGCTCGACAATGATGTATGGTGTATCAGGGCGGTCTTTATCAAAGATTACGATATCTGCGCTCTTCTTCTCCCTGCCAAAAGTGACGGCATATTCAAAGGCAACCCTTTTTTTAGGGTATCCGTATTGCTGGATCAATCTTGTGGTATAAAGCTGCCTGACAATTTCTTCCGGCTTCAGCTGAATGTCCTTGTCACGGATGATGCATGTGACAAAAGGGATTTTCTTACCCTTTGATTCCTTAATGACAATTTTTTTGCGCAGAGCAACAAGTTCATCCTCAGAGAACAGAGAAAGGTGATAGTTACTGTCTTTGAGTGTAGTTTGTATTATGTCTTCTTGTGTCATTCGTTTCTCCAGAGGTGCGACTTCAGTCGAATGCCCTATTATACCCCAGCGGGGTGAAAGTGGGAACATAAAAAAACAGCGCTGTGCAACAGCCGAAAAGATTTTATTTCAGAGGTTGAATCAATTACGGCAGAAGAAAACTATCGCGCTTTACTGATGATCTGCTCTGCTACTTCAATGCCTGACTCCATCGCAACGTCCATATTATAGTATCTGAACATCCCGTTCCTGCCCGCAATATGAAGGTTCTTAAAGTTGTCCAGATATTTCAAGATCGTCTCATAATGCTTCCTGTAACCGACATCTAAAACAGGGTATGCCTTGGGGACCCTGAGCACGCAGCTCTCCTGCACTTCTTCTTTATTGATAAATCCCAGCTTCTCAAGATGATGGACTGTCATGGCTGTGAGCTCTTCATCGTTTGCATTCCATATGTTATCGCCTTTAAAACAGAAGTATTCGCAGACAAGATGGGTCTTGCCCTCAGGGGCCATACTCAGACTCCAGTTCTTTGGCTCGTGTATCCTGCCAAGCGGAATATCCTTATCAGGCAGGTAGATCCATGTGAGGTCAGAGACTCTTTCGCGGTCAAGCATAATCGTAACCAATACGAGGTCCCTGTATCTTAATCTGGAAGCTGCGTCAAGGATATCGTCGGGCGCAGCCGGGTTCAGCATCTGCACAAGCTTCGTCAGCGGGATGCTGGAGATAAATTCCCTGCCCGCAATATCGTAAGAATCCTTACAATTATCAGCAATGACACCCTTAACATGAAAATCCTCATGATTAATCTGCCGGACAGAGGTATTTGTCATCACCTGATTCTTCTCCTCAATTCCGGCCTTAAGCTTGTCGGAGATAACGCCGATCCCCATAGAGGGATAAATAAATTCGTCTCTAAGAGTGTCAATATCCTTGCCTGTGAATTTAAAGAATGCGTTCTTGATGGCAGCGCCGAGAGAAAGCCCCTTTATGCGCTGTGAAACCCACTCCATGCTTATCTCGTCACATCCCAGTCCCCACACCTTCTCGCTATAGTCCTTGAAGTAAAGATTGAACATTGTCCTGCCGAAATTGCTTACAACCCAGTCTTCAAGAGAGATATTGACCGCGGGGCTGATGGAATTCTTCGCCCTCTCCTTAGCGTAATCAAAAACAGCCTTCATGGTGACGGCGATTCCGAGCCCGAAAAGCGCATTGGAGGGTTTTAAGGGATAGTCGAAAGATTTATTACGCATATAGATCTTGCTCTTGCGGTTTACGGACAAGGCGTCGCCATCCAATAAATCCGACACAAAACGTTCGATCTTCTGCTTGTGTGTAATAAACCTGTGCCCTCCAAGATCAAACCTGAAATCCTTGTAAGTTATTGTCTTTGAAAGACCCCCGACATCAGGGTCACACTCTAAAAGTATCAGGCTCCTGTCAGCCCCGGACAAGACAGCGCCTGCTGAGAGCCCGGCCAGCCCCCCTCCAAGAATAACTATCTCTTTTTCATCTATGATATTCATGGTTTATCTGAAACGTTAATAAAAATACCGGCAGACCTGCCAAGGTGGCGGTTCTACCGGTATTTTAATTCATATTGAGTATTATTTGCTTTGTTTCAGAGCCCCCTTTTCAGGGCTTTGTACAACTACTTCATTTTCCCTTTACAACAAGAACAGGGATATCCGCCCTGTTCACCACTTCTCTGCTGACGCTCCCCGTAAAGGCATGCGAAATCCTCTTCCCCCTTGAGCCGACAATAATCATATCAACATTCTCTTCTTTGGCTGTGTTGAGGATCTCATCGGCAGGATGTCCTGTCTTAACAACTGTCTTTATCCCGGCCATTCCTTTATCTTCAAGGGTCTTCTTGTAGTGAGCGAGAATATCATTCGCTTTCTTGTCAAGGACATTTTTATACTCCGTGCCTTCCAATACATCTCTTAAGGTGGAGAGCTCAGCGTCACCAAGCATCGAGTCTATCAATGACCTGCCCTCAAACTTTTCCACATAGATCAGTATAATGGAGTCAGGCCTCATGCAGGAGCACATGTTTCCGCACATCTGAAATGTATTTTTGGAGCCTTTGGTGTCATCTACTGCAATCAATATTTTTTTCATATTAATACCTGCCTATTTTTAGATTAACAGTTTCTAATGGCCGTATCCGCCTGACTGCGGAGCTCCGTAGCCGCCCATTTGCGCCGGTGGAGCGCCATATCCGCCTGCCTGTCCGCCATGGCCGCCTGGCTGCGCGCCGTATCCGCCCATTTGCGGCGCAGATCCGCCGCCATATCCACCTGCTTGCGGCGCTGCTCCGTAACCGCCTGCCTGTCCGGCATGGCCGCCTGACTGGGCGCCGTACCCGCCCGACTGCGGCGCTGCACCGGCTGCTGCACCGGTTCCACCCATACTACGAGGCGCCATGCTGTAACCTGTCAGAAAAGCAAGGATCGCTACAACAATAATTATAAGGATCCATAAACTGTTTTTCATAAATATTCCCTCCTACACAATTGAAAGATTGTTATGACGTTTTAACCCTTTTCTATTACGTATACTAACTTGCCGCCTTCTTCCTTCTTCTCTAAAATCTCATGCCCTGCCTGATCGCACATCTGGATTATTGTCTCTCCTGATGAAGGGTTGTCGAACACCAGATTCAGAACGTCTCCTGACGCCATCTTCTCAAGTGACTTTTTACAGTATATCTGAGGATGCGGACATACGTAACCGCATACATCAAGCATATATTTGCCCTCGCCTGTCTTTTCAAATTTCATTGCCATAATAATCTTCCTCCCTTGATTTAATTTATTATACTAAAAACTTTCCATCTCCTTAGCCATCTTTCTCTCTGTCCACCAGTTAAAGAACTTAACTCCGATAAAAGCCCCGCCGACCATGCCCGCGCCGTACAGCCATCCGCTCGGATCGCCGCCTGCTACTCTGATAAAGAATGCCCCGATATTACAGCCAAGCGCAGGCCTTGACCCGAAGCCCATAAGTAAACCACCGAGAAGCCCCCATACGATAAGCTCGCCCTTCGGCAGTTTAAACTTATATTCATTACTAAGTCTCGCCATTACCATTGCACCGAAGATGATGCCGAAAGACATCCATAGAGCGGGATTGCGCCACGGTTCCGGAAGGCCGTTGTTGACTCCAAAAAATATATTATCACGCATATTCCATCCGAACTTTTCGAGTATCCATGCGCCGAACTGCCCTTCCTGGCTTGTGATATACCAGTATCCCGGGTCAAAAACAGTTCCGCTTGTTGAAACATCAGACGCATGTCCCATTTTTGTAAGAAGACGCCCGAAATTATCAATACCGAACCTGAGCTGCATCCCCTTCATAACCAATATGTGGAGCCCTGCTACGATACCTATCAAAACACCCATTATGGTCGTTCTCTGTGAAGCAGTTATCATGTTCCAAATACCGGCAATCTCATCGCTGAAACCGGTGGCTGCGCCGCCTTTCTGTTTAGCCCTTTTCTTAAGAAAACCCTTCCTCGTATAAGCTACATAAATAACGATAAGAAGCAATACCGCTGGAATAAGAGCGGTCAGAAGCGAATCGCCGATGAAATATTTTAAGTTACCAGGCATAGCATCCTGAATCGCTTTTGCATCAGACATACGGACCGTCGGCTGGTCCCAGATATAGCCTGCAAGATAGGTATCAAAAGATGATGTCATTTGAGCAGCAGGCGGAAATCCGCTTGCAACCTTTGCAGCCGCAGTGTCTACCCACTTCTGAGGCATCAGGAAATTAAACCATTTTACATCTACAAATACGGCCTGGCCTATGCAGAGCCCGAAGAAGGCCGCTAAAAAGGATGTCATATTTCCTTCGCCGATTTTATAAAGAGAGCCTGACGCGCAGCCGCCGGAAAGGACCATCCCTACTCCAAAGATCAAGCCTGCTATTAATGTGTGGATGCCGAAAGGAGCAGGATGAAACGTGCTCATATTGGTTGAAGCGAGCGTTGCCTGGATAAGACTGAAGAACATAAGCGCTACAAGAATTCCGACAGCCATTCGGGGCACCCCGGCTGCAAATAAGTCTCGTGAAGCTGAGGCAAAACAGAATCTGCCATACTGAAGCATCATACCGTAAGTAAAGCCAAACCAGATATATACTACAAGGTAGATGTAATATGGATTGGCCTGGTAATAGAGCAGACTGATTAAAGCAAGCGCGCCTGTGATTAGAAATGCCCACATCGTATTTCTCTTTTCTTTATTTTCCACAGGTTCAACCCCCCTTTTTTAGATGATAGTATAAATTAACAGAACTCAGGTTTATGTCATGTAGAGCTTCAAAGCTTAAGTGCATCATACTAATACAGACCGTTTTAATAGTCCAATTAATAAAAGTTATCATTGAATTACAAGTCTTTATCAATAGTTCTCAGCATTCTTCACAACACCGGGAAGAACCTCGTTAAGCAGGTAGTTCCCGGTGTCATGGATTTATCTTCTATTCAAAAGACTATTTACCGAACTCAACCTTCTTGTTCACCTTGCTTATAACAGCGGACCCGCCTTCTTCATAAAGATAGCTGAACGATACCTCGATATCAACAGACTTTGTATCCTCTTTCAGAAGCGCTACGTAAGTTTCTGAATCTGTCTCAAGAGGCTCAAGCGCATTATCTACAATATGGGTCATTGCTGTCAAATCCCAGTCATCAAAACCGAGATAGCCGCCCTTGTTACTTGGCAGGTGAAGATCATACACTTCATATTCCTTGGTCTTTGTGAATAATACTTTGCCCTTCTGGTCTTTTACGGTCACTTCCAGTGCCGCCTTAGGTATGAATACTCAACCATGAGGTATGTCATGTGCTCCAATGTTTTTTAACTTAACATTCATGACAACCGCTGGAACAACCTTATTTGTGAGTTGATAAAAATGACGGGTCGGCTGGGCGTCTAAACTCAGTTCAACCGCTGTTTTCGCAAAGTCTTTCTCATATATGCCCGGGAAGCTGTGACTCGCACCGCCTTCTCCGGCCATATGACATTCCTGACAGGTTTGCTTGCCGCCATGTGCCAGATAATGTTCCTGATAAACCGTCCACTGTGTCGGACATTCCTTGGAAGACATGCCGGGAGGACAACCGTGATGGCACGGCGCGCAGAATTCTGATGTCTTCATGCTCGGCAGCTTCACCGTATCATAACCGATTGCATCCTTATGAGGCGGCTCTCCTTTACCGGGCCCGTAAATTTTGTTTGGTTCGATTTGACTGCCCGGCCCAACTGACTTCGCACCGTGACATGAAAGGCAGTTAATATTCAGCTTTGAAAGCTCTTTTGTCGCAGCCTCTCTCTTTGAGGCATCCTTGTCATCTGCCGCTGTTACTACTAATCCCGAAATCTTTTCCGCAAGTTCATCGGAAGCAGCCGCTGCTGCAGGCGCATGACATATGAGGCACATATCTCTCAGGATTGATCTCTTGACCCCCGGCAGCTTATCAGCGCCGCTTAATATGAATGTCCTGAATGTCTTAAGGGTGCGCGGGTCAACGATTGACTTGGAATGCCAGGAACTTGACCACCCTTTATGAATATCGTCATGACACTCTTTACACTTCTCTGAATTGTAAGCCGCTGCTGCTTCATCAATGGTATTTGCACTACCCGCAAACGCCGCATGAGGGGCAATAGCCAGAGATACTAACAGCAGGCACAAAATAAGAAATCTCATACTCTCCTCCTTCTTTTATTTTTTATTTGTACGATTTTTTTCGTATCAATTATTGGCAGTTTCTAAAATATGCTACATATTAAAACCGAAACATAATCGTAATGTCAAGGATACAATTGACCTTCTTTCAACTGATATACCGTAACCATCGGATTATACAGAAACATACCTGAAGAACTCATAAATCTCCCGGCAAGTTTATAGCCTTCAATTTCTTTCTCAATATTCAACGGTATCTTATTATTAAGATTGTTAGATATTATCACTATCGCTTCATCTCTTATGGCATTGCCATCCGAAACATAGTACTCAGGATTTGTAAACTCCCACGTAAACCTCACAGAGGATTCTTTTACACTTTCAAAAGATGGTAAAAGCCCCGTGTCATATTCGTAATGAACGGCTCTGTCAGTAAAGAGATCGAGTACCGGCACTGCAACCGCAGGGTTTACAAGCGTCTCTTTTGCAGGCAATATATAAACCTTTGTGCTATCTGTATTAATAGTATTAAGGAAAGCCCCGGCATTTTTGAGATTGACGGTACTCATATTTTTCAGAAAAGGGAGATAGGAAAAACCCGCCACAATAAGCGAAGAAAAAACAGCGCAAAAGACAATGAACCTTTTAACCTCCATGTTTTTAATCATCTGTAATCCGTATGAAGCCATTAAGGTAAACATGGGGAACACTATCAGGGTATAACGCGCCCTCTTCACCTGAAGCGCAAAAATAAGAAGCACCAGCCACAAGATAATCAGATATTTTATGTCCCTCTTTTTAAAGGCGGCATATACAGAATATAGTGCTGCAATAGTGACGAAAGGATGCGTCTGAAAGAAAAAAGTGGATATAAAACTCTCTCCCCATCTCCTGAGTCCCGGCTTCTGATACTCATTTAAGAGTGAAATCTGCCCTGAGATAACATCAAATTTATTAATGATAATAATTCCGGCAAAGAGAAATGATAACATCGCAATCGAAACACCCCGATAAAGCATTTTCGATCTTTGAGTTTCGCTCTTCATTAAATAAACAAGGAGGGCAACAATCAGAACAGAGAGCATCAGCCATGTTGAATACTTTGCGAATACGGCAAGAAAAATAGCGAAAGATGAGATGACTACCCATATGCCCCCTCTGTTCAGAGCCATGATAAAGGAGAAGACCGCAAAAGTGAGGAAGAACATTGTGGGAACATCAACAAGCATAAGAGGCACTTGCGTGAATAAAAAGGGTATGCCCAACAATAAAATTCCGCCGTAAAAACCGGTGTCGCTGTCCCACAGCATCTCCCCTATCAGATAAGTAAAAATAGCGGTCAATGAAAAGAGGGATGTAGTGAATATTTGAATATAAAGTCTGGATTCACCAAAGAATTTAAATATCAGGCCGTATAGAAAAGGCACGAGCGGGAGATCAGTCCAAACTTTAATGCCCGTGCCCCATTCATCTACAAAATATCCTATGCCATAGGTTTCGAGGTGTTTTGCCTGTGTAAAGTATCTTGATGTATCAAGAATAACCTCAGGCTCCTGCCAGAAAAGCGCGCCTAAGATAAATGATACAAGGAAAAGGAATATCACAGGGTTCTTTTCAAGAAATGAATATCTTGAAAATAGGTATGCTACGGTTATCCCGGTAAGAAGAAGAAAAAAAATACGGGCTGCATCAAGTCCGACAAATGTCCATTTCCAGCTTGTGAGACTGTTGTCATCAACGTATCTGAAGACATTTTGCGTGAGAAAGGCCAAAAGCGCAAGAAGGGCAATGATAAGTATCGAATCATTCTTCCTTAGAAAATGGCGAGTGTCCTCCATATGAAAAGAAAACGGCCGGTTATCAGATTATAACCGGCCGCCCATAGGACTTTTTACCAGGATATTACCTTGTCGTGAGAGAATATCTCATCAATAAGGGACTCGTATGATCCCTTTCTTGAAAGCTCGATAACCTTCACTTCATGCTCTTTTGACTGAGTCTCAATGATCTTTGCGGACAGATCAGTCGGACCATCATTCAGAATATGCAAAATCTTCATTCTTCCTCCATGTAAATAAGTTGGTTCTTATTTCCCAGTTCTCAGTTACAGAACAATGACCCTGTCAGCCCTGCTGTTCATATTGGCATTGTCAAACTGGCTGCCGCAGCTTACTTTACCGGGAACCCCCTCTTTTGATATTCCAAGCTTCTGCGCGCTGTGATCACAAAAAGCCATGCTTACCCCAGCCTCGTTACAGAGTCCTGTCACTGATGAATTCTCAAGGAGTTTATTCCCTGAATCCATCATAAAGATAATTACTTCATGCCCTTTTGATACAGCAGCCTTTGTCAGGCCTACTACATCTCCGGCATGCCTGTCAGTGTTGACGAGAATACCTAATTTCATAATTGCTACTCCTCCTTATTATTGCCGCTGACTTTCACAAACTTCTTTAAGTAGCAAGTAGTCCGTAGTTGGTAGCTAAGGTTTTCCCTAATTACTGACTACTTACTGCCAAACCACATTCATCTCTGACAGTCCGTGGCTGAAAACTTTTTCTCTATTCTACTTCTCTATCGGATACTTTGCGGTATCCAGCCTGTTAGCCCATTCGTCCCATGCTCCTACATAGTTTCTGACTTTTGGATATCCGAGTATGTGTTTGAGCGCAACAACGCTGACCGCTGCGCGAAGGCCGCTCTGGCAGTATACAATGATCTCTTTATCTTTTGTAACGCCTTTGGGTTCATAAGCCGCCTTGAGGTCGCTAACTGATTTGAACGTCCCGTCATTGTTCAAATTGGCAGAAAAAAAGTCGGCATGGACTGCTCCCGGAATGCGTCCCAGCTGTTTGTTTTGAATGCCGGGAGGGCTGCCTGCCCCTTTATATTCGTCTGCGCCTCTGACATCCAGGATTACAGCCTGCGGGTTTTTCATATTTTTCACGACATCGTCTGCGGTTGCATACAGAGATGCATTAGGGGCTGCCTTGTAAGCAGCAGGTGTTATTTTTGTAGGTCCTTCTGCTGTAGCACGTCCTTCATTCATCCACTTTGCGGCAGTGCCATTGAGAATACTCAGTTTTTTATGACCGAAATAGTCAAAAAGCCAGAATGCAGTGGCTGAAAAAAGAGTATCTCCGCTGTAAATTATCACATGGTTTTCATTTCCTATCCCCATGCTGCCCGCAAGCGCCTCAAATTTTGCCTTGTCAGGAGGTGTGCTGCCGTTTCCCAATGATGACATCAAAGCAGAGAAGTCAAAAAATACGGCGCCGGGAATGTGTTTCATTTCAAAATTTTCTTTCTTGGAAGCCGGGCCGCCAACATAGACGATTGCAAGCCCCGGATTCTTTAAGTTGTCTGCAAGCCATGAGGTCTCAACAAGAGGCTGCACACCCCCGTTGGCAAAAGCAGCCTGCTGTACGTTAAACAAGCAAAACAAAAAGAGCGCTGAAAATAGACATACCAAAACCTTTCTCTTAAATCTCATTACATCTCTCCTCATAATAACCTCCTTGTTGATTATTTATTATTTTAGGTCTCTGCCCTCCTTTTAATAAAGGGAGCAGTGATTATTTAATAACAGAAGACCTCCTTATGTCAATATGGAAAATATAAAATCATTAAATTGTGTGAATTATAAGCAAAAAGCGGAGGGGTGCCCCTCCGCTTTTAGTATTCTTTTTAAGCCACCTATCTGTCAATTAGAATTTATACGAATAACCGAGCGCTATCTCCCACTGATCCATAGTCAGTTCAATAGTCTGCGCAGGATCAAGAGAGTTTGTACCGCTGACGCTGTTTGAGAATGCCCGCATTAGCGCGACATCAAACTCCTGATTGGCGTTAATGGTCTTCGTGAAGCCGAGAGTCGCGTGCGTCTCTACAACCCCGGGAGCAAGGATATTAAATAGCGTTTCAGTGTCAGGGATAGGCTGTTCAGTAAATGACAGGCCTGCCCGCCATGTCCAGTCCGGACTGCTCTTCCACTGAGCGCCTGCCTTGACAACAGTCATGTCTTCCCAGCCAAAACCAGCGCCTTCATTGTCACCGAGCAGACTCATCTGTAAGTTGGGCATCATCGGGTCGCCAACCGAATTAACATCGCTGTAATAGATCTGCTGTAGATCGAGCGCAAATGTGAGCGCAGGAGAGGCCTTTAACGCAAGGCCTATGCTCCAGTTGGCGGGAATGTCAAAGTCTCCCTGTTCAGCGAACAACCCGGCATATTCATCGAATTCGCTCATATATACCTTGCTCTGGATCGAAGCGCCGAGGGATAAATTCGGAATTACCTCCCCTAAATAACCAAACCTCACTCCAAGGCCATATGCGCTGTCATGACCATTATTGGCGATATGAGACGGGTCGCTGGAAAAACCCATGTCGCCAAGAGACTGCAAGCCTATCTGCTCAAAGGCCTGATAAGCAAGGATAGGGCTTATACCTATGGCATGCTTTGGGTTCAGTTTCCTTGCATATGTCGGCATAATAAACAGCTGCATCAGGTCCACACCTGTTGATGAGACTGAAAAATCATAATATGTGTTTGTAGGATAATCCGTATTCATGCCGCCGTTGCCAAACACAGAGACGCCGATAGAGCTGTCATTGTTAATCATCCAGTTAGCGCCGAAAGACGGGATAACAAACCAGTTGGAATCACTCTCAAAGGTGCCCTGATCCAGAGTAAAAGGACAGGTGGGAGAGCCGGGGCAGCCCGGAGGAGGCGGAGTAGCGCCGCTTACTGAATACTCTCTGTTCGGATTGAAAAAGGCGAGCCCCGCATCAATGCGATTGCCCATAAAAACCATGCCTGCTGGATTTGTAGCTGCGGCAAGGGAATCCAGAGGCAGGGCAGTGCCTGCTCCTGCCAATGCCTTGTTCTTTGCGCTGTAGCCATGAGAGAAGTAAC